>CAYWXT010000029.1:0-32675 GCA_964462125.1 uncultured Pirellulaceae bacterium | reverse complement strand
GACAGTCGGTCGAGCGATTCAATCGTTTTCAACTTTCGCCGCGCACCTTCGTGGAGGACGGATCTTGGGACGCAGCAGTCGGGGACGCGGCAGTCGGGGCCACCTCCTCGGCCGGGACGGCCTCCGGCGCCGCTGCTTCCGCTGTGGCGACCGCATGCAGCGGACGGAACACCATTGCGTTGTCCTCAAAGACCAAGCTGTATATGTCGCCGCTAAAGCAGTCGGTCGGTTCCCAGCCGGACGACTCCAGCGGGCAAGATGCGTAGGGGAGAAAGCCGACATAGCGGAAGCCGTACAGCCGCTTCTTGCAGTCATGGCCCCGTGAGAGCACCGACTCGTAGTAGCCAAGCGGCACATTCGTCGCCCGCACCGACATCTTGCCCGTCTCATCCGCACCGGAGGTCAGGGTTGGGACCAGCTTGACCAGGTCGGCCATGGCCTCGAGGTTCTCGTCGGTCGACGAGTCGAGGTCGACGTTCAGCCCATCGAGACGCCAGCCATCGGCCAGCGTGATCTTGGTGTCGTTGGTCCCCAACCCAGAACGGACGTGGATCGAGTACTCCTCGCCGAAGTCCGGTAACATGACAGTTTCGATCGACACGTACCCATCGACGGGATCACCGGCGCGGTTCACCATCGGCTTGACCAACAGATAAGGCTTAGGCCGATAGAAGCGAACGCCGCGGTCATTCTCCCCTGGGTCCTTGTAAACCTTCGTCGACGGCAGGCAACCGGCGAGCAGTGCCAGCATCGCAAGGCGCAAAAGACATTGGGTGGTCCGGATCATCGCTGTCCCCCATTGAATCCGAAAGTACGTCCAACTCGCCGAGCTGGACCGTCACCGCGACGGCCTTCCAGCAAGTACGTCCAATTCGCCGAGCTGGACCGTCACCGCGACGGCCTTCCAGCAAGTATCGCCAACTCGCCGAGCTGGACCGTCGACTCCCATTTCCGCCGACCGGCGCCGATGACTGCCGTTATCGTCCCCCCCGGGAATCGGTTGGTAGCCCGATTGCTGCTCCTCGCCCAAATGGGCTGGGTCCCGTCGTTGCAAAACGCACACGGTGAATTCATTTTCCAGCCCACAAAATTGCGACCTATTGCCCCACCGGAGCGGATGGAGCAGGTATCTTCACGGGTATCCTGCAGATCTTGGTTGATCGAGCATCTCACCCTTTTTGTCTCCAGTTTCCAGGTGAAACGATGTTGATTCGAACGTTTGCCGTGGCCGCCTTGGCGGCCGTGACATTGGCCGGAAACGCACTGGCCGCGAGGATTCCCGGCTTGAGCCCTGGGCCGGTGGAATTGAAATCGGCCGGACCGATCGCCTTTGCCGGTTCGGGAGTGCTGCTGGTCGGCGACCCCAAGGCGGCGACCGTCTACGCGATCGACACCGAAGACGAAGCGGTGACGGCGGCCGGGGCGTTCGAAATCGAGAATCTTTCCGAGACGCTGGCGGAATCGCTGGGAGTTAGCCCCGACTCAATTAACATCGCCGACATGGCGGTCAATCCCGAGACGGGAAACGTCTACCTATCGATATCCGGTGGCAACCAGCATCAGTTGGTGCGGATTGGCAAGGACGCGTCGGTCGCGGCGCTCAACTTGGACAAGATCGATCACGCCACGAAGGTCTTGCCAAACGCGCCTGAAGACCGGGTGACCGGGGAGGGACGTCGGGCCCGGAACCTTCGCGACGAATCGATCACCGACGTCGCCTTCTTTGACGGCAAGGTGTTGGTCTCGGGGATGACCGCGGGGGATTCACCCTCGAGCGTAGTCGAGTTCCCCTTTCCGTTCGCCGAAAACACGTTGGTCACCAACGTCGAAATCTATCACGCCGCCCACGGCCGATTGGAGGAGCCTGCGATCCGGACCTTCGTCCCCTTCACCGTCGGCGGCGAGCCCAGCTTGCTGGCGGGATTCACCTGCACGCCGCTGGTGAAGTTCCCGGTCGAGCAGTTACAGGGAAGCGAAAAGGTCCGCGGCACCACGGTTGCCGAACTTGGCAACCGCAACCGGCCCCTCGACATGTTTGTCTATGAGAAGGACGGTGAATCGTTCGTCCTGATGAACAACACCGCTCGCGGGACAATGAAGATCAGCACCGAGGACATCGAGTCGAACCCAGGGCTGACCGAGCGCGTCGCCGGCGGCGGCACGGCGGGTCAGCCTTATGAGACGATCGAATCGCTCGCCAATGTCAGCCGGATGGACAAGCTCGACGACGCTCATGCGGTCGTGATCACCGACGACGGCGACGGAAAGCTCTCCTTGAAGGCCATCGAGCTGCCGTAGCTCCTCGTTCAATCAACAGCTCCGGCCGGTATCTCCCCGCCGGAGCGTCGTGGCTCCGTGGCTGCCGGGGACGCCGCAGAGCGAACGGCAAAACGCCTTCACCGGCTGCTGATTGCTTTGCGAAACTCGCGAATCAACGCAGTTTCTCCATCCCGATGACGGCGAGCGAGCACGGCGTGGGCGAGCGGCAGGGGAAAGCCAGGCAAAGCACAGCTGGTCGACGATGGACGGTAGGATGGCCCGTCCAAAAGAAAAACCCTCAGCTCCTCTCCGTTGTGTCGCCAGAACTCGGGAATCCCCATCGCCGCGAGCAGATCGAGCTTGCGGATCGCTGACGACGTCAGCTCGGTTTCAATGACGAGATCAGGCGGAGGATCGATCGCCAAGTCGATCTCCCCCTGTCCGCGTACCGCATCGGCATGCTCAATGTAATAGGCCTCATCAGCCTCAAATCCACGATCCAGATCCTGCCGCCGGAACGTCGTTGATGCGACCCCCACGATCTCGATGTCGCGACATTCCGAGAACGTTTCAATCAAGCGTCCGAGCAGGTGGCCGATCGATTCATGCTCCTTCTTCGGACTTATCAGCTCCATCCTTCCCCGATCGAAGGTCAGGCGTGGAACAATCCCCGCCCGCTCGTCCGCCAATGCCACGTACGTATCCCAGCGGACCGGTTCCACCACGGTCCGCGACTCGAACGAGGACGAGCGAGTCAGCATGAACATCTGCTCCGGTCAGGAAGGACACGCCGCGACAACATCTCCCCGAATTGTACTGCGGATTCGCTGACGAGGAAAAAAGAGTCCTGACCCCTTTTTCGCCAGGTCCCATTCCGCGAGCTAGAGTAGCGAGACTCGCTTTCGACCTCATTTTCCGGCGCCGCCAACGATGAACGTGCACGCAACGCCAGATGCCTCACGGACGACACCCTGTCCCGGCGAACCCGTTCACCAGGTGGTCCTCGGTCAGAGCCAGGCCGCCCGTTGGCTCCCGCTCCTGACGCGACTGGCGGGGCAAACGCCGAGCCTCGCCACGCTCTGCGACGCGTTGGAGGACGCGCTCCGGCTGGCGATTTGGAGCCGGGAGGAGGTGAGGCTGGACATCCCGGCGAAGGATCTTCCGGACATCATCGAAGCCCTCGCCACCGCGGCTGAATCGCTCACCGGTCCCGAACTCGATCGAGTTGGCGAGATCTTGCTGTTATTCTCGACGCAGTCAACTTCAATCGCCAGTTCGGCGCAATGATCGACAACCTCGGCCGGCCAAAACCGGAGGTGCTGGCTGAATCCACTAAAGGGGTGAACCCCGAAGCGGAGTTGGAATTCCTGACCGAGTTCGTCAACCTCAGGGGGGTGTGGTGCGGGCCCGGCTTGAATGGTACGCGGCAGCAGGTGGAATCACGTCTCCCCACCCATGGGTGCCGTTGAGCTATACTGTGACCTTCAACTGATGCTCCAATGGGCAAAGTCGAAGTACCCAGAATGTTGATCGGGACCAAGTGTGTCGAGGGAAAATGACATAGGCGGAAACTCACCGCAGCATCGCCTCGACGACCGCATCGAAGCGATCGCCGACCGCTTCGCCCTTGATTGGGAACGAGGCGAGAACCCGCAGTTGGAAACCTATCTCGATCAGGTTCCTGCGCGGAAGGGGGAACTCTTCGCCCGCTTATTGCCTATCGAGTACAGAGCACGTCATCGTCGCGGCGATCTGCTTACCCGCGAACAATGCCTGCGGCGGTTCGCCCGATTTCGCTCCGAGATCGATCGCATTTTCCTCGATCCGACTTTCGATAGCGTCCCCGACGTCCGTCACGATGCATCAACGGAAGACCAACCCGTCCGGTTGACGGCGTTTGAATGCGGTTCCGTAGCCACGGGTTTATTCAGCGACCCGACGAAGGGGCTTATCACGGACGAGGTGAACTCGGGGAGCTCACTACCGCGCATCGATCGCTACGAAATCTTGTCGGAGATAGGCCGCGGCGGAATGGGCGTCGTCTATCGAGCCCGCGATACGAAGCATCAACAGACGCTCGCCCTGAAGACAATGCTTCGGGTCGACCCCGGAAGCCTCAGTCGCTTCAAGAAGGAATTTCGCGCCCGCGCGGGGATCCACCATCCCAATCTCGTGCGCCTGCACGAGCTTGTCGTTGCCGAACAGTTTTCGTATTTCACAATGGAGTTCGTTGAAGGACGAGACTTTTTGCGTGCGCTCCGAGGTGACCTCGCCGCCGGGAAACCGTTTCCGAACGAGCGACTCGATAAATTGGATCAGGGCCTGCGACAAATCTGTGGCGGCCTGATCGAGTTGCACGCATCCGGAAAGGTCCATCGCGATATCAAGTCGAACAACATCCTTCTCACCGACACGGGGCGGGTCGTGATCGTCGACTTCGGCTTGGCGATCGAACTTGAATACGAAGGTGCCTACCAAACGATCGACGGGCACGTGATCGGAACGCCTTCCTACATGTCACCGGAGCAAGCTGAAGGGGCTGCCGTGACGCCCGCTACCGATTGGTATTCGGTGGGCGTCCTCCTTTATGCCGTGCTGACGGGACATCTCCCGTTCGAAGGGTCCCCGGCCGAAGTGATCCGCCGTAAACGCACCGAAGATCCCCTCCCGATCGACCGACGCGTCGACGGCGTTTCACCGAAATTCTCTCACATCTGCATGCAATTGCTGGCTCGTGATCCAGATCGACGTGCCGACGGACAATGGGTCTTGAAGGAACTTGGGGCGCCGATGCGACCGATGCGTTCACGTCAGTCCGATCAGCCCTTCGTGGGACGCGACTCGGAGTTGAAAACCCTGTCTGCCGCGTTCGGTCAACTTCACCAACGTGTCCACCACTCGTATTTTGTTCAGGGCTTATCAGGGAGCGGAAAAAGTAAGCTCGTAGCGAGATTCATCGAGCAAGTGCGTTCGCACTCCGACGTGTTGGTCTTGAAGTCCCGTTGTTACGGTCAGGAATCGATCCCCTTCAAAGCGATCGATGAACTGATCGAGGGCCTCAGTCGGTATCTCCAGGAATTGACCTTCGAGCAAGTTGACGCATGGTTACCGCGTGACATCGGCGCGTTGGCGCAAGTGTTTCCGACTCTCCGACAGGTCGATGCAATCCGGCATTCACCCCTGCGTTCGGAGATTCAGTTCGACAGACATACGCTCCGCAAGAAAGCGTTCCTCGCCCTTCGCGAAATGTTGGCGCGGATCGGTGACCGACGACGGCTCCTTTTGGTCATCGACGACCTGCAGTGGAGCGACGACGACAGCCTGCTTCTGCTGAACCATTTGCTTCGCGGCCCCGACCCGCCCAATCTGTTGTTTGTTGGCGTCTTCCGCGACGAAGAGTTTCGCGAGACCGTGTTCAACACCATCACCAAGTCGGTCCCATCGTGCCATCGGATGCAGCTCAATCCGCTGAGCCGTCGCGAATGCGAGGAACTGTTCGGATTGATGGTGCCGCGCTGGAGCGATCAGCAAGGGTACGCGGAATTGCGAAGCAAGGTCGCTGCCGAGTCGATGGGCAGCCCGCTGTTCCTGCACGAGCTCGTGTTGGCTATCACCGAAAGGGACGAAAGTCTCGCCCGATCCGGGGATGTCACGCTTGATGGGATTATGTGGGGGCGGATCGAGAGGCTCCCCGAGGACCCACGTCAGTTGCTCGAAGCACTCGCCGTCGCCGGGCAGCCGATGTCACCCGGGGACCTCGCGGGGATCGCCAACGTGTCCGCCCTCTCGGTCACCGAGTCGATCGAGCTGCTCCGTAGCCAAAGTTTGGCCCGTGAGTGTGGCGGCGACGAAGAGGTCTTGCTGGATACATTCCACGACCGGGTCCGCGAAGTCATCCTAGCGCGGCTGACGGAGAATCAGCGGTGCGCTTTCCATCGCGACATCGTGGAGTATTGTCAGTCACATAGCGAACCAGACGCCTACTTCCTTGCCGTGCATCACCGCTTCGCCGGGAACTTCAAGGAATCGGCCCACTACTACGCCCTCTCCGCCGATGACGCCGCGGAGAAACTCGCCTTCCACCAAGCCGCCGAACTCTACCACGAGGCGATCGAATTGAGGGCGGCGGAGTCCGAACAGGATGACACCCAATTGCGGATCAAGTTCGCCGAAGCGTTATCGAATTCAGGCCAGTGCCTGCAGGCTGCCGAGGTCTATCTGGAGGTCGCAGACGGATGTGATGGTCCCACCAGCGTTGAAATGCGGCGCCGGGCTTTCGCGCAGTTCCAATTCATGGGCCAGATCGGTCGTGCACGCGACGTACTAAAGGTCCTGTGCCAGCAAGTCGGCAGGGAAGTGCCTGCGTCGATTCCCGGCGCATTGGTGCTAACAGGCCTTGCAAACCTGAAAATTTCGCTGGTTCGATGGCGGAAACGACGGCAGGTTGATCCAACCGATGGAGGCCAAGTCGACGCGTTCTGGTCGATTGCCTCAGCAATGACCCACGTCGATCTCGTCCGTAGTTCTTACTACACGGCCCAGCACCTGTTAGAAGCGGAAAAGCTTGGGGACCCACCGCGGCTGGCACGGGCGTTGGCACTTGAGGCCGGAATGATCGCGTCGTTGGGACGCATCACACGTCGACATTCACTCCGATTGTCCAGACGCGCCGACTCACTCGCCAACGCGATGGACGACCACTATCTAAACTCGTCATTGGCTTTGTGCCGTGGAATTCGGTCCGGATGCCTGGGAGAGTGGGCGAAGTCCCTCCAGGAGTGTCGTGAGGCGGAGACCATGTTTGTCGACCTAAGGCACTCTTCGGCGATCCGTAATTCCAACGAGTCCCACGAAATCCTCGGGAACGTTACGCTCGCTCAGTTCTGGCAGTTATTGTCGATGTCCTGGCTCGGTGAGATTGAACAACTAGATGAACGTTGTGACCGTTTGATCGATGAAGCGATCCAACGGCACGACCTCTTCACTTCCGTCATGCTCGGCGGATATTGCCGAAGTTTCCTCCGCGTCGCCAAGGACCGTCCAATTGACGGTATCCGAGAACTGCAGTCGACCATGCGTGAATGGGACGACGGCGGCTTCTATATCCAGCATCATTTGGCCATTATCGGAGAAGCCACTTTGCGCTTGTACCGCGGCGACCCAGAGGGGGCGGTCGCGTTGATTCGCGGCCATCGTCGGCGATATCGGCAATCCTGGCTTCTCGGGGCCCACATCGTCAGGGCGCAACTCAACGATTTGTTGACCAGGGCGGCGCTCGCAAAAGTCTTGCGGACACCGAGCGGCCGCCGCTGGTGGCGACACGCGAAGCGGACCCGGCGGCGGCTCGCTTGGGAGCGGCTGCCCTGGACATCCGCCCTGTCGGTTGCTTACCGCGGGACAATGCGACTGCTACGCCATGACCGCGTACGAGCCGCTCGCGATCTTACGTCGGCTGCCGAGCGATTCGATTCACTCGGAATGTCCTTGCACGCCGCCGCGAGTCGAGCGCGGCTTGCCGACACCATCAACGGCGACAGCGGACTACAGCTCCGCGAACAAGCCTACGCGGAGATTTCCGGCCGCGGCGTCGTCCGCCCCGAAGCGTTCGCGATTTTCCTTCTACCTGGTCCCACTGACGTGCAGGCTCAGACCTGAGACAGTCCGGTTTCGGCTGGGTCTTTCCCGCATTCCTCACGTCGCGACACAATCAATAACGTACATTCGTCGGGTCGAACATCGAAGCCGCCTCGCTGATGAAGAATTTCTGCTGCCGCGATCCGGACCCCAGACCCAGGGTCCCGACCGAATCAGTCCACTTGAAGTGTCGGCAACCCGATTTGCTCGGGCGTCAACTCCAGGCGCTCGAGCGTGTCAGCGATGCAGGAGGGCAAGAACCGCCCCTCTCGAACGAGATATTCGATCGCCTGGAAAATCGCCAACCACATGCTTCGGTCCGCACGACCTTCACGGATCAGTTGAGCGAATTCGGGCTCAAAGCTGGAGTATCCCAGATTGATGCTGTCAACGGCAAGCATCACTGGAATTGTGTCGTTGTTCGTAATCAGTGGATTGTCCTGTCCAGCTTCGATCAATCCCAGTCGAATCACCTCCCGTGGGATCTCCTCTTCGTCGTAGTTCCAAGCATGAAAGGGATGCAGAACACGCGGACGGCGATCGGCAGGCCAGCGATCGGGATTCCACCAATACTGGTCGAGCTCATTTGGATCGTAGAGCTGTTCGAGCGCAAAATCTGCCGAGTGAGTTCGCCGCTGGCTTTCAATCGCAACGGGAGCCTCGAAGTTGTCGAGCCCCAGAATCCGTTCGACCTGTTCGGGGGACAATCCGGAGATCAATAGCGGGATATCGAGCGATGCAGCGAAGTTCCGGCCGATGTCGAACGTCAGATCGCCATCCATTCGATCGACCTTGGCGTAGCAACCCTGGCCATCAAGATGAGTTAGCGCGTGCCGGAACGCACGAACATATAGATCCTGTTTCGGCCGCACGACGAAATGGTCAATCCCGTCCATACACGACAAGATATGCCGGCAGTTGGCGAGTGCGACCGTACTCATGAAACTGTTGTCGACCGTCAGTGCTGCCAGCCTGAGTTCGGGAAATTCGCTGCGCAAGCGGTGCAGAAGAAACGCACTGTCTTTCCCCCCGCTGAACAGCACGACCGCATCATAGTTAGCGGCTCCTTTCCCCGAGCGATCGCGGAGTACGTTGGCTAACGCAGATTCGGCGGCTTCGTTCCGCTCTCCCCGCTCGTGCTTGCTTGGCACGCCGCGGCGACATTCAGAACAAAGACCATTTTCCAGCGAAACGTAGTTTTCCGAGAGGATGCAATTCGAACACCGCTGCGATAGTTGGTCCGCAACTTCGGGCTGGGTGGAAGGCCACTCACCGACCACATATCCCAGAAAGGCGTTGATTTCATCGATCCTGGTCTTCGCATCCATCTGAACTCCTAGTGACGCTTGGTCGACGTGACGGTTCGGTCCCAGTACGGGGTCATGATCGTCTTGAGATAGGACTCAACAGCAGGCACAGCCAGTCCTTGCTCTCGGAGCAGCAGGTTCGTCCGCTCATGTTCAAACAACTGCTTCTCATCCAAGTAGTCCAAAAGGAACGGCAGCCCCTTCAGGAACCGGCGCGAGCGAGGAGGAGCGAACGTGCTGGTAAACCCGAGCAGGTGACGGAACATCGAGAGGGGGACCGACCGAGTCGTGGGTACCCGTTCACCACGTTCGGCTAGCAATTCCCTCAATTTTTCCAGCAGTCTCTCCAGTGGCCAGGAATCTTCCGGTCCGGAGCAGAGGTGCCAGACCTGGCCCATGCCCAGCTGCTCCCGGGAAGCAAGGTGAATCGCTTTGGCCACGTAGTCGACCGGCACGATGTCGAGAACCGCGCCATCGGTTCGGGGGATGACTCCCCACGTTCGCCGTCCAATCAAGAAGTCGGTCAAGAAGTAGAAAACCTGGAAATGAAAAATCGTGCCATTTTGAGAGTCCCCCACAATCATGCTGGGCCGGTGCACCGTGGCCGGCAACCCGTCATCAATCTCGCGCCACAGGAATCGTTCCGCCTCCCACTTCGCCGCCTCATACGTATTATGGAATTCGCTGGCGCTACGATCCTCTGACACCCTCTCTTCGGAAATCAGTCCGCCTTTCCGCCCCGCGACCCCAACGGTGCTCACGAACTCAAGCTTCTTGAACTGGCCGGAATGCTGGCATCGACGAACGAAATCAACGATGCCTTTTGCCGAGCCGACAGCGGTCTTGCGTGCATCGTCCAACGACTGGTTTAGCTTGACGTTGCCGGCTGAGTGGACGACATGGGTTACGTTCCCCACCAGTCGCTCTGCCGGCTCTGCAGCGAGCCCTAAAGTTGCTTGGGAGATATCACCTTGAACAAAGTCGACTCGTTGTGTGGATGGCTCATCCATGCCGAGGAGTCGCAGAAACGATAGAATCCGCTCCCGCCGCTGGGCAAGATGCTCGGGCGATTGGGCCCGCATCAGCAGCACCACACGCGTCTCTGCATCGCCCGCAAACAGGGGAACGAGAGCGCTCCCCAAGGCACCGCTTGCACCGGTGATAAGGATATGTTTCATGTCCCGCGTCGACTTTGATCGTCGTCAGGAAGGGCAAGGTCATCTTCCGAGGCAATCACGATGCAAGGAGTGCGCTGAGCGTAGATGCGATCGATCAATGCCGAGTACCGTCGCTGGATGACGGAGCGGCGAAGTTTCTGACTGGTCGTCACTTCGTCTTCGCGAAACGGGTGAGGAAGGACGCCGAAGGCTTGGATTTGCTCTTCGGGTCCAAGGGACTCGCCGGCCGCGAGCCATTCGGCAAGCAGGTCACCTGCGTCGGACTCCACGGACGTCTGGGAACGCATCTCGGCGTTGGTAGATGCGTCCCCCGCCCCGCCCCGCAACGGCTCACCCCGCAATCGATCCGCGGCGTCCGGACTCACGACGACGATGGCGGCAAGATACTTTCTCCCCTCACCGATGACGAGAATCTGGTCGATCGATCCGCATTGGGCGTAAGCGGCCTCGATCCTGCTGGGCCCAATCCGGCGACCAGTCGACGTCTTGATCAGGTCACGCTTCCGGCCGATGAGGAACAAAAACCCATCCTCATCGAATCGACCGATGTCTCCGGTGCGGTAAAAACCATCGGCGTTAAAAAGGTCCTGCGACGGCCCGTCACCGACATAGCCCTCAAACACTCCGAGCCCCCGGACCAACACCTCGCCATCGTCCGCTAAGACGACTTCATTGGGCGGTAGCGGCTTGCCCACCGAGCCGAAGCGGTAGTCCGAAAGGCGATTGAGCGCGACTGGTACCGTGTTCTCGCTCAGCCCATAGGCTTCCCGCACCGAAAGCCCCCGCCTCTGGAGGGACCTGAGTATGTTCACAGGGATCGGTGCAGAACCGCTGATCATCAGCTTGGTCTGTTGGAGCGACCGGGCAAGGGGGAGCGATGATTCGCCGCTGGAGAGGGCGTTCTCGAGTTTCTCATAGAAGCGGGGAACGCCGATGAAAAACGACGGTTGGATCTCCTCCAGTTGCTGGAGAATCGATCGAGGATCTTCAACAAAATAGGTCGTCATCCCGCAAGCCATGCTCAACAGATTCGCCATCCGCTGAAACATCGCCGATAACGGGAGCCAGCAGACCGTGCGATCTTCAGGGCCGAGTTCCCCGTACGCTTCGACCAATGCCCCGCAGGCAGCCATCACCTGCTCGTGCCGATACGCGATTCCTTTCGCCTCGCCCGTCGTGCCGGAGGTATACACAATCGTGGCAAGATCGTCCGGGGCAGGTAACCGTTGTTCCGCAAACGCCGCCCGTCTCTCGGATTCCGCGATGAGCCTCTCGAGATACAGACATCCCTTTGTCCGGGGGGAGTTCGGATCCCCGTTGGCGAGAACCGTAGTTACCGTCGCATCGACCGTCGACTCCTTCTCGAGCTTTTTCCATCCCCTGGTATCGGTCACCAGCGTCGACACGCCGCAATGCTGCAGAATCTTTCCGATGTCGTTGGCACCCGTGGCCATGTCCAACGAAACAAGCACCGCCCGGTTGCGGTAGACCGCATGGGCGATCGCCTCCCAAATCGGGTCCAAGCCGAGCAGGATCGCGACCCGTGTTCCCGGTGCTACGCCGACGTGCCGAAGCGCGTCTGAAAACTGCAATACCTGAGTGTAAAGATCGCCCCACTTGACGCGCGACCAACCCCCTGTTTCAGGGGGTTCGCGGTGGAAAAATGCATCCTCTCGCGGCGTCCGGGCGTTGCGCCGTTCAAGCAAACCGCTGATCGTCGGCGGAATCACGTCGCTCGATATCCGGTCCATCTAAGTTGCCGCATCGCATCGATCCATACCCCGGCCGGTCTCCTCGCCCTTCGATGCCCCATCACTTGAGCAGAAGTCACGGGCGTAACAGTGCGGTCCCTTCGATGACGATAGCAAGCGTCCGATCTTCACACAATCCGCATCGGCACAAATACTTGCGCTACCGGACTGAGGGGGGGCAGTCGCTGCTGAGGGCCGCGATTCCCCAGTGTCGCGTGTACGGGTTTTCATTGGATAGGCAGAGGGGGGGCGCCCAAAAATGCGGCCGAAGGTCTGAAAGGCGATCGCGACCCGAGGCCCGAAGAAATTTTTTGCGATTTCTCCGGCTGTGAAGATTGCCCACCACGAAGTCCCCGGTTAGACTCAGCGTCATGTTCGCTCGACTCACATCTATCGTGTTCAGCTGCCTTCTGTGCGTTAGCCACGTGCAGGGCGGGTTGATGACGTCGAGCCCCGGCCTGGATCCGGCCAACTTTCAGGCTGGTGTGGGGGTCTCTGTTGATGTCGGTTGGCAGATGCGCCATCAGGACTCACGTGGGGACGATCCGCAATTCGTGCAACGCGATGGCGAACTCGCTGGCGTCACAATCATGGGGTCGCCGGGCTTCAGTTCGTTCCCGGCGATCGCTCATCGCTTTTCGATTCCTACGGACGCGAATCTTCGGTGGCGGCTTTCCGTCGCCAATGATTCGATTCCACTCCCGCCCTATCTGGGGATGTCTCCGAAGCCTGCGTAGCGAGCAATGACACGTTTCAGTGCCTTTGTTTTGATTTGCTACATAGAGTTGGATGACATTAGGAAACTACGATGAAAAAGTTTTTAGTTGCCATTTTGGCAATGGGTATCGGTTTAACACAGTTTAACTGTGCCGAGGCCGGGGCTGTGGGTTCATTGGTTTTTAACGAAATCAATGAGTTGGAAGACGACAACTTCGAGGTGTTTTTTAAACAGCAGGCCGACGGATCTTATGAAACGGCTACGACTGGAACCATCGAAGTCGGAGATCGTTTCTTGGGCTCGATTTCAGTGCAGGGGATTAATTCGCCGCCGGGCGAGCTTCCTGCTGCCTACACTCCAGGGGCTGACGACCCTACTTTCACCGGCATCTTCGCTATCGAAGCAGCCGCCAAAGAAGATGTGGACGTTAGTGGCAGCGGAGATATTGATACCACCAACATCTTCTTCAAGCCACTAGAAACGACGGACTGGGATGATTCCTTTGGCATAACTGGGTTTAACCCAAACAACGCGAATACAGTCGCGATGTTTTGGGACGATGTCACTCAAGGAGAGCTCAGCACCAGCGGCTCTCTTCAGGATGCGCTCAGTACGTTCCAAGGAACCAACAAGGTCTGGGAGTTTGGCTATGAAGGAGCGGATTTCGCAGACGACGGAGTCAGCGATCTTGGGGAGTTTTTTGTTACGACCGGAAACGAGGGGATCGATACAGTTGGTTCAGATTTGGGTTCAATTTCCAACCTCATCAATCTGAACTTGTTGGAGAATAATTCTGTCCCGCTCGTGAAGCATACTTGGTTGGAGACGGACGGCGCCGCTGAACCTGCCGCCGTGGGTGCCGGCGTGACGTTTGGCGCTGAGGCCCACCTGCAGGCGTCAGGCGACATTGCCAACACCAGTGCGAGCGGACCGTTTCCGATCAGGACGGATACGAACCTGTATATTAAGCCTGTTCCGGAACCCTCTAGCTTGGCGATTTTTGCGGTAGCGGCCGTCGGACTGGCCGGACTACGAAGTCGACGTCGCAAGCAGGCGTAGGCAGCATTTTCACCTCAGAGTTCACGGAGACCTTCCGGCCGATTGGCCGGAAGGTTTTTTCATGTAGCGGAAGAAAAAAGGCGTCCGACACCTTTTTGAGGGCCGTGGACGCATTGAGCCTTGCGGCCGGCATCGACACAATGGTCGGTTTACTCACCGAGGCATTGGAAAGGGGCAAAGAAATGACGGCTGAGACGAGTCCGACCGTAAGCATCGCGCTTCGAATTCCCGGCAATTGGCGACACCCGGAGGAGATGTTTGAACGCATTCCGCAGGGGCATCGGGTCACAGATGATCGTTTGGTTCTTCCAGATCAGACTGAGATTGAGATCTTTCCCATGCCGCCCGACGGGAAGTTTGCGTCCATCTTTCGCTCGACCCTTCGCCGAGCGGCAAATCCCAGGGAATTGGAGGTGGTCGATCAGTACACGGTCAACGTGGGGCTGAAGGGCCCTGGTGGCAGTCTCGAGTCGGCACGAAAGATGATGAAAGCGGGTGCCGCGATCATTCAGGCGGGCGGAGCGGGCGTGTTCATTGACAACAGCGCCCTTTCACACGGTGGGGAGAACTGGGTGGATATGGCCGAAGGGAAGAAAAAGGTGTCCGACACCTTTTTGGTGGACTGGGTGGTATGGGGAGGTTAATCTGTGGGCTTTTCGTGGGGGTAGCCGGAGGGGCGGGCGAAGCGGGCCGACGTGGCGGGGCATTGCTACCACATGCTCAATCGAGCCAATTTGCGGGCGGAAATCTTTCATAAGCCCGAGGACTATGCCGCGATGGAGGGGATCATTGCGGAGGGGCTGGAGATGTTCGACGTGCGTTTCTACTGTTACTGCCTGATGCCCAACCACTGGCACTTCGTCGTCAGCCCGCAGGTCGACGGAGAAATGGGGCGATTTGCTCAGTGGGTCACGCTGACCCACACCCAGCGATATCACGCCCACTACCAGATCGTGGGGGAAGGGCATCTGTACCAGGGACGATACAAGTCCTTCCCCGTGCAGTGTGATGGCCACTTTTTGACCCTCTGCCGCTACGTCGAACGGAATCCCTACCGGGCTCGGCTTTGTGATCCGCCGGAGGACTGGAAATGGTCCAGCCTTTATCGCTGGAATCACCCTTCAGCGGAGGACGAAACGCTCCTCAGTCCCTGGCCGGTCCCCCGCCGGGATGACTGGAACCAGCGGGTACGGACCGACTTTTCCGAATCGGAGCAGCGGCAGATCGACTGGAGCATGAAACGCGGCGTTCCCTTCGGCGATGGGTCCTGGGTCGAATCGATTGCCCGGAAGTTTGGCCTCGAGTCGACGATGCGTCCACGCGGCCGCCCGCGAAAGCTTCCGAAATCCACCGCTCGCCGCTGAGCGTCATATTGGAGCGGAAAACGGTGTCCGACACCTTTTTTACGAGCCCCTGGCTTGGGGCGGGCGACTTAGTTTAGAATCTAGGCATGAAAGAGACTCACTTGAACATGCACGACGCCAAGACGCATTTGTCCCGCTATCTGAACGAGATGGCGGCCGAAGATCGCATTGTGTTGTGCAAGCGAAATCAGGCTTTTGCCGAGATTCGGCTGCTGCCCCCCCATGATCGACAACCGCGTCGTCTTGGGGCCGCAAAAGGTGACTTTGTGTTAGGGGAAGAGTTTTTCGAGCCGCTTCCGGAAGAGGTCATCCTCGCATTCGAGGGCCGCAGTTGAACATCCTGCTCGACACCCACGCTTACCTGGGGGCACTGATCGACGATCCAGCGCTCTCCTTGGCAGTCCGCGACGAATTACTCGACGGCGACAACCGCGTCTTCGTGAGCGTCGCGTCGTCGTGGGAAATTGCGATCAAGTTCGGGTTGGGAAAGTTAGCCCTGCCACGCCAGCCCGATTTGTATCTTCCGCCGAAACGGCGTGAGGCGGGATTTGAGTTGCTGCTGATCGATGAACCGGAGGTGTGCCAAGTTCATCGCTTGCCCCATCACCATCGCGATCCGTTCGATCGACTTTTGGTCACCCAAGCGAATTGTCAGGGAATGATCGTCGCAACAAACGATCCGCTCGTCGCCCAGTATCCAGTCCGCACGATCTGGTGATCGGTTCCGAGCCGAAAAAGGTGTCCGACACCTTTTTGGAAGACGACACTTTTTTGGAAGACGGGGACTTTTGCGGAGCAAAAGGCGACCATAAGAAGGTTATAGGGCGTCCGACACCCTTTTGGCTGGAGGATCCGCCGTTGGCTGGCCTACTGTATTTCTTGGCAGCTGACGCCGAACTCGGCGGCGCTCTCTGCGAGAGCTCGATCTGCTGTCACCAGGGTTAGCTGATTGGCGTAGGCAGTCGCGAGGTGCAGTCCGTCGAGCGTTCGTAACGGGGACCGGAATGCTCCGATCCACGATTGCGCACGTTCGTACTCGCGGGGTCCGATGGGGACGATTCGGTAAAGGTGACTACCGACGTGAAGGTGGAACAGAGAGACGATCTGGCCTGCCTGCGAAGGGGCCAGGTCGCCCCTCCGAACCTTGATCGCCAAGGCTGAGTGCAGTTCCAGTTTCACCAGCGGGCTGATCGTTGGGCCATGAAGATCACGGAGGACTTGTTGGACTTGGGCGCTCCGCGGCTCGGGATGGTAATACGCGGCCAACACACTGGTATCGAGGTAGTGCATCAGTAGCGCGTCCGATCGCGCGCTTGGCGAACGGTCTCGGACAACGGCTCGCTGGCGTCCGGCATCACGCCACCGATCGAGTCTCGGAATTCGCTCAGGTCGGGGAGGCCTGCTTCAGGAGTAGCTTCGATGGGGCCGAGCCGTGCCACTTCCTGCCCGTGTCTGGTGATCACGATCAAATCGCCGTGCTCCGCCGCATCAACCAACGCGCTGAATTGCTGTCGAGCTTCCCGAACATTGATTCGCTTCATTTCGCGTCTCCATTTCCAATGCACTCTGCGGTCACAATTAGTGTACGCATTGGGTTGGTACGCGGCAATTAGGCTCTGCGGTCACTGAGCGAGCGGAAAAAGGTGTCCGACACCTTTTTGGGAGGGACATGCCTTGTTTTACCTGAACATGCGAATACACTTGGTCGACGGCAAAAAGATCCGACGCTGTCTGTGAGGCCCCACAAGTTAAAATCGAGGACCAAGCAGTGCGTAAAGCATGCGGAGCGGACGATGAACGAGAAGAGCATGCGTGAAATCCTCGAGCGACGCCCTTTTGTTCCGGTCGTTGTCACCTTATCGAGCGGACAGAAGCTAACGATCGACCATCCGGAAAATGTATTGCTGACCAAAACGAAGATGGTGGTCAGCTACCCGGAGCGAGACGTGATCACGTGGGCCCCGTTGCTTCATGTTACAAGCGTCGAGTCGCACCAACCGGCGTGAGACGATCTGAGAAAGGGGTGTCCGACATACTTTTTGAGGGCCGTGGACGCATTGAGCCTTGCGGCCGGCATCGACACAATGGTCGGTTTACTCACCGAGGCATTGGAAAGGGGCAAAGAAATGACGGCTGAGACGAGTCCGACCGTAAGCATCGCGCTTCGAATTCCCGGCAATTGGCGACACCCGGAGGAGATGTTTGAACGCATTCCGCAGGGGCATCGGGTCACAGATGATCGTTTGGTTCTTCCAGATCAGACTGAGATTGAGATCTTTCCCATGCCGCCCGACGGGAAGTTTGCGTCCATCTTTCGCTCGACCCTTCGCCGAGCGGCAAATCCCAGGGAATTGGAGGTGGTCGATCAGTACACGGTCAACGTGGGGCTGAAGGGCCCTGGTGGCAGTCTCGAGTCGGCACGAAAGATGATGAAAGCGGGTGCCGCGATCATTCAGGCGGGCGGAGCGGGCGTGTTCATTGACAACAGCGCCCTTTCACACGGTGGGGAGAACTGGGTGGATATGGCCGAAGAGGCCAGCAGTGACGCGGTCAGTTTCGCCTTCGTTGGGATCGTTCGTGGAAAACACGAAGTATGGACGATGGGAATGCACGTGCCCGGTTTCCCGGAAATCGTCATGAAACGCGCTGACGCTGACGCCGATGACCGCGCCATCATCGAGATGATCCGCTATGTCTGCGCGGGCGACGGGCCGGTAGGTGACGGCCACATCATCGCCGATGACAGAGGCCCCCGGTTCCGAGTCCAGCATGAGCTCGCCGAAGAATCTGGAGTCCCAGATCCGATGCACAACCCATCGGGTCGACTGCGCATGACCAGCGTCAAGGACATCGCCGAGCGAAATTGATTATATGCACAAGTGGCCTGTGAAGCGGATATACTTGGCCCCTGGTTGGGGTGGTCGGCTGCCGGAGCAGAAGAGCTATGGGTAGGTGTTCCGCAAACGTTCCATGAACCGTTCCACTTCGAAATGGACATTCTCCGGCGCCGCGATGACCAAGACGCCGTCCAAGACTGAGATCGTGCAGCGGCCACCTCTGGGTTGTGGAACGGCCGCCGGGGCAGGTCTGGCCGCCGGGTAGGAACCTGCCGAGGGATGGTTGGAGCCCACCGGAGGTGGCGCCGCCGAATAAGGCGACGCCGCCGGGTGGCTTCCAGCAAGCACGGGTGACCAGATCTCGGGGCGAATGCTGGCACGCACCGCTTCGGCGACCGACTCCATCTCGTCATGCAACGCGGGCGGAACTTGGTACAGTCGTGGTGTGCGATATCGGCCCACCACTTGAGCGGCGGTTGTGACCAGCAGCGTCTCGCTGTGAATCGTGAAATCGAGCTCCAATTCACGCAGCATGTGTTGCAGGAAACTGCGAAGCGAGACGTTGTCCAGGCTGATATTGACTGGTACTTCTGCGGTCAAACCCAGGTCTTCGATCCACCGGCGGTCCAGCACGATCGGGATTTCCTTCTCGTCTTCGATCTGTCGCAGGGCGTCGGCCAACGGAATTCCGGGGAACTGAAACGAGACCGGTTCACCGAGGATCCTTCGCAGTCGTTCCTCCCGTTCCCGTGCTGCGTTCACCTGCGGGGCGGTGGGTTCCACCGGCTGCGACTTGGCCGCCTCGAATCGCGGATCGTCACCGCCGGCCTGGCGGGGCGCCTCGTCGGCTGTTTCTCGCGGTGGCTCGCCGAACGGGTCGTCGACGGCCCCGGATGGCTTTTGTTCTTGCTGCGGAGCGAAGGGATCGTCACCGCCGGGGGGATCCGCATGGATGTGCGAGGCCGAGCAGGCGAAAATGCAACCCAGCGAGACGACCGTCAAGAACCGCAGACGACTACTGGCATGCATCCGAAGCCTCATCGATTTTGGCAAAGGGAGAGAAGAGACGTCCCCCTCGATTGTATCACCGGGGTGCCTGTATTACCGGCGTGCGGCAAAATAAACTCCCGCCGGATTCTCCGTGACTCCGCACCACCGCAATGCCGGGAAAGAAGGGAGACAGATGGAGACGCTGTGCGGGCAAATGTCCCATTTTCCGGAGAGGCGTTCATGCCCGCGGGTGGAATTGGCGGTGGATCCGTTGCAGGCGCGAGTGTTCCACATGCGTGTAGATCTGGGTCGTTTGGATGCTGGCGTGACCGAGCATCTCTTGGACTTGCCTCAAGTCGGCGCCGCCGGCGAGCAGGTGAGTGGCGAAGCTGTGCCGCAACGTGTGCGGCCCGACTGCCGCGTCGATCCCGGCGCGGCAGGCGTAGGTTTTGACCAGCCGCCAGAGTTGGATCCGGTCCAGCGGCCGACCGGTACGAGAAAGAAACAATTCCTCCGGCGGCGGTGAGGTCTTGGCCGCCAGGGTTCCGCGAAGTTCAGCGGTGTAGCGTTCGATCGCAGTCACCGCGCGATTGCCGATCGGCACCATCCGCTGTTTCCCCCCCTTGCCCTCGCAGCGCAGATGCCGCTCGGCCAGCGACAGATCGCGGACGCGCAACCCACAGACCTCCGACGCCCGGCAGCCGGTCGCGTAGAGGACTTCCAACATCGCAATGTCGCGCTGCCAATAGCTGTCGATCCTCCGAGGGGCCGCCAGGAACGCTTCGACCTCGCGCGGCGAGAGGACGCCGGGGATCCGCTGCCACATCTTCTGCGTCGTGATCAGCTCCGCCGGGTTCTCCTCGACGACCCCTTCGAGCTGCAGGAACTTGTAAAACGTACGCACCGCGACAAGCGTGCGGGCGACCGACACGGGAGCCAGTCCAGAGTCACTGAGCTGGCCGATGAAGTCCGAGAAGTCCTCGATCTGGATCTCGGAGATTTTCCGTTTGCCGAGCCAGGCGACAAAGCGGCGGATGTCGCGTCCGTAGGCGTCGATGCTGTTGTCGGCCAGGTGGCATTCGCCGCGGAGGTAATCGAGAAAATCACTATAAACCGTTTCTGTCGCCCGGCCAGCACCGGCGGTGGGTCCCGATTGGTGAAGCAGTTGTAGCTTGGTACGGCGTTTGGACAATACTGGCCTCTAGCTCCTTGGGATCATTGACTGTCTCATTTTTCGGCGTTATTGCTCGCTCGAGTCGTGTCGCATCTTGTGCCCATGCCCTAACATCGTGCATTCTCGCTGCGTTCTTTTCTGTTCCCTAACAGGCAACGGTTGCCATGAATGTTCTGGTTGTTGGCGGCGCCGGCTACATCGGCTCGCATGCATGTCGCCACTTGCTCGATGCGGGCCATGGGGTGTGGGTTTATGACAATCTTTCCCGCGGTCACCGGCAGTCGGTCCCGGACGGCTTGTTGATCGAAGGGGAGGCCGCGGACCGGGAGAAGCTGGTTTCGGTGATGCGCGGCAAGGGCATCGACGCGGTGATGCACTTCGCTGCCTTTGCGTTGGTCAACGAATCGGTCAATGACCCGGCATTGTATTATCGCAACAACGTGATCGCCGCATTGGAATTGCTCGATGCCATGCGGGAAGCGGAGGTGAGCCAATTGGTTTTCAGCAGCACGACCGCAACCTATGGCCAACCGGAGGTGGTTCCGATTCCGGAGACGGCGCCGCAACACCCCATCAATCCATACGGTTTCACCAAGTTGGTCATCGAACAGGCGCTGGCCGACTATGCGTCGGTTTATGGGCTCGGCTACGCTGCGCTGCGGTACTTCAACGCGGCCGGTGCGCGGCCGGACGGATCGATCGGGGAGGACCATGATCCGGAGTCGCACCTGATCCCAATCGTGTTGCAGGTCGCCCTCGGACAGCGCGACAAGATCACCATTTTCGGGGACGACTATCCGACCGCCGACGGGACCTGCATCCGCGACTACATCCATGTCGATGACCTCGCCGACGCCCACGTTCGAGCGCTCGACGCCCTGCAGCCCGGCAACGGTTTATGTCTGAACTTGGGGACAGGCCGTGGGACGAGTGTCCGCGAGATTGTCGACGCGTGTCGCCAGGTCACCGGGCACCCGATCCCGGAGGTCATGGGCCAGCGTCGAGCGGGGGACCCGCCGGAGTTGGTCGCGGACGCCCGACTGGCAAAGCAGATCCTGGGGTGGCAACCGAAATACCCCGAGGCGGCGGAGATCGTCGAGACGGCGTGGCGGTGGCACCGTGGGCACCCGCAGGGGTACGCGACGCTCGCGCCGTAACGGCGTGGATCAGCGACGGGGTTCGTCGCCGGAGCGGGTAGAATTGGGTACGGAGGTGGAACGTGTTGCGTTCTCACGGAGGTTTTGATTCGAATCCCTCGATCTCGTGCTCATGATTCGCCGCATCGCAACGCAGTCTCTCGCTCGGCCGAAAAAAAAGGGGTCAGGACTCTTTTTTTGGAGCGTAAAAAGAGTCCTGACCCCTTTTTTGCCGGTTGTGTGCTTGATGCTTGGTTGGGTTGCCGCTGCGCCGGCGGAGGAGCTGAATAGTCGTGAGCGGCGGATCGCCGGTGCGGTTGACCGGACGGTCCGTCAGGCGGGGGCGCGATTTCAAGCGGGGGATTTTGACGAGTCGGCGGCGCGCATCCGACGAGCGATGAAGCAGGTCGATGCGGCGATGAAGGTCGCCACACCGGCGTTGTACGACGCTTTAATCCCGGCCATGGACCGGATCGAGACCGCCCACACCCTGTTGGAACTCGAGGGCGTCATGCTGCCCCCCTTCCGCCGGCCGGAGCGTCCCGATCCGGAACCGGAGGACGAGCCGGGGGCCGGGGCGGAGGGGATGGACGAGGTGAGTTTCGTCGAGCGAGTCGCACCGATTCTCGTCAGCCGCTGTGGCCGGTGTCACGTGGATCGAACTCGCGGTGATTTCTCGCTGGCTTCCTATGCGGCCTTGATGCGGGGGACGCCGGCTGGGGTTGTCATTTTCCCTGGGGACGTCGTGGCCAGCCGGCTGATTGAAACGATCGAAACCGGAGACATGCCGCGCGGCGGCGGCGACGTGCCGGAGGAGGAACTGCAGACACTCAAGGCCTGGATCGCGGCGGGAGCCAAGTTTGACGGGCAAGACCCCGAGGGGGCTCTTTCCCGCGACCGGTCGTCTCCTGGGGATGATGCGACGGAGCTGAGCGTTCAGCGACCGACCGGGGAGGAGACGGTGAGCTTCGCCAGCGACGTGGCACCGCTGTTGGTGGACAATTGCGGCGGCTGTCATCTGGAGGCGACGCAGACGCAGGGAGGGCTGAGGCTGGACAATTTTGCCCAGCTGATGCGGGGCGGCGACAGCGGCCCGATCGTGACGCCGGGCGAGGGAGAAGACAGCTTGCTCGTGCAGAAATTACGGGGGACCGCCGGCCAGCAGATGCCGGCGGGGGGACGCCCACCACTTTCCGACGATTCGATTGCCACGATCGTGACCTGGATCGACGAGGGAGCGTCCCTGGATGGGGCTGACGAGAACCAGTCGCTGGTGGTGATGAGCCAGCTCGCCTGGGCGAGGAGTGCAACGACCGAGGAGAAGAGCGATCGACGCGCCGAACTGGCGAAGCGCTCCCTGAAGCTGACGGTGGCTGACGGGAGCGTCCCGGAGCAGATCGCCACCGAACATTTTTTTGTGATCGGCAACGCTCCGGCCGCGACGATCCAGCGGGTCGCTGCGGCAGCCGAAAAGGAGCTCAATGCCATCCGCCGCACCGTACCGGGGCCTGCCGGTGCGGAGTACTTTGCTGGCCGGGCAACGATCTTCCTGATGCCGCGGCGTTATGACTACAGCGAGTTCGCCAAGATGGTCGAGGGGCGGGGAATCCCCAGTGACTGGATGGCCCATTGGCGGTTCGACGGGATCGACGCCTATGCGGCGGTGATTGCGGGCGAGGGTGACCAGGAGGAGATGATCGGCCGGCGGCTGTTCGGTCCGCTCGCCAGTCTGGCGATCGCAACACGCGGCCGCGAGGTCCCGCGATGGTTTGCTGAAGGGGTTGGAACCGCCTTGGCGAGGCAAGAATCTCCGCCGAGCGATCGCCAGCAACGGCAGCAGCTCGAGGAAGAAACCGCGGAGGCGATTTCGGTCATGGGGAGCGGCAAACGGTTCCTGGACGGCAAACTGCCCCCCAACCAAACCGACCGAATCGGGGCGGCAGTGGCCAGCAGTCTGCTCGACCGGCCACTCCGCCGCACCTTCGAGCAATTACTCGGCAACCTTGACAGCGAGACGAAATTTGAAGACGCCTTCGTGCAGGCCTTTGGGCTCGAGCCGGTTGATTTTCTCGACCGGTGGCTGGCCCGACCGGCTGTTGACTAGAAGCGGTGACAAGCCACTAGGCTTTTTCGGCGCCAGAATCTAAGTTGACATCGAAGGGCGGCGACTGGGAACGAACGAAGGATCAACAACAGATGATTGTAGTGATGGAACCTGGTGCGAGCCAGGAGCAGATCGACGCAACGGTGAAACGGGTGGAGGCGCTGGGGCTCAAACCAAATGTCATCGTCGGGACGGAACGGACCGTGGTCGCTGCCGTCGGGAACAAGCTCGAGCACCACAAGGAATCGTTGGAAAGCGGTGACGGGGTCTCGGCGGTGGTTCCGATCGTGGCGCCCTACAAGATGGCAAGCCGCGAGGTGAGATTGGAGCCGAGTTGTATCCAGGTACGTGACTTCGCCGCAGGTGCCGGCGAGTTAGGGATCATAGCCGGTCCGTGCAGCGTCGAGAACGAGTCGCAAATCCTGGAAACGGCCCGCGCGGTCAAGGGGGCTGGGGCGACAGCGCTCCGTGGTGGCGCCTTCAAACCGCGGACCAGCCCCTACAGTTTCCAGGGGCTCAAGGAGGAGGGGCTCCAGCTGCTGGCCGCCGCCCGGGACGAAACCAATCTGGCGATCGTCACCGAGGTGATGGGCACCGATGACGTCGAGTTGGTCGCCCGCTACGCCGATGTCCTGCAGGTCGGTGCCCGCAACATGCAAAACTATCGGCTCCTCGAAGCGGTCGGTTGCGCCGGCAAACCGGTGTTGCTCAAGCGGGGGCCGTCGGCCACGATGGACGAGTTCCTGCTCGCCGCCGAGTACATCCTGAACGAGGGGAACGACCAGGTGATGCTATGCGAGCGGGGGATTCGCACCTTCGAAGGGCATACCCGTTTCACCTTGCCGTTGGCCAGCGTCCCTTACCTGCACCGGGTCACCCACCTGCCGGTGATCGTCGATCCCAGTCACGGCACCGGGCACACCTACATGGTCGCCGACATCGCGGTCGCCGCGGTCGCCGCAGGGGCCGATGGATTGATGATCGAGGTCCATCCCGATCCTGGCTCTGCGATGAGTGACGGTTACCAATCGCAAAACTTCCAGCAATTCGAAAACACCATGCGTCGCTGCCGAGCCGTCTTCGACGCCCTGGCGACCGTGGCGAGTTAACTCCCCGCGAAGGATCTGGCACGGATGTCTGCTCAGGAACAAACGATCCGGCAGTACCACGAGCTGATGCAGCTCAACGCCGTCTCGCATGTCGTCCGGAGCGGGCGAGAGGTCGGGATTCTCGATACGCTGGCCGACGGTCAGCGGACGGCGGAGCAACTGTGCCAGGATCTATCGCTTTCCCCCAGGCCAGCACAACTGCTGCTTGATGCCCTGGTCGCCACCGGTGTGATCGAAAGGTACGGAGACGACTACGCCCTGTCGGCAGCGGCACAGCTGTTGTGCCAGTACGACCGGGACCTGGGCGACGCCCGCTGGGGCCGGCTGACGGCCGAGGTATGGGGGGAGGGGCCTGCGGCGAGGGGACGCCCACCGGCGGAACAGGAGTCCCGCGAACACTTCGACGCTGTCGCGGCAACCCAGTGGATCCATACCGCCGCCGCGATGCAGGCTGCGGAGATTCTCGACGTCGGTGGCGAGGGCAACCGCGATCTGGCGATCCTGGACCTCGGTTGCGGTTCGGGGGTCTGGAGTTGTGCCATGGCATATCGGGCTGGCCAGGCCCAGGTGACCGCGGTCGATGCCGCAGCCCCCTTGCAGGCAGCCCGCCGGACGGCCGAGTCGATCGGGCTGGAAAGCCGTTTCGAGGCGGTCGAGGCGGACCCGGCGGAGGTGGAGCTGTCTGAACAGGCGTTTGATCTGGTACTGCTCGCCCAGCGTCTGCATGCGTTGGGGCCGTCGGAGGGGGATCGATTACTTGAGCGGGCTGTGCGATTCGCCAAACCGGGAGGGAGGGTGGCGGTAATCGATCTGTTCCAGAGCCCGGGGCAGGTCCCGCTCGCAGAACGATTGGCGGCGCTGCGGATGCAACTGGAGACGCCCGCGGGGAGAATCCCGACGCTGGAAGAAACGCAGCAACGGCTGCTGGCGGTCGGACTGACCGGGGTCCAATTCAGCTTTCTGGCCGCCAGCCGCGAGGGGCTGGGGATCGCGGTGGGAGATACTCGGGGTTAGCGGTGAGTTGGCAGTTCGCAGCGGTGAGAGCGTCGGGAGCTCACGCATTTGCCCTGCAGCGGCACGTTCTACCCCCCTCCCCGGCTTCTCTCGCGCGGGGCGCGGAAGCTGACGTGGCGGCACGCCGCTGCGATTGTCGAAGTGGAGTGGCAAATCTTGCGCCGAACGCGTTGACGATAACGGGGTGGGGTCCCTACGATACGCGGCTTGCATCGATATCATTGGCCCCTGTCACGGACCCACCCTGTTACGGACCCATCGCCATGGCCGTCCCCAAGCGAAAGCATTCCAACAGTCGCAGCGGCAAACGCCGTTCGCACGACCGCGTCAAACGACGCCAGATCGCCTATTGTCCCCAATGCAGTGCCGCGGTCCCGACCCACACGGTGTGCCCGAAGTGTGGGTATTACCAGGGCCGGATATTGGTTGAGCCGCAGGAAGCCTGATCTCCGAAGGAGCCGTTGTGGCATTGGATGTCGATTCGGCGGGGATTTTGTTCCCGGGCCAGGGTGCCCAGGCGGTCGGCATGGGCCGTTGGCTGTGCGAGACCTATCCGCGGGCGCGGGAGTTATTCGAGACCGCTGGCGAGCTGCTCGGTTATGACCTGGCGACGCTCTGCCATGAAGGACCGGAGGAGCGGCTGCAGGCAACTGAATTCAGCCAACCGGCGTTGTTCGTCGTCGGCATGGCGGCGGCAGAGGTTTTGGCGGAGGCGGAGCCGGAGAGGCTGAAGTCGGTCCGGGCCGCTGCCGGGCTGAGCCTCGGGGAGTACACTGCGGTCTGTTTCGCCGGGGGGCTGGAGTTTGCCGACGCCTTGCAGTTGGTCCAGCGTCGCGGGGAGGCGATGCAGGCGGCGGCTGACGCCGTCCCGAGCGGGATGGCGAGTCTACTGGGGCTCGACCTGCCAACGGTCGAGCGGCTCTGTGAGGAGAACCGTCAGGAGGGAGAGGTGCTGCAGCCGGCCAACTTGCTATGTCCCGGCAACATTGCCGTCTCGGGGCATCTCACGGCGCTCGACCGTTTGCAGCCTGCGGCGTTGCGGGCGGGGGCAATGAAGGTCATTCGGTTGAACGTTGCTGGAGCGTTCCACACGCCGTTGATGCAGCCGGCGGTGGAGAAATTGGAGGCGGCCTTGGACCAGATTCCGATTGGTCAGACCCGCATGCCCGTGTACAGCAACGTGGACGGGGCGGCTCACCGATCGGCCGCTGAGATCCGAGGTCTGCTGAGTCGACAGGTCGTGGCGCCGGTCCGCTGGGAGGACTCGGTTCGCCGCATGATTGGCGATGGGGTGGGTGGTTTTTTGGAGGTTGGCACCGGGCGGGTTCTCCGCGGAACGCTGAAGCGTATTCAGCGAAAACTGCCGACCGACGGTTTCGGCGACCGGCCGGAATAGTGGAACGAAACGAATCAGAACGGGGGGAGCGAGCAGGATGCCATTGTCGATCACCGCAGACTTGACGGGCCAGGTCGCCATCGTCACCGGAGCCTCCCAGGGCTTGGGGCGGGCGATCGCGGTCGCCCTGGGGGCCGGGGGGGCGAGCGTCATCTGCCTGGCCCGCAACGCCGAAAAGCTGGCCGCGACCGTAACACAAGTGGAAACCGCTGGCGGCAGCGGGGAATCACTCGTCTGCGACGTCACCGACCGCAAGGCGGCCGCCGAGGCAATCTCCGACGTGCACAAGCGGCACGGCCAGCTCGATATCTTGGTCAACAATGCCGGCATCACCCGTGACAAATTGGCTCGCGGCATGTCGGATGAAGAATGGGACGACGTGATCGCCACGAACCTGACCAGCTGCTTCGTCTGCTGCCGTGCCGCGGCGGGGCTGATGCGGCGGGCCAAGTATGGCCGGATCATCAACATGGCGAGCATCGCCGGGCTGATCGGCAACCCGGGCCAAGCGAATTACTCAGCCAGCAAGGCGGGGATGATCGGCTTGACCCGCACGCTCAGCAAGGAATTGGTCAGCCGCGGGGTCACCGTCAACGCGGTCGCCCCCGGATTCATCGCCAGCGAGATGACCGAGGAGCTTGGCGAGGTCGTTTTGAACGAGGTCAAGAACCGGATTCCCGCCAAACGGGTTGGTGAGCCGGAGGACGTCGCCGCCGCCGTTTTGTTCCTCGCCTCCCGAGACGCTGGCTATATCTCTGGCCAGACGATTGTGGTCGATGGCGGCATGACCGGTTAACCGTGGCATCCGCGTATTGACGTGTTTTGTTTGTTTCACCTATCTTTTCGCCGAATCCACCTGCCGATGCGGGCTTGATCCCACGATGCAGGCCGGTTTGCGGCTCGGTTCCCAGTCGACAACCGACGAAAGAACCTCCCCTCCAATCTGTTGAGATAACCTTCGGGAGCTACGCCCATGGCATCGATTGAAGAACGCGTTACTGACATCGTCGCTGAGCAACTCGGTGTCGATAAGGACAAGATTACCCGCGAGACGTCGTTTGTGAACGATCTCGGCGCCGACTCCCTCGACACGGTCGAGCTGGTGATGGAGTTGGAGGAGGAATTCGACATCAGCATTCCTGATGAGGCAGCTGAGAAGATCCAAAAGGTCGGCGAAGCTGTCGATTTCATTGAGAAGGCCAAAGGCGAGGATGCCTGAGCGGACACCCGCCGGATCCATAGCGGACGACCGCGACCGATGCCGCCCGCGCGTCAGGCCAATGCCCCCGTCGGGGATTGGCTCTCGCCGGAGCGGCATTTCTTGTAGCGGGTCAGGCTCGAACGGAAAACAACTCGATGGAACAGCGAACACAGCGACGCGTCGTCATCACCGGGATCGGGGTCGTCACTCCGCTCGCCTGTGAGGTGGCATCGTTTTGGGCCCGTTTGATCGCGGGCGATGGCGGGATCCACGACCTGACCACGGTCGATACCACCCGCTACAAGGTCCACTTCGGCGGCGACATCCCCGACTTTGATCCCTCCGAGCACATCGACGCCCGCGAAGCCAAGCGTCTCGATCGCTGCACGCTGTTCGCCGTCCATGCTGGCGGCCAGGCGGTGGCGGACAGCGGGATCGATTTCACCCGGGTGGACCGCACGCGATGTGGTGTGGTCCTCGGCTCCGGGATCGGTGGGTTGGGGGAGATCGAAGACCAGACGGAACGGATGCTGACCAAGGGTCCGGACCGCGTCAGTCCATTCACCGTTCCCAAGATGATGCTCAACGCCTCGGGCGGGACCCTCTCGATCACCTATAAACTGCAAGGGCCCAACTATGCCGTCGCCACGGCGTGCGCCAGCGCGACCAACGCGATGGGGGACGCAATGCGGAGCATCCGGCTGGGTGAAACCGATCTGGTGATCACCGGCGGAACCGAAGCCGCCATCACCCGGATGGGATTGGCTGGATTCCAGAACATGAAGGCCCTGTCGACCCGGAATGACGAACCGGCTCGGGCGAGCCGCCCCTTCGATGCCGACCGCGACGGTTTCGTCCTTGGCGAGGGGGCCGGTGTGTTGATCTTCGAGGAACTCGAACATGCCCGCAGCCGAGGGGCGAAGATCTACGCCGAGGTCTTGGGTTATGGAACGACCAGTGACGCCAGCCACATCACCGCGCCCGATCCCGACGGCCACGGAGCCTCCGCCGCGATGCGGAAGGCGATTGACGACGCCGGGGTCACGCCCGAACAGATCGACTACGTCAATGCCCACGGCACCAGCACGCCCCTGGGAGACAAGGCCGAAACGAGGGCGATCAAGAGCGTCTTCGGCGATTACGCACGGCAGCTTGCCATCAGCAGCACCAAAGGGGCGTTGGGGCACTCGCTCGGTGCCAGCGGCGGGATCGAGGCGGTGATCCTCAGCAAGGCGATCGAAACAGCGACCATCCCCCCGACGATCAACTATCAAACGCCCGATCCCGAATGCGATCTCGACTACACCCCCAACCAGGCGCGTGAGCGGAAGATCATGATCGCCATGAGCAACAGCTTTGGTTTCGGGGGTCACAACGCCTGTATCGTGTTCGGCATCCCCCCGAGTTGAGATGGTCCGCAAGCCGCCCCTGCTCGATCATGCGGAATACGTGGAACAGTCGTACCTGTTTCAGCTGCTCGGGGAGCGGATCGCCGATCAGGTCCCGATGCAGGAGCTGCTGGAGCAACTGCAGCACGAGTTGTTGGCGACCACCAAGCTGCCGATGGCGGCCGACTTTCTGTTGACCGAACTGAAGCATTCCGGTTTGATGGCCCCCGCCATGCACCGCTTGGACCATTATTTCGCCCCTTTCCAAACCTATCTGATCGAAGAGTCCGAGCGGGAGGCGGGGCGTTTTGGAATCGAGGTCGCCCTGCAGATCCTGCGGGCCGATGCGAAGTACCGCGCCGAGCAGGCCTCGCCGGCTGGGTTCTTCCTATTCCAGTTCGAGGTGCTGTCGCGCAACCGGCTAAACTACGATCGCGGCTTGGCCGCCATCAGCAACGACCCGGTTTATGACCAGGCGTGGTCCAAGTGGATCTTGAGGCTGCGGGCCGAGGTCGGGCTAATTGATCTGGCGGACCTGCTCTTTTTGGCCAGCGAAGAGTACCGCCGGCGGCTGGAGGAGGCGCGGCAGCCGACCGAGGACAAAGGACCGTTCCTGTTCGGGCTCAAGGAGGGCCGGATCGCGTTGGCCAACCGCCGCAAGGACCCGATTTACCTGTTCGGTGCCCTGCAGCGGCACCTCGGCTATCCGACGGTTCCCCGCCCCCGGCGTCCCGATCCGGCCAAGGAGTTGCTGCCGCAGTCGGCGCGGCGGATGGAACGGCTGGAAACACGGATGACCCTGCTGGAACAGGACCAGAAACAAAGTCTCGACATCACCAAGTTCTATCAACGCCCCGAGCCTCCTCCCGAAAATCGATGAAGCCTAGCGTGCCGGGAGCCCTTGCTGTTCCAGCAGCAACACCTTCTCCAGCCGCCGGGCATGACGCGGTTGGGGTTGATAGCGGGCGTGCAGGAAGGCCGCCATGATTTCGCTGGCCAGCTCCGGGCCGATGATTCGCCCACCGATGCAGAGCACGTTCATGTCGTCATGCTCAACCCCCTGATGGGCGGAATAGGTGTCGTGGCAGACGGCGGCCCGGATCCCAGCAATCTTGTTCGCCGCGACGCTGACGCCAACACCGCTGCCGCACACGATCACGCCCAGCTCGGCTTTCCCGTCGAGGATTTGCCGCGCCACCGCGATTGCAAAGTCGGGGTAGTCACTGCTGGTTTCATCGTGCGCCCCGCAGTCGATCAGGGCGGTGACCCGATCGTGGAACCGCTCGGCGAGGACCTGCTTGAGCGGGAAACCGGCGTGGTCGCCCCCAATCGCAACGCGGAGGGGCAAGGAGGTTTCACTCGGCGGTTCGGGCATGGACGGACCGGTTATGTTGAGAAAAAGGCTGAAATTCACATACACAGTTTGGCGACCGCTCGCGCTTCTGGCCACCGGATCCCCCCCTCGCTGTTGCGGAACACCGGTTGCCGCAATGCAGGCCCCAAACGCTAGCGAACGCAGATTCGGAGTCGAGAGCTGTTGTGACGATTTTTGGGCTTTGTTAGGTTACCGGACTACGCGCGGCGTGAAACAGACATTCGGCCGCGTAGGAGCCCAGGATTCCGCGTGTGGATCCCACTCCTGGCGACGAGCCGGGAAGATTGATCGATGTTCGTTCCTCCAACCCCCCTGAGATCTGCCGCCGGGTTGTTCGATCCCTGCTGTCGGGCCAGATCTCGCTGGTAATTTTTTTCATGGTCAACCGTAACCTCATCCGCAACCTCGAAGACGAAGACATCCTCAACGAATTGGCCGTTCTGGCCCCGGAGGACAAGGCGGAGGATTGGCTGCTCGACGCGATCGCCGCGGAGCAACAGGAATATTCCCAAGGCCGCATCGTCGACGGCCGGATCGTCGAACTCAATGACGAATGGGCCTTGATCGACGTCGGCTTCAAGAGTGAGGGGACCGTTGGCCTCGACGAATGGGGTCCAGACGAAGAGCCCCCTGCGGTGGGCGAAACCGTGAAGGTCCTGATCGAGGAGATGGAGGACGAACTCGGGGCCGCCGATGATCCCTACGGGATGATCTCGCTGAGCAAACGCAAGGCGGAAAAGATCATCGAGTGGGAAGCGATGATGGAGTCGGTCGGCGAGGGCCAGGTGGTCACCGGGACCGTGATTCGCAAGATCAAAGGGGGGCTGCTCGTCGACATCGGCGTCAACGTCTTCCTCCCCGGCAGCCAGGTTGACATTCGCCGGCCGGGCGACATCGGCGACTTCATCGGCCGCGTGATCCAAGCCGAAGTGCTGAAGATCGACGACACCCGCCGCAACATCGTGATCAGCCGCCGCTCGCTGATCGAGCGCCAGCGGGAAGAGGACCGGGCGTACCTGATGCAGGAGTTGGAAGTCGGCCAGGTCCGCAAGGGGATCGTCAAGAACATCGCCGACTTCGGCGCCTTCGTCGACCTGGGCGGCATCGACGGCTTGCTGCACATCACCGACATGGCCTGGGAGCGGATCGGGCATCCCACCGAAATGGTCTCCATCGACCAGGAGATCGAGGTCAAGGTGTTGCATATCGACCGCGAGAAACAAAAGATCGCGCTCGGTCTGAAGCAGAAAGACCGCAATCCTTGGGAAAACGTCGAGGAGAAATACCCGGTCAACTCCGTCCACCCCGGCGAAGTCGTCAATGTGATGAGCTACGGAGCCTTCGTCAAACTCGAACCGGGAATCGAAGGGCTGGTCCACATCAGCGAGATGAGCTGGACCAAGCGGGTCAATCACCCCAACGAACTGGTCAACATCGGCGACAAGATCGACGTCATGATCCTGGGGGTCGATCCGCAAGGCCAACAACTGTCCCTGGGGATGAAGCAAACGCAGAAGAACCCATGGGACGAGGTCATCGAACGTTATCCCGAGGGTAGCGACGTCACCGGCAAGGTCCGCAACCTGACCAACTACGGGGCCTTCATCGAGCTGGAAGAAGGGATCGATGGCTTGCTTCACGTCAGCGACATGTCGTGGACGCGAAAGGTCAGCCACCCCAG
>CAYWXT010000028.1:0-32724 GCA_964462125.1 uncultured Pirellulaceae bacterium | reverse complement strand
CAATTGTCGCAATAGAGTTTCAGTGCCGCGAACGTCGCCGCCTCGCTCCCAGGCGGCACCCCTTCCTCGGCAAGGTAGCCGTCATATTGTCCGCGCACCGTCTGGTTGGCGAAGTCTCCTCCCCGCATCGGCCGTACACCATGCAGAACCTTGACCTTTTCGTCGCGGACCAGTGACGCGTCGTACTTGGGGGGCGGTTCCATCGCCGTGATCATCATCAACTGCAGCAGATGATTCTGGAACATGTCGCGGAGGATGCCGGAACTGTCGTAGTAGCCGGCGCGGCGGCCGATCACGACCTCTTCGGCCACGGTGATCTGGACGTGGTCGACGTAGCGGCGATTCCAGATCGGCTCAAAGATGCTGTTGGCGAAGCGGAGTGCAAAGATGTTCTGGACCGTTTCCTTGCCGAGGTAATGGTCGATGCGATAGATTTGGTCCTCGCGAAACACCTCGTGGATCGCATGGTTCAGGTTTTGTGCGGTCTTCAAGTCGGTGCCGAACGGTTTCTCGATGATGACCCGTCGGTAGCCAGCGGCGTCATCGGCAAGGTCGGCTTCGCCCAGACGCTTGATCGCCGCTTCGTACAACTGTGGCATGGTCGAGAGGTAATAGATCCGGCCGGCGGCAGGGTCCTCCTCGATCTCCTGCAGGAACGCGGCGAGCCGGCGGAAATCGTTCGGTGTCTGGATGTCCCCCGGCTGGTAGTAGATCGACTGGCTGAAGGCGTCCCAGGCTTCGGCGTCGAACAACTTGCCGGCGAATTTTTCGGTCGACTCCCGCAACATGTCCCGCCACTGCTGGTGCTCGAACTCGCTGCGGGAAACCCCCACGATGCGCGTCGATTCCGGTAGTCGGTTCTTTTTGAACAGACTGTACAGCGCCGGGACCAGCTTGCGACTGGTGAGGTCTCCCGAGGCGCCAAAGATCACAATCGTGTGGGCCATGTACGGTCAATCCTTAAAGCAATTGTTCGAAACGCGCCGCGGGCCCGGTCCATCGTTCGGGCGTTTGCGGTTCGTAGCGAACCGGGTCAAAGCTCGCCCGGACCAGCCTTCGTGCTTCGTCGACCGAATGCAGCCGGCCGGTACCGATCATCTGCATCAACAGGTTTCCGGTCGCCGTGGCTTCGACCGGCCCGGCCACCACCAGGCGGTCACAGGCGTCGGCGGTCATCTGGCAGAGCAACTGGTTCAAACTTCCGCCGCCGACGATGTGAATCGTCTCGATCCGGTTTCCAACGAGCGCCTCAAGCATGGCGAGACAGACGCGATAGCGGAGGGCCAGCCCCTCCAATGCAGCCCGGTAGAGGATGCCGTTGTCGGTCGGCATCGGTTGTCCCGTGCGATCGGCAAAGCCTGTGACCGCCTCGATCATGTCCTGCGGCGCAACGAAGCAGGAGGCGTCGGGATCAAGCAGCAGTTCGAACGGCGGGGCCTGAGCAGCCGCCTCCACCATCGCTTCCCAAGTGACCGCGGTGCCGCGGCGGTCGAGCGATTCACGGATCTGTTGAAACAACCACAAACCGCCGATGTTCTTCAACAACCGCGTGCTCCCCTGAACTCCCCCTTCGTTGGTGAAGTTCAGCCGGCTGCAGACCGTATCGATCCGCGGTTCCGGTAATTCGCAGCCCATCAGGGACCAGGTCCCCGAGCTGATGTAACACCAGTCCGGTTTCGCCGGAGCGAACTCCTCGGCGGGGACGGCGAGGACCGCCGAGGCGGTGTCGTGTGTCGCCGGCAAGACCACTGGCACTTCGCCCAGTCCCGTGAAGGAGGCGACCGATGGCTCAACGGAGCCGAGCATCGTCCCCGGCTCGGCCGGTTCGCGGAACAGCTGTGTGGGGATGCCGAAGCGATCGAGCAGCGACGTGGCCCACCGCTTGGTTCGCGGGTCGAGCATCTGCGTCGTCGACGCGTTGGTAGCCTCCATGCTCTGCTCGCCGGTCAGCAGCCAGTGGAAGTAGTCGCCCATCATCAGGAATGACTTCGCGATCTGGACCGGAGGGTCGCTGCAGAGCACCGCGGAGAGCAACTGATACAGCGTGTTGATCTCCATGAACTGCACACCGGTCGCGGCGAAGATCTCTTCTCGCGGGACGATCTCGAAGGCTCGTTCCATGATTCCGCGAGTCCGCCCGTCCCGGTAATGGTGAATTGGACCGGCGACGTTTTCATTGCCGTCGATCAATGCGTAGTCGACCCCCCAGGTATCGACCCCCACGGACAAGATCTCGCGCCCCTCCGCGACGCTCTTTCCCAGGCCGTGCTGAACCTCCCGCCACAAACCAAGGGTGTCCCACTGCACCGACCGATGCACACGAACCGGCTCGTTGGGAAACCGATGGGTCGCCTCCATGCGAAGCTTGCCGTTGTCCAGCGAGCCAGCAATCACTCGGCCACCGGAGGCGCCCAAGTCGATGGCCAGGTGGGTGGGAGTATTCGTCGGCATGGCATTGCAGGGGGAAAATCGTGATCAGAAGTTGCGTTCACCGAGTGCCGCCTAACCTACCGAGGTTTGCTGCGGTCGGCCAGGACCGTCCAGCGGGCGCCGGCAGCGGCGCAAAAACACTTCCCGGCAACCAACCATGAACCCCTCTAGTGAGCCAATCGGACTTCAGCCCGATTTTCCTAACCCGATCCCAAGCAATGCCTTAGGACGGACCGGGGGGGCTGGCGAAGTCCCTTTTGGAAAATCTGCGGTTGACCGAGTTTTCCCAGGGCGTAATCTAACGCTGTCGCGACGCACGACCGGTGGTTTGAATCCCGGTCTCCTGGCGACCGACAGCGGTGAATGCTGTCATTTCAAGCCAATCATGGCAAATCGTCTTCCGCGAGTTCGCCTTGCGTGAGGTTGGCGCGGTCAGCTTGCGGCCACGGGCTGACATCGTCGATGGTCGTACGGGCTTGTCCCGTGGGGCCATCCTCGACAGACCTCACGGGCCGGGCGCATGAAGTGCCCGGCCGCGAACGCTCGCGTACTCCATCTCCGTTTCGTTTCGGACGTACATCCAGCTCGCCGAGCCGGACCGTGCCATCGCCAGCGAGTTTTCCCCAGCGAGTTTTCCACTGCCAACGCACCGACGTATCGGAACCAGCGAGATTCGAGCCGTCGAAGGCGGAGGCCTCAATCTCGATCGCTTCCTAACGCCGCTCGGCGACGCGTAGCTTGGCGCTGCGGCTGCGCGGGTTCGCCGCGACCTCAACCGATTCGGCGCGAAGCGGCTTCGGCGTGAGGACCTCCCAGCGATCGTCGGCACGGAACGCGTGCTTGACCAGGCGGTCTTCCAAGGAGTGGAAGCTGATCACCGCCAGCCGCCCGCCGGGGCGGATCCAGTCCGGGGCGGTCGCCAGGGTCCGCTCCAAGACGCCTAGCTCGTCGTTGACCACGATCCGCAAGGCCTGGAACGTTCGGGTCGCCGGATGAATGTCGTGGTGGCGGCTCCGTGGGACGCAGCGACAGCAGATCTCGACCAACTCCGGCACCTCGCGTACCGGACGACGCTGCCGCGCCCGCTGAACGATCTCCCGCGCGACCCGCCGACTGTAACGCTCCTCGCCGTACCGGTAGATCGCGTCAGCAATCTCTCGCTCCGCGTGCCGGTCGAGCCAGGCGTGGGCAGGTGCCCCCGACTCGGGATCGTATCGCAGGTCGAGCGGTCCTTCGGCAAGAAAACTGAATCCGCGCGTCGAATCGTGCAACTGGTCGCTGGAAAGTCCCAGGTCGAGCAGGGCCGCATCGGCAGCGGGGAGTTCCAACCGCCGGAGCGCCTCGGGAGCCCGTTCATAGCTACCGAGAAAGACGGTCAATCGAGGATCGTGGTCTTCACCTTCGACCCGCCGGATCACCGCCGGGTCGCGGTCAATCCCGATCAGTCGCCCCGCCCCTTTCGGCAAGGTTTCCAGCAATCGCGCCGCGTGCCCTCCACCGCCATAGGTCCCGTCGAGAATCAGCTGCGGCGAAACCGCGGCGAGCCAACGAACGATCTCGTCGGGCATCACCGCGCGATGAATCGGGGGGCCCGCACCTGAGGAGGCGTCGGGAGCCGGCTTCGCCGTCACGAGATGCCTTCGCTGCAGTGCAGCGCCGTTTCCAGGTGTTGGCTGATCTCGGCGAGCCGTTCTGAATCTCCGCCACTGACCTCGGCTGCCACCCAACCGGTGAATCCGATCTCGCGAAGTGCCTCCCGAACGGACTCCCAATTGATGTCGCCCTCGGTGATTTTGGTGAAGCTGTTGGTTTTCCGAGAAAAGCCCTTGGCGTCGAGCTTCTTGATCCGATCCTCGAGCGTACGGATCCACGCGGCGGGGTCTCCGTATTTCCAATGATTGCCGATGTCGAACTGGACTCCGACCCAGGGAGAATCGAAGGCGTCGACGTATTGGGCCAGCGGCTCGGCCGACTGATCCGGTCCGCCGTCGTGGTCATACAGAAAGTGATTCCAGACATTCTCGAGCAAAATCTTGACCCCCAGCCGCTCAGCATCGGGGAGGGCTTGGCGGATGTTGGCCATCGACCGCTCGTACACTTCGTCGAACGAGCCGTCTTTGCCATGGGCAGGGACGAGCAACAACGTGTTGGCGCCAACCTTCGCCGTCGCCTCCAACCCCTCACGGAGACTCTTGAGTGCTTGGGCACGTAAATCGGGGTCCGGGTCGCTGTGCCGCACCTGCCAGTGGTCCGCCCCCACGGTTCCGTCGATGGTCAGCCCGCTCGCTTTCGACGCCTCGTTTGCCTCGGCGATGTCGAACCCCGGGGCATTCAGTTCGACCCCCTGAAAGCCAGCATCCTTCGCCGCGTTGAACTTATCGGTCAAGGACCCCGGCACCTCGATCATGCCGATCTTGAGTGACTTCAGCAACCAAGGTTTGGCATCATCGCCAGAGTCCTCGGCCGCTGCGGCCAACCCGGGGGCCGGTGGGAACGTCGCGGCGACGGCGGCCGCACCGCTCAGCTGCAGGAATTGACGTCGGTTGCTCATCAAGACTCTCCGGTAAAAGGCACGACCCGCTTCGATTATAAAACAGATTCGCCTCAGGGGGAGACTCGGCGGGGGAATGCCGCCTCGTGCCGCAATCATTCGCTTCTTCGATTCAAACGAGTTCCCGCAGCACCCGCAGGTTGACCCGGTCCCATGGCTCCCCCGATTCCTCGTCGGTCCCCTTCTCGGTCTCCAGGTAACCGGGAAGCTCGCAAAACAGGGGATCGCCGAGGACCAGCCGGAACCCGTCCAAGCCGATCTCTCCGCGCCCGATGTGCTCGTGGCGGTCGACCCGGCTGCCCAGCGGCTTCTTGCTGTCATTCAGGTGCAGCGCCCGCACCGACGCTGCCGGGAGTTGGTCCCGCAACCGGTCGGTCAGTTCCCGCAGCCCGGCAGGATTGTTGATCTCGTAACCGGCGGCGAAGGCATGGCAGGTATCGAGGCAAATCCCCAACCGCTCCGGCTGGTCAACCCCGTCCCAAATCGCGGCGAGCTGTTCGATCTGGTGGCCCAAACAACTCCCCTGGCCCGCCGTATTCTCCAGCAGCAACCGGCACGACCCGGGCTCCACCCGCCCCAGTCCCTCGGTGACCCCATCGACGATCCGCCGCAACCCGCTCTGTTCGTCACTCGTCGTGTAGGCCCCGGGATGAACGACCAGCCCCTCCAGCTCCAGCGCGTTGGCACGCTCGAGTTCGACCACCAGTGCGTCGATCGACTTCTGAAACAGGGCGTCGTCGGGGGAGGCCAGATTGATCAGGTAGGACGCATGCGCGATCGGCCCCTGTAGCCCCGAGGCGGCAAACGCCTCCTTCCAGCGCGATATCGCCTCCGCCGTCAGCGGCTTGGCCGCCCACTGGTTGTTGTTCTTGGTCAAGCGTCGAACAGGCTTGTAACCGTCTCCCGCTTCGTCCAGCCGCTTGACCGGCCACTGACGAGGCGGAGACACGAACACCTGGAGGCAATCACAATCGACATCAACAGCACGCTGAACGGCACGACTGAAGCCGCCTTGGGTGCTGACGTGAGAACCGAGCAGGAGTGTCATCGAAGGAGCCGTTGACTGGAGGGCGACGATTGCCCGCGAAATCGTAAACGACGACAATCGACATCGGCTAGCGGGCTTGATCCCCCGCGCGGCTGGACCCGTTCACGTTCGTTTCCTTGCGGTGATCGGGTCCAGCCAGCCGAGCAACCAAAGGAAACGACGATGAACAAGACCGAGATCATTACCGCTGTCCGAGGATTCGCAGAACGGCTCAATTCTCCGCGAGGGGCTTTGATGCGAGGACGATTGCCTGACGGGCTGGAACGCGAAATCAGGGCGTTCCTGATTGCGGCTGGACTGCCGTTCGATCCGTGGAAGAAATCCGACTACACGTACCGTGATGGGCAGCGCATTGCTACCGAAACAGGCGAGGCTCTGGACCAAATAGGGCAGCACCTCCTAGCGGTGTCCTCGTGGCGGACACTCAAACGCGGTGGGCTCGACTACTGCGACGACTGGACCGAGCAAGACGCCGAGAATGCAATCAGGGAAGCGGCTAAGGAACTGCCGGTCCTTTGCGACCGGGTGGAGGGGCTGGTGATCCCCGAGAAACGGACCAAGCCGATGAGCAACGCCCCTGCTGCCGGCGATAGCGACAGCGGGCTGACCGCCAACGAGCGGATGAGGCAGGCGGTGGACGACGACCCGAGGCGGATTCAGTGGACGGCCAATGATTGGGCCGAGTTTCTCGGTTGCTCCGTCCCTCACGTCTACCGGGGTCTGCCAATGTGGGATGAAATCCGGGGCATGAAGAAAGAGGAAAAGCGTAGGCGGGCGAAGCAGATCAAGGAGATTTAGGGGACCCTCAAAAACAACGCCGCCGACCCTCAATCAAAAAAATTCTTGACGCCGAGTTTCCTATAAGGGACTTGGCGTTTTTTCGTTTTGGGCACCCTTAATTCCACCCTCAATTTTTTTCCTAGGCAAACACCCATCGCAATCGAGGGAATGCCAATGCCTAGGACATCTTCTGACCGCTTCACGTCCCCTGCGGACCTGGTGGCCATCGCCCGAGCAGCTCACCGAGTCGGTGATCGTGCTTTGTTGGCCAGTGCCCGCCGGGTGCTCCGGTCCCGATTCGGGATCGTGCTTCGGTTCACCGAGCCGGATGACGAGCAGGAGCGAGAGCTACAGGAGACGGGAGCCACATCGTGATCGACGTGATCCCCAGCGATAGCGAGCCGTCCGAAGCCGAAATCTCGGCACTCGCCCGGCTGCTGCTGAGTCTGCCGGATCCGCCGTCTGCCGCCGTCCGCCGCGAGGATCGGCAGGATGCGGCGCCACCCAACAAAAAACGGCTCGACCCCGGAGAAGGATCGAGCCGCTGAATCGTACGCAGCACACGCACGGATGACACCCGCATGATAGTCGAGGCTGACGATACAGACCAGACGCGCGATCCGTACTCGGTCGAGTTCGTGCCCGTCGATGAAATTCGCCCCTCCCCCGAGAACGACGAAATCTACGGCGAGGTGAAGCACGACGGGGAGATGCAAAAACTGATCGAGAGTGTCCAGCAACGAGGGCTGGCTGAGCCGATCATCGTCTCCGCCGACAACTATATCGTCTCCGGTCACCGCCGATTCTTCGCGTACTGCTTCGATGACAAGCAAGAGACGATCCCAGTTCGCCGAGTGTCGTTCACAAGAGCGGAGAATCTGGATCAGTGGCATAGGATACTAACGGAATACAATCCGCAACGTATCAAGACAGGTGCCTCTCTATTAAAGGAGGCACTGCTACGAAACGCAGATGACGATCCAAGCAGTCTACTAAGAAGCTATCGGGAATCGAGCGTTCGAGGGGATGCTGATTTCGTCGTTGTCAGCGGGACGAAATCTATTCGCAAGATTAGTGAAGCGAAGCAAGAGTTCCTAACTGCGGTTGTCTCAGTTGTAAATGATCTTGATGATTTCTGGCCGCTAACGATTCGGCAGATTCACTACAACTTGCTGAACAAACCGCCGCTGACCTATGCACCGAAGCGAAGCAAGTTTGATTCCGAGCATTATCGCTATAGGAACAACAAAACGTCTTATGAGGCTCTGGTCGCATTATGCACGCAAGGTCGCTATTCGGGTGACATCCCCATGGAGGCGATCGACGATCCGACCCGACCGATGTATGAGTTTCGAGGGTTCAGCAATCTCGCGGAGTTCCTGGAATCTGAAATGGACGGGTTCCTTGTGGGCTATCACCGCGATCGGCAGTTGGACCAGCCCCGGCACATCGAGGTGCTCGGCGAGAAATCCACGATGCTGGGAATCCTTCGGCCGATCTGCAAGGAGTACTACATCCCGCTGACCCTCGGGCGAGGATATGCGTCCCTGCCGGTGTGGCGTGACATCGCACAACGGTATCAGCAATCGGGCAAGTCGGCGATGACGCTAATCGTGGCGAGCGACTACGACCCCGAGGGACTTGATCTCGCCGATGACGCGATTCGAAGCCTACGCGATCTGTGGGGAGTTCCCGTGGACTATCACCGAGTGGGCGTCAAACGAGAACAGATCGACGACCTGGACTTGGCGGAGGACTTCAACCCAGCGAAGGAGTCGTCGTCCCGATTCAAGAAGTTCGTGAAGCAGACGGGAGGCACGAAAACATGGGAACTGGAGTCTCTGCCGCCGAAATATCTGCAAGAGCGGGTACGGGCTGCCATCGAAGAAAACCTGGAGATGGACCTGTACCGGGCTTGCGTTTCCCGTGAGCGGGTCGAGGCGAGGGAACTGGCGGAAATACGCCGTGAAATCGTCGAGTCGTTCAATATTTCACCATGATGGAAAATTGCATCCAGCGTGATCCGGCGACCCCTGCGGACGACCCCGACCGCCGCCAACTCGCCTTGCTGTACCGCGATCTCGGGTGGAGCGTCATTCCGTTGAATGTCGGGCGAAAGCAGACAACCCAGCGCTGGGGGCGGTGGCAACGGGAACTGCCGCCGAGCGATTGGATTCGCAAGCAGTGGCCGCCAGGTTCTCGGCGAAACATTGGCGTGGTTTGCGGGCGGGTCAGCGGAGGATTGGTTGTTCGTGACTGGGACGAGCCGACAGCCTATCGCCAGTGGTCCGAGCAGCACCCGGAGCTGAAGCACTCGATCCCTACGGTTTGGACTCGGCGAGGCTGTCACCAATACCTGATCGCAAAGGATGGCTGCACGTCGTCCCTGACGCTCCCTGACGGCGAACTGAAGGGATGCGGCACGTACGTCGTCGCTCCGCCTTCGGTGGTGTCAGTGGACCGCTCAGGCAACGAGATTGAACCACACACATACGAGTGGCTGGTTCCCCTGCGGGTCCATGACGGGCGACCCTGTTTGCCTGTCGTCGATCTGAGGGAAAGCGGACTGATTTCCCCGCAATTTACGGGGCTAAACGCGCACTTTACACAGCACCCTCAGCATAAGCATGCAGGGGGGGACCGGGGGAATGCCGGTGGAGACGACCCCGAGGTGGGTTTCCTGGTGGAGAGCAACGCCATCACCGGACCCGGACAACGCAACAACGCTCTGTGGAGATTGGCGATGGACTTGAAAGCACATGTTGATGACCCCGACGACGATTTCGCCGAACGTGTCCTGCGCGAGTGGCTCGATCGCTATGGCGACCACTGCAATACCGACGACTGGATGAGCAACTGGACCGAGTTCGTTTCGATGACTCGGCGAGTGGACAACGGCAAGGCCTTCCTGTCGCGTCTGAAGGTGCTGGTCAACCACGTAACGGTCCCGGAGCACATGCGACGACATCGTGCAGGAGAGAAGTTCGATCGCATTCTGGAGGTTCTGGTGGCCGCTGACTTGCTCGCCGATGGAGGGACGTTCTACCTGTCGTCTCGGGATCTCGCAGTGGTTGCGGGCGATATGACGCACGTCACCGCGATCTCGGGAGTGAAGCACGCAAGGGATCTCGGTTTCCTTCGGCTGGTGAAAGCCGGAACACGAGGGAAACGTGGTCGCGCCAACGAGTACCAACTGATCCACATGTCCAGCAATTACCCCGCACCGGAGACAACGAAGTGACCAAGAGATTCCGAGTGGAACTGCAATCTCACCCAGGCGTGTTGGGTGACCAAGCCGCAATCGCCGTTCGGTCGGTCCTGCAAACCCTGTCGCGTTCGTTCGGCTTGCGATGCCTGTCAGTGGTCCGAGTTGATGACGACGACCAAGAGCTACCGCTGGACGGGACGGATAGTTAGTTTACGTGCTCGAGTTGAAACCGTTATCATACCAATCAAGGAGAAAGCCAAATGTTTAATGCACTCAACCGCCTGTTGGGCAATCGTCCCAGCGAGCCGAGATTCTTTACTCTCGATCAGGCTGAAGGCGACGTCAAAGCCGCACTGGAAAGTGGCGAAGTGACAGAGTGGCGCGTCGATGCCGAGGGTCGCCAATGGTATCGCCGCCGACCCCGCAAAATTCTTGGCGTTGGCGAACGCTATTTCGAGGGGCTGTCACGATGAGCAATCAGCAATGGCTTACAAGCTTGCACGAGGCTGGCCATTGTGTCGCCGCACTAGCACTGGGCGGGAGGGTCGAATCGGTCCTACGCCTCGACGATGCGGGCATGGCACATTCCGTGGAACTGGAAGGCGGCCGAGATGTCTACATGACAGCCGCCGGACCCGCTGCCGAAGCACTCGCCGAGCAATACGATCCGCCAGCAATCGAGCCTATCGCCGAAACGCGAGTAATCGAGAGCATTCAAAAAAATGACGATCCCGGCGAAGCAGCAGATTGGGTTGTCCGTCGCGGTGTCAAGAAATGGTCCCGCTCATGCATTCCCGACGACCGACGGTTAGCACTATGGGCGATAGGCGGCTATGAGAGTGAGCCTGACCGCTGGGCGTCGCGAGTGGCGTTTGCTCGGCACATCGCCGCCCAAATCGTCGATGACCGCCAGAAAGAAATCGTCCGCATAGCCGAGCGGCTATACCAGACCGGTTTTTTGACCGGTGACGAAGTTTCGTGTTTGTTTTACCAAAGTTGATAGGAGAAAGTTGATATGCCAGTATTTAATCCCCATCGTCTCACCGACAGCGAACGCCAGTCCCGACGGGAGGAGGTTCGCCAACATCTTGATGTGATTGCCGAAAAGAAATTTGAACTGAAAAAGCTCCGGGCCGCGAAATCGCAAATTGTCTCGCACCAAGACCAAGATCGCGCGAAGCTGGACGACTTGGACCGCCAGCGGGCGGAGGTGACGGTGCGAGGCGAGACCCCCGATGCCAAACTGGACAAGGCGACCGAGACTCTCAAAGGCAAGATTGCAGACTTCGAGCGTTCGCGAAAGATTATTGATGGGCAGATCAAAGAGTTGGCGGAGGAAGTCAAGGAGTGGACTCGGTTGAAGCTGTCCTATCAAAAATTGGCAACCACCGAACTGCTGGACCGGCAGTGGTTGTTGTCGCGACTACTGAGCCAGGCAGCTGCACAACTGAAGGAGGCGGAGGCTTGGGTTCAGAAATATGAGGTACTCGACCCCGAGCAGTTCCATGCCGAAGCGAACGCGGCACATAAGGATAAGCTGCGTCGGTTCCGGCTTGCCGCTGACCGAGCAACTGACGACCTGGGGCGTTTGCGCAGCGAGGCTGCAGAAGTACAGGCCTTGATCGAATACAAATAGACGATACTAGACGCGGTGGTTTTCTGATTTTCTCCGCCGCGCCGCCAGTCCGCCGCTTAATACCTTTCGTGGTGGGCTGGTTTTTGTACTCGCCGCCCGCGCTTGCGTGAGCGTGGGTCCGCCGGATTGTCGCTCGTCGCGGCAGTCCGGCTTTTTGTTTTGATGACCCCTCCCATTAAAGGTACTTCCGGGAGTCGTCTACGAAGGCTTCCTCTCCCCCATTTCGATACTTTCGCACACAAGCCGCCCAAACTAGGAGTTGTTGTTGAGTCGTTCATCCACCCCGCCAGGATTCGCCACCGTTCGGGAAGTGGCTCGCTTCGTCGGTGTCTCCGAGCAGGCGATACGCCAGGGCTACGTTGACGACCTGGGCGACGACGACGTTCAGCGAGGGCGTCCGCTGTTTCTGAGGGTGGCTGCGGTGGTGGAGCTGGTGATTCAGCGCCGGGTGGCTGACCGGGTTCGCCCGATTCCTACCAGTGGCGACCCTCTACTCGAAGTGGGAGACTCGCCAGCGCTAGAACGCTATCGGCTCGCCAAGGCGATGACGGCCGAACTCGACTTGGCGGAGCGCAAGGGCGAACTGATCGACGTAGCGAAATGCAACGCCGTCCTGCACCGATGGGGCTCTATCCTTCGGCGAGCTGGCGACCGGCTCAACCGTATCAGCGCCGAGTCGGGTTCGGTCCTGGGAGAGGCAATCGACGAGTGCGAAAGCGTCATTCGGGAGTTGGAGCGATGACAGACGCCGACCCCGACGAGCACCTCGTGAAGCTGCTGGAAGAATGCTTGGCGATTGCGCGCGGCGAGATCGACCCGCCCGAGGATCCCGATGATGACGAGGGTGCATCCGACGACGATGAGTGACCGCCTGCCAGGTGACCCGACACCCGATGAGATTCGCGAGCGTTGCTTGGAGATTCAGGCGGGCTGGAGCGAGGATGAGCGTCTGCGACGGGGGCGATGCAAGGTTTGCCGTGGTCAACCTTCGGAGGTCGGCACTGCGGGTCCAGCGATTCGAGAGTTCGCCAGTGGCGTGGTCGATGGCGCCTACGGAATTGAAGCACTCGGCTAATCGAGCGTCGTTGCAATCGTTGTGCAGGTAGGAGGCGTTGTTGCGGCCAGTGGCGGAAGAGCGCGAGAAACGCGGCAAGGGTGACGATGGCAGTGGCGGACGCGGGAAGAAGAAAAACCCTTCGGCAAAATTGCCAAAGGGTTTAGACACTCGCCGCGAATCCGCCAAGGCTGCCGGTGTCGGGGAGCAACGGCTTCTCCACCCGCTGCAACCGCGATGCTGAAAGTACCAACTTGGTACTTGCCCTGCCGTACCGCACGGTCGACTCTCCACCCGCTGCGACACCGTGGATCTGCGAGTTACCAACTTGGTAACTCTGGGCGCACCACTCAACGCTCCCCGCACCCGCTGCAACCGGGAATCACTGTGTACATTGTCAACGGTGGTTTGGCGCACCGCTCAACGGCTCCACCACCCGCTGCAACCCATGAGGGTGCTTATCAAGTTGCTAAGCACGAGATGCCGCACCGCACGGTCGACCCTCCACCCGCTGCAACATGAAAGCTCAAATCTTCACTACGTAGTGAAGATTTGCCGCACCGCCCGGTCGATCCACCACCCGCTGCGACGTTAGCCAACCTGGCTAACACGGAGATCCCGAATGCCGCCGTACCGCCCGGTCGACTCTCCCCCCCGCTGCAACCTCAGAAAAGGGTAACACGTCGTTGCCCTTTTTCGGGCCGTACCGCCCGGTCGACTCTCCACCCGCTGCAACAAGAAGGAGTTGATAATATCAACTCCACTTCCGGCGGATGTCGGCGACCGGCGGTTCCTGCACCCACTGCAGCAGCACCCTCCCCGCGACCCGAGATTCCCGCCGCGAAATCAGCCCTTTGCGAGCGGTGGTCGGCATGGACCCGAAAAACGACCGCCAGAGCCGCCTCCTCTCGCACGTTCTCCGGGTTCGACGACGGATGAGCCGCCGAACCGTCCGAGGGCGTTAGACGCGGGCTGAGACGACGCACCACCCGACAGGTGCAGATTGGCGCGGGGTTCCATCTACAGGTTTGCCGTTTTTACGGGGTTTTGAGCAAACCCGTAGATGTAGATGCTGTAGATGCCTGAAAAAAACGCTGGTCGCCGATGTTGCACCGCGCCGACGCTTCGCCTACCGTTGGGGGTGCTCCGACTGTCGTGAAAAGCAGCCGGAGCCGTCACTTGGTGTCTGTTGCCTGGTGGCGTTCAAGCTAGAACGTTCTGGAGTAAACGAACGATGCAAACGCCCTGGTGTGCGGCAGTCCAACCAATCGTTGACCGGCGAAGGCCGCGAGAAAGGCGACTGGCAGCGGAGTTCTAGCCCGCTGTTTTCAACCACATGCCAGGGCGTTTGCACGCGCGGAGGTTCCGATGGAAACCCGTTCTCTGATTGGCGGCATGGTTGTCGCCAGTTCTCACAACTTCATCGTCTACGGTCCGATTCGCGGGCTGGTCTGGGAAGGCGACCTGCCCACCGATGCGTTCGAGGCTCTGCAAGACGACCGCGAAGGATGCAGCAGGCACCACCAAGGCTACAGCGATGCTGCGGTATACGTGGCTTCACCCCAAGGCTATTGGAAGCTGTTTCTTCCTGATGTGCAGGAGGACTTGCGATGAGCCACCAAATCACCGACCTGACCGCCGATTACGCCGAAATCAACGGCACTCGTGCTCTGCACCGAGACATCCTGCTGGCGTGCTCACAGGACGATCTCGTGTTGATGGTCGAATATCGAGCCATCGCCGAGCAAATCTTGCCGCTGGTGGAGGAGCGGTGCGACGTAGCTTATGAGCGTTACGTCAACGGACCGACGAAGCGGACTGGAGGCACTGTTGCGGGTCACGGCTCATTCAGTTCTGGACCCGATCCGGTCACCCAAGCCGCATGGGAATACTGGACCCGGCTTCGAGACGACTATCGCCGAGCGATTCGAGGCGAGTACCGACCGATTCCCGATTCACGACGAGACGGGGGTGACCGATGATGTTTCTCGTTTCCGATGGCGAGGGGCGTTATCTCGACGCCGCTGGTCGGCTGGTTGATGCGGTCGACGCCGAGTTCCTGACCCTTCAGCAAGCCCAAGCGGTCCGTCACAAGTACGGTGGCGAGTTGATCAGCGAACGCGATGCGGTGCTTCCTATCGCCGAGATTCCAGCGATGGCGCACTGGTGGGAACTGCCTGTCGCCTGCTGGGTTTGCCATGGCGAGCTGGTGGTCGAGAACGAGGAAGACGCCACCCGCCGCCGGTGCACTACATGCCGCGCCAGGTTCCTCCAGATGGTCCGAGACGGCTGGTTGTGGCTTCGGCGACTGGAATGACGAGCCGGGCTACCGCTCCCCTGCTTGGATCGGCTACGATGAACGCGGGCTAGGGTCGCTCCCGAAAGCCGGTTTCCTGACCGGTTGCCCGCTTTTTTCCTTCAGGAATCAAACAGCGGTTACAGGAGATCGTTTCGATGCCAGCAAAACTAAAGCTGTCCAAAGGTGGCGGGCGACGCGCTGCAGCGTATTTCCGCCGATCCACTGAAGATCAACGCGCGTCAATCGAGGGGCAGCGACAAGCGGTGATCGAATACGCGCATCGTCACGGTTATGAGATCGTGGCTGAGTTCGTTGATTCTGGAATCAGTGGAGTTGATTCATCCGGGAGACGACCCCAGTTCACCCGCATGATTCAAGCCGCTGAGCGTGGCGATTTTGATTTCGTCATCGCGTGGGATATGTCGCGGATCACCCGTAGCGACCCAATGACCACCATGGCGGAACTGAAGCCGCTTCGCGATGCAGGGGTGAAGATCGCGACCACCGACCGGAGCGAACCGAGGGACTGGGACAACTTTGGCGATTTCCTCACCACCGCCGTCGATTCGCACTCCAACAACGATTATGTCCGAAAGCTGGCGAGGGGAACCTTGAGAGGTCAGCGGGATTGTGCCAAGGAGGGTCGATGGGTCGCAGGACGCCCGCCGCTGGGCTATCGCGTTGATGAGTCGCACCGGCTGCAACTGGGCGACCCCGCCGCCGTCTCGGCCGTTCAGTGGGCGTTCGATGCCTACGCCAACGGTTCGTCGTTTCGAGGGGTTCAGGAAGGGTTGAACCAACGTGGTTTCACCATGGTGGTCAGTTCGGTTCGGTTCATGCTTCAGAATCGGCTCTACACCGGAGACTTCACCTGGGGGCGCACTCGGCAGGGGAAAATGCTGACCTACAAGGATGGTGAAATGACATCGGATTTTGAGCGAGGCGACGCCGATGAGGGCGACCACGTCGTTGTGGCGGACAATCACGCCCCGATTGTCGACCGAGGTCTGTTCGACCGGGTTCAGGGCATGTTTGCGAACCGTCGCGGTCGATCGACCCCGCATCGCAACGGAGGATCCTTTGTTCTGACCGGGCTGCTTCGGTGCGGAGATTGTGGCCGCCGGCTCGTCGGGCAAAGCGAAAAGCGGGCGGACGGAGGGACCACGATCCGCTATCGGTGCGGTGGAAGCCAGACGAAGGGCGTTCAGTTCTGCCACCCTCACCTCGTTCGGCAGCCCGAATTGCTCGCCGCCGTCTTGGAGTCGTTCCGCGATCGGTACGCAAACCCGAAAACGATCGAGCGGCTGAAAGCGGAGATTCGCCGCCAAGCGAAAGCAAGCGCCAGGACGACCGACACGAAAGCGATCGAGCGTCAACTGTCGAAAGAGCGGTCGCAGCTCACCAAGGCCACAAGGAAACTGATCGAGGTCGACGCCGACTTGCTGGACATCGTGCAGGACGAGGTTCGGTCAATCCGAACGAGAATCGAGGGGCTGGAACGCGATCTAAAGTCGGCGACGGTCAGCGCTGACGACATCATCAAGGATGTTGATGTGAGGGCAGAGCGAGCCGCTGAGACACTCAAGCGGTTCGAGGAATTACATCGGCAGTCTGACCCCGCGGCGCTGCGTTCGTTCCTGCTGGAGACGATCGACTGCATCAAAGTTCAGGTTTCTCGAAAGCAAACCGGAAGCCGCTGGCGATACAGCTTCGAGGGAGGGGAGATCATTCTGAAGCAGGATGCAGACCTGTTCGATTCTTGGTGAAAACTTGGATGCACGAGCAACCGACGTCCAAGGCCCGTTGAACTCCCTTGTCCAGACCTCCGGCGCAGCTGACGTGGGAACCGAATATCGCCATCGCAAGAAGCCTTCCGCGAGCCGTCACGCTATCAAACCGAGCCGAGCATTATGGAGAGGCAGCGGCCTAGGCACTACCCATCGAGGCGGATCGCATTGTGGTCTAAGTACATCCGTCTCGCCGAGCCGGATCGTGGATGCGCCGGAGCGTTTTCCACTGCGATGGATCAATCGTCACGGACCAACTTGCGAAAGGCTTCGTTGAGCCGGCGGGTGATCGGACCGGGTTTGCCGTCCCCGATGTCGCGCCCGTCGAGTCGCACGGCGGGGATGACCTCGGCCGCGCTGCCGGTCAAGAAACACTCGTCAGCGACGAACATGTCGTGGCGGGTGACCGTGCGTTGGTGGGTCGGGATGCCGGCTTGTTCGGCGAGTTCCAGCACCGCGTTGCGGGTGATCCCTTCGAGAATGCCGGCGTCAATCGGCGGGGTGAACAGCTCGCCCCGCTTGACGATGAACACGTTGTCGCCGGTGCACTCGGCCACCTCCCCCTTGTGGTTCAGCATCAAGGCTTCGATACACCCGGCCCGCAAGCCTTCGATTTTGGCCAGGATGTTGTTGAGATAATTCAGCGACTTGATTCGGGGGCTGAGGGCGGCCGGGTGATTCCGGATCGTGGAGGCGGTGACCAGGTCGAGACCGTCTTGATAGTACGATTCCGGATACAGGGTGATGCGGTCGGCAATGATGATCACTTGCGGATCGGCACAGCGGAACGGGTCGAGCCCGAGTTGGTTTCCGCCGCGGGTGACGACCAGTCGGATGTAGCCCTCGCTGAGCTCGTTTCTCCGTACCGTCTCTTGGACGTCGCTGGTCATCTGGTCGATGCCGATCGGGATCGTCAAGGCGATCGCCTTGGCCGACTCCCAGAGCCGTTCAAGGTGTTGGCGGAGACGAAACACGTTGCCCCCATAGATCCGCATTCCCTCGAATACACCGTCGCCATAGAGCAGCCCGTGGTCGTAAACGCTGATCTTGGCGTCTTCGCGCGAGAAGTACTCGCCATTGATGTAGATGTGTTGGCTCATCGCGAACGTCAGCGGACGGAAACGGAAAACCGGGGGCTAGGGCGAATCGACATCGGCCGCGGAGACCGCGGCGATCACACGGGAATCGAAATAGTTTATCGACATTCCCGCATCGACGACGATCGACTGCGCCGTGATCCCGCCGCTGCGGGGGCTGAGCAGGAACGCGGCGGTCGACGCCACCTCGTCGGTGCTCACGGCTCGGCCGCGCGGGATCACCGTCTCGGCATACAGATACGCATCAACATAACCGGGGATTCCCGCCGAGGCGCTGGTCTTGAGCAGCCCCGCGGCGACGGCGTTGAATCGCACCTCGCTGAAGCGGCTGAACGACTTGGTCAAAAACGCGAGCGACGACTCCAGGGCTGCCTTGATCGGGGCCATGAACCCGTACGATTCGCTCGCCATTCTCGTGGTGCTGATGCCAATCGTGACGACCGAGGCGTCTCGGGCGAGGACATCACGCAGGGCGTTGCAGACGGCGGTCAGGGAAAACGCCGAGATGTCGACCGCCTGCAGGAACTGGGCCCGCGTTGTCTCGTGAAACGGCTTGATCCCTTCGCGGTAATCGGCGAACGCGATCGAGTGCACGAGTCCGGCCAGCGGGACCTGGTCCGCCTGCAACGTCTCGGCCAACGCATCGATCTCCGCTTGCTTTTCCACGTCGCACACCAGCACGCGCCGACCGTCGAGCAGTGTCGCTAAGCTCTGCTGGCGGGCCTGACTGCGAACGGTGTAGAGGACCTCGCCGCCGGCCTGTTCGATCAGCCGAGCGATTCGGTAGGCGACGCTTTTCTTGTTCGCGACCCCCATGACCAGGAAGCGTTTGCCGGAAAGACCCAAAAAGTCGAAGACAGGTTCACTGGGATGCCCACTCGCCGCTGCGTCCACGATCAGCTCCCTCTCGTCGGGCCGGAGGGGCGGTCAGCCGACGCCCCCGCTTCGCGAACGTCGGTGACGCTGCAGGCGAATTCGAGCCGCGCCGCCAGTTTCCCCTGAAGCAGCACCTTGCCGACCAGAAAGAAGGCGTTGCTGACCCGATCGTTCAACGCCGCGTGGACCTCGACCGTATCGCCGGGGCGAACGATCCGTTTGAACTTGACCGAGTCCATGCGGGTGGCAACCGGAATTGCCTCGCCGAGCTCGGCAGTCTGCTCGCGGAGCAATATCGCACCGGCCTGCAAACAGCACTCGCACTGGATCACCCCGGGGACGATCGGATCGCCGGGAAAATGCCCCTGAACGAAAAACTCGTCGTCTCGAAACGTCTTGCGGCACACGATGTTGCGGTCGTCCACGGAGACGATCTCGTCGAGCAACCGCATCGGCGGGCGATGCGGGATCCGTAGTTCGATGTCGGCGGCAGTCATGGATCGTATCAGACGGTACGGGGGGTGGAGGCGTCAACGGGGCGAGAACGTGGTAGCCTCTGTTATGAAGGACCGCCGGGCCAAGTGGGGTGCCGTGGTTGGCCCGGCGGTCCCCATCGCGTCCTGACTCGCCAAGCAATAGGCCCTGATGACCACCTACTTTGCCACCGGTTCCGAAACGACCTCCCTGACCACCGACGACCTCCGCGAAGCGCTGCGGACCACGCTGCAGGCCATCGGTCGGCGTGAGCGTGTGTTGCTGTTGCCCCCCGACGCGACCCGTTTGTTCAGCCGCGCCGGGGAGCTGACGGTGTTGTGCCGTGAACTGCTCGGCGAGCGAGTGACCGACATCATGCCGGCGTTGGGGACCCACTCGCCAATGAAGCCTTCGCAGTTGGACCACATGTTTCCCGGCGTCCCGCATGAACTGTTTCGCCCGCATCGCTGGCGGAGCGATGTGGTGACCTTGGGCGAAGTTCCCGCGGAGTTTGTCACGGAAGTAACCGCGGGGATCTACACCAAGCCATGGCCGGCCCAGGTCAATCGCTTGCTCCGTGACGGCGGGCACGACCTGATCTTTTCTCTTGGGCAAGTGGTGCCCCACGAGGTGATCGGGATGGCGAATTACAACAAGAACGTCTTCGTCGGCACCGGCGGCGCCTCGGGGATCAACGAAAGCCATTTCCTGAGCGCGGTGTATGGCATCGAGCAGACGTTGGGACGGGCCGATACGCCGCTGCGGCGGATCTTGAACTATGCCCAGGACCATTTCTGCCAGGGCCTGCCGCTGCTGTACGCCTTGACGGTCGTTCAACAGATGAAGGACGGCACGCTGCACACCCGCGGGCTGTTCATCGGCGACGACCATGAGACCTTTTTCCAAGCTGCCGAGCTGGCGCGCCAGGTCAACATCACCCACCTGCCACGCCCCCCCCAGCACGTCGTCGCCTATCTCGACCCGTCCGAGTTCAAAAGCACCTGGCTGGGGAACAAGGCGATCTACCGGACCCGTTTGGCGATCGCGACCGGCGGCCGCCTGACCGTGCTGGCCCCGGCGGTCGAAGAGTTTGGAGAGGACGCGGGGATCGACCTGTTGATTCGCAAATATGGCTACCGAAAAAAAGAAGAGGTTCTGCGGTTGGTCGAGGAAAACGAGGACCTGGCCGCCAACCCCTCGGCCGCGGCGCACCTGGTGCACGGCTCGCCGGAAGATCGGTTTGAGGTGGTCTATGCGGCCGGCAGGCTGACCCCGGAGGAAATTTTTTCCGTCGGGTACACCCCCGGTGACCTGACCGAACTCTCGCGTCGCTATGACGTCACCGCGCTGGACGACGGATGGCACACCGACGTCGATGGCAGCGAGTTTTACTTCATTCGCAACCCGGCCCTCGGCCTTTGGCAGGCCCCGATTTAGGCTCTGTCAGAAAACGCGAACGACGCTCGCGAAGCGACAATCATCACCGTCCCGCTCGCGGGAGGGCAGTTACTAGGAGGGCGGCCGCACTTCGAATCATGGTGCGATGGGTGTTTTCTGACAGAGCCTAGATCAAGCCGCCAACCCCATCGCCCGCAAGCGGGCGCGTGATGTGGTAAAAAGGTGTCCGACACGTTTCCGGCTTTCGACACCTTTTCGGCTTTGGCTTTTTCTCACAAACACGGGAAGATCCTGCAGGTCTCCGGCAACATCTGTCTTGGTTCGGCGGGGGGCATGTGGTACTTTCCGCGTCTCGTGGAACCGGCAGTGGCTGGATTCGGCGTTCCTCGCGAGGCGCCCCGGCGGGGTGCTCTGGCGGGGAGGCAGCCAGGAAGGCTGTCGTCGACTTGGTGGCCAATTCGATGGAAAGGAGTCCGACGTGGAAAAGACCAAGCAGGCATCGGTAAGCGTTCATATCCGTTGGATGATCCGCCGCGACATGGCGTCGGTTCTGGACATCGAGGCGAACTGCTTCGAATTCGCCTGGACCGAAGACGATTTCATCCGCTGCCTCCGCCAGCGGAACTGCATCGGCATGGTCGCCGAGGTGGAGGGCGACGTTGTGGGGTTCATGATTTACGAACTTCACAAGACCCGTCTGCATATCTTGAACTTTGCCGTCGATCCCGACTATCGCCGCCGCCATGTGGGCCGAGCAATGCTGGACAAGCTGCTCGGCAAGCTGTCCCACGAGCGCCGCAACCGGATCATGCTCGAGGTCCGCGAGACCAATTTGGAGGCCCAGTTGTTCTTCAAGAGTCTCGGATTCCGGGCAATCTCGGTGCTCCGCGATTTTTACGACGACACGGTCGAAGACGCCTACCTGATGCAGTACCGTTATCGCCCGACCGAGGAGGAGCTGGCGCAGCCCCACAATCGGATCTCCCGCATGGCCGGCTGAGCGTAACCGGCGCGTCCCCAGCGCTCCCCCAGCACCCCGGTTCGGGTAAACTCGTGCCCGAATCGTTTTGTGAACCGCCTGGGCGGAGCCGTCGTGAAACAGATCGTCACCATCGTCCGTCCGCATCTCGCTGAGACGCTGATCGCGGCTCTCCGGCGGGCGCCGCTGGAAGGGCTCAGTGTGACCGAGGCCAAGGGGTACGGCCGCCAGAAGAGCTATCTCGACGAATATCAGGACACCGAGTATTCGGCAGCGTTCGTGCCCAAGGTCGAGATCACCTTGTGGGTCGACGATTCCCGCTATGAGGAAGTCTTGGACAAGGTTGTCCGGGTAACGCGAACCGGCCGCATCGGCGACGGCAAGGTGTTTGTCCTGCCGGTCGCCTCGTTTCAGTGACCCAGCTCGTTTCAGTGGCAGAGCTCGACCCAATGCCCGTCTGGATCCTGGACAAAGGTCTGCAGCGCCCCGTCCGGCCGCGTCTTTCGCGGCAGCCGCCTCGCCCCGCAGGCGTCGAGGTGACGTTCCCAAGCGTCCAAATCGTCGACGATCAAGGCGAAATGGTTACCGCGGTGGTGGGAGTGAACCGGCAGTTGGCGGTCACCGATCAGGTGCAGTTCCTGATCGCCGCCGAGGCGAAACCAAGCGCCGGGGAAATCGAACTCGGGACGGGGCATCGATGGCAACTTCAAGACATCGCGGTAAAAAGCGACACTCCGCTGGACATCGGCGACGTGCAACGCGACGTGATTCAACTGCCGGATCTGCATCAGGTTCCTCCTGCAAGTCGTAACGAAGCCTAGTCGAGGGCCACCTCGGCGTAGGTCTCTTCACTCTCCCACAGCCGCACCTTGAAGGCGGTCGCCCCGGTTTCGCGAAGGATTTCAGGGCAGACCTCCTCGAGCAGGTATTTCGCCATATTCTCGGCGGTCGGATTGTAGGGCAATTCATAGATCCGGTGCGGCTCGGAGCTGCGGATTGCCGCCAAGCCGTTCTGGTCGCGGTCCCATAAGACGAACGCGTGGTCCCAGTGTTCGTCGAGCCAGCCCTTGCATTTCTGCTTCAGCAGCTTGAAGTCCAAGATCCGCCCCACCTCGTCTTGCTCCTGCCCCGTGACGTAAATCTCCACCACGTAGTTATGCCCATGAAGACTCTGGCATTTCCCCTCGTGGCCGACCAGCCGGTGGCCGGCGCAGAAGGTAAATCGCCGCATGATGCTGATCGACACGAAGTAGAGACTCGTAGGGAGAGCGAGGGGGGAATGGTCAAGGAGAGCCTGTGCCCCGATTATCGCACGACCTGGGACGCATGGACAAGGAAGGGGATCGACGTTGACCCCCGGCCGCGGTTTGCGGAGAATCAAGGATTGACCCGCAATGATCTGGCCAAAACCGGTTTTTCAACTGTATGACCGCATCCGCTCCCATCACGGACATCCAACAGTACTGTTTGCAGACCGCCCGTTCAGCGAAGGCGGCGTCGTATGCGTTGGCCTCGATTGACGCTGAGGTGAAGAACCGTTGGCTGACCACGTCGGCCGAGGCGCTCGTCGCCGCGGGCGATCAGATCATGGAGGCCAACTCGCGTGACCTGGAGGCGGCCCCTGGGTTCGGGCTCAGCGAGGCGGCGGTCGATCGCCTCCGGCTGGATGCGGATCGGATTGCGGGAATCGCGACAGGACTGCTTCAAATCGCCAGCTTGCCCGACCCGGTGGGAGAGGTGATCGACGGTTTCACCCGACCTGGCGGTCTGCGAATTGAAAAGCGCCGGGTCCCGATCGGGGTCGTCTTTTTTATCTACGAGAGCCGCCCCAACGTCACGGCCGATGCGGCGGCGATCTGTGTCAAGAGCGGCAACGCCGTGATCCTCCGAGGGGGGAAAGAGTCGTTGCATAGCAGCCGCGCCATCGTGGAGGTGCTTCGCCGTTGCGGGGCCGAGTGCGGGATCCCCGAGGGGGCGGTGCAGCTGGTCCAGACGACCGACCGGGCGGCGGTGGGGCAGTTTCTGTCACTCGGGGAGTTGATCGATGTCACCATCCCGCGCGGTGGCGAGGGGTTGATTCGCCGGGTCGCTCGTGAGGCGACGATGCCGGTGATCAAGCATTTCGATGGCAATTGTCATGTCTACGTCGACGCCTCGGCCGACATCGAGATGGCCGCCCGGATCGTTGAGAACGCAAAGTGTCAGCGAATGGGGGTCTGCAATGCCTGCGAGTCACTCCTGGTGCATTCCGAGGCCGCCGCCGCGGCGCTGCCAGCGATCGCACAGCGACTGCGGGCGGCGGGGATCGAAATGCGCGCCGACGACCGCGCCGCGGCGCTGATCCCCGACGCCTTGCCGGCCACGGAAGAGGATTGGTCGACGGAATATCTCGGGCCGCAGATCAGCATCGCCCTGGTCGATTCGCTCGACCAAGCGATCGCGCACATCAACCGCTACGGGTCGCATCACACCGATGCGATCGTCACCGAAAGCCTCCGCGCCGCCGAGCGGTTCGAAAGGACCGTCGACTCCTCGGCCGTGATGGTCAACGCCAGCACCCGCTTCAACGACGGCGGCGTCTTCGGCTTGGGGGCGGAGATCGGGATCTCGACCGATAAGTTCCACGCTCGCGGACCGTGTGGCCTGCGCGAACTGACGACCTACAAGTACCTGGTGCGGGGCGAAGGCCAAATTCGACGATGAGCCCGTCCCGATATGAACTTGATTCGACAAAAAGCCTGATTCGACAAAAAGCCTGATTCGACAAAAAGCCCGGTTCGGACAAGGCTGTCCGAGTCACCCCTGACCGAGGACGAAGGAGATGTCCGAAGAATCGCTGAGCCAGAATCAGGTCGAGAGCCTGTTGAAGGCGATGGAAGGGGTCGACATGTCGGCGGTCACCCCAGCGGAGCCGGCGGACCCGGACGCCGCGGCGACGACACCGAAGGAGTCGGCCCGACCGGAGCCGCCCAATCCAGCGTTTGCGAACAATGCGCGGGTGACGGCCTACGATTTCAAGCGTCCCGAGCGGGTCGGCAAAGACCAGATGCGCGCGATGCAGTCGCTGCATGAGGCGATCGCGCGGAACTTCGGCGCCGCCATCTCCGGGATGCTGCGTACGATGACCGAGACGAAGTTGCTGAGCGTGGACCAGCTGACCTATAGCGAGTTCGTCTTCAGTCTGGATAACCCCAGTTGCTTCAATGTCATCCGCCCCGAACCGCTTGAGGGACACTGGATCCTCGACATTTCACCGCCGCTCGCCTACGCCGTGATCGACCGCATGCTCGGGGGCGATCCGGTCCCGACCGAGGCGATTCGGCGACCGCTGACCGAAATCGAAAACCGGCTGATGGGGCGGGTGGTGCATCTTTTTCTCGCCCAGCTGAAAACGTCTTGGGAGAATATCGTTGAGTTCGATTTCACCATTGATCGAACCGAGAGCAATCCGCAATTGGTCCAGATTGTCCCGCCCAACGAGGTGGTCATCCTGATCGGCTTCGAGCTGGTTCTCGGCAAAAACCGCGGCATGATGAATCTGTGCATCCCGTTCAACACCATCGAGCGATTCAACACGCAACTCTCGCGGAACGGTTGGGTCGGCTACGGGAAGTCCTCCCCCAGCGAAGGCTCGCGCAGCCAGATCAAGCGAAACATTGACGCCGCACCGGTGGAGATCGTGGTCACCCTCGCTCGCTCCTCGATCCGCACGAAAGATCTCCTTGAATTGAATGTCGGTGACGTCATCGCGACGGAGAAAGCGGTTGATTCCCCACTGGAGTTTGCGATCCAGGAGGTGCCCAAGTTCAACGCCAAGGCGGGAGCGTTCAAGGGCAAGAAGGCGGTCCGCATCGAATCGATGATCGAGAGGCCGAAGCTGGTCGAGGAGTCGCAGCCACCGCCCGCCTGAGCCGCGAGCTCTCCCCGGGAGGGATGGCTGCTCGGGCTGTGAAAAAGCTCAAAATTTGCCTTCTGCAGTGAAGCTGTGCCGGTTGTCGGACCGATACCGGTTCTGACGAACAGTTTCCGGGCGGTGTCTCGGGATTCGTCGACCCATCCACCGTCCCCAGTCGGAATCCGAAGGCAAGCACGATGAGCCGCATCTCGACCCACCGACGCACGATTCGCTGCACCGCCCTGGCGCTGCTGGCCGCCGTTGGGGTGGCTTCCGCGGCCGGTTGCCAGTCGTCGTTCAACGGCCAGACGCTGCCCAGCGCCTATTACCTTCAGGACGACATTCAGTACTTCCCGTCCGGGCCCGAGTTCAAACTGCCCCGCGAGGCTGCCGCATTGCAAGCGGCTCGTGCGGAGGAGAAGATGGATCGGAATTGATCTCCGTCATTCTGATGCCACGAGACGGGTGCTGTTGAACTTGAACGAATCGAATCAACCGCCAGAGTCGGGGCCTCCGCGGCGGGTCAGCTTTGTGATTCCGGTACTCAACGAGCATGAGTCACTGGGGCGGTTGCACGCCGAAATCGATCGGGTGACGTCCGAGCAGGGGGTTTTCCGCCAGATTGTATTCGTCGATGACGGATCGAGCGACGGTTCGTGGCAGGTGATCGAATCGCTCGTCGCCGCCGACGCGGACGCCGACACCGAAGCGATCCGCTTTCGGCGAAATTTCGGGAAAGCGGCGGCGCTGGACGCCGGTTTCGCCGCGGCGCGGGGCGGGGTGGTGATCACGATGGACGCCGACCTGCAGGACGACCCCAAAGAGATCCCGCGATTTCTGGTAAAGCTGGAGGAGGGCTTTGATGTCGTCAGCGGTTGGAAGCGGGTGCGGCACGATCCTTGGCACAAGGTTCTCCCGAGCCGCGTGTTCAACTGGCTCGTCAGCCGCATGACGGGGGTCAGGCTGCACGATCACAACTGTGGTTTCAAAGCGTATCGCCGCGAGATCTTTAACGAGGTTCGGCTGTATGGGGAGCGGCACCGGTTCGTGCCGGTGCTGGCCGCCGCCCACGGCTGGCGAGTCGGGGAGATCGAAGTCGAGCACCACCGCCGCGAGTTCGGCCGCTCGAAGTATGGACTCTCTCGGATCGTCAAGGGATTTCTGGACCTGCTGACGATTTACTTCCTGACGGGCTTCGGCAAGCGGCCGCTCCACTTGGTGGGGGCCGCCGGGCTGGTCTGTTTCGCCCTTGGGGGAATCGGCATCTTGTACCTCTCGGCCGCCTGGGTGATCACTCGATTGTTCGACGCCCTTGACGTGATCGACCTGCACAGCACCGCAATTTTTTACTACTGCATCCTGGCGGTTCTACTCGGCGCCCAGTTTCTTCTAACCGGCTTGCTCGCTGAGCTGGTGGTCTCCCAGACTCCGGCCCAGAGTGTTCCCTACAGCGTGGCCGAACGGATCGGCGGAGTGAACGCGGACGATGAGTGAAGACCGAGGGACACGCCAGGAACGCCGCTCGGGTTACGCGCTGTTGATCTTGATCGTGATGGCCCTCGTGGCCGGCCGGATCTCGACGGTGCTGAGCCGCGAGGGGAACACGGCGTTTTTGAGCGCCAACGATCGCAGTCGTTGGTGCACGATCGCGGCGTTGGTCGAGGATGGAACCTATGCGATCGACCGGCTGATTCAAATCCAGGACGACCGCGGTCGCCGCCCCTGGTACACGATCGACATGGTCCGCCACCGGGGCCCGGACGGCGAGCAGCACTATTACAGCAGCAAGCCGCCGCTGTTTCCCACGCTGGTCGCCGGCATCTACGCGGTTGTCCATGCCTTGACCGGGATGACGTTGACCGAGCAACCGATTTACGTCACGCGGATCGTGTTGGCCCTGGTCAACCTGCCGCTGTACGGGATGTGGGCGCTCGCCATGGCGCGGGTCATCGAGCTGGTCGGTGGAGGTCGAACTGGGGGCAGCGATTGGACGCGCCGGTATATGGTGGGCGCGGCTTGCTTGGGGACGTTGCTGTTGCCGTTTGCCTGGTCGCTGAGCAACCATCTGCCGGCAGCTTCGGCGTCGGCCGTTGCACTCTGGATCTACCTGGAGGCGGCTCAGCGGGTGCGCGGTGCGGCGGGGGATTCGGCGGCGCCGGTTCCCTGGTGGTGGTGGTTGTCGGCCGGCTTGGCGGCGGCGTTTGCAGCGGCGAACGAGCTTCCGGCCCTCTCGATGCTGGTCTTTTGGGCGATCCTCGTGGCTTGGCTCCAGTGGCGAGCGGCGCTGCCGTTCGCCGCCGGGGCGTTGATCGTGGCGGCGGGCTTTTTCGGTACGAACTGGCTGGCCCACCAGAGCCTCCGGCCGCCTTACGCCCACCGCGGCGTCGGGGCAACGGTCGCCCGAGTGAGTCTTGAGCGGAGTTTGTTGGCTGGCGACCCTTCGCCCGCCGCCATCGGCCCGGTTTCGGAAACGCTCCGCGATCTCGGCGTGATCGACCCCGGCGCGGAGGTGAAGATCACGCCCTCGAGTCAACCCGACCGCTGGATCGTCACCACCGAGGACGACCGATTGTTTGCCTTGGTATTGCCCGAGAATTCGCCGGGGAGAAACGGTGGGGGGAGGAACGGCGGGGAGGGGGATGAAAGGGCGGACGAGGTGGTCTCGGTCGCCCTGGCCGAGTGGGATGACTGGTACGAGTACCCCAGCAGTTACTGGCGTGGGGCGGATCGCCGGGGGGTGGACCGTGGCGAGCCGTCTCGGGCGACGTACCTGTTGCACATGACCTTCGGGCACCACGGGCTGTTCTCGCTGACCCCGCTCTGGTTGCTGGTCCCGTGGGGCTGGATTTCAGGCGTTCGCATCCATCCGCCCGGGCTGCGTCGGCTGTACGCCGCCACGGCGATCGCCACGCTCGTCTGCGCGGCGTTTTATCTGGCTCGGCCGGAGATTGATCGCAACTATGGCGGCGTGAACATCGGTTTTCGCTGGTTGATTTGGCTGTTTCCGTTCTGGATCTTGGCGGCCGTTCCTGCGGTCCAATCGTTGTCTCGATCTCGCGCGGGGCGCGGTCTGGCGTGGCTGCTGTTGGGCTGGTCTCTGTTTTCGGTGGCGGCTAGCCTTCAGACACCGTGGCAGCATCCTTGGATCTACCGCTTCTGGGTGTTTTTGGGGTGGATCGCGGAATGAGGTCGGAGCTACCATCGCGCGGCGGTGCGCATCGCCCGGAGAGGCTCCTGGGGTGCGTTCACTCGGCTCGACGACGTTCGAGAAGGCACCACATTGACCGGCAAGGAGGCCGTAACGGGAAGGAAGCCTGCGGGAACGCTAGCCCGCTGGGTGTTCGCTGCGCTGATTGCCGCCGCCGCTGGGCTGGCGATTTCGACGCTCGGGCCGGCCACGGTGGGGGAACACGCCCGCCGCTCGTTCTTGGAGACGTTGCAGCGTCATTACCCGGATCTCCGAATCTCGATTCGCCGCGGCCACTATGACCCCCGCGTGGGGTTGGTCTTTGAAGACATCCGCATCGACGATCCTTCGACATCGATGTTCCGCCCCCAGCGATTGTTACGGGTCGATCGGGTGGTGGTGGTCGGCGATTTGGACCCCCAGCAGTTATTGGACAAGCAGCACCCATTGGCGGCGCAGAAGATCGTCATTGACGGTGCGGAAGGGGATGCTTGGTTGCGTCCCGACGGCACGCTCTCGCTGGCCCAGCTATGGCCGCCCCCGCAGTTGGGGCCGACCTGTCCCCGGATTGAGGTCGTCCGCGGCCGCCTGCGGCTGATCGACCCGAGCGGGAAGGAACGTCCGATCGGCGTCGGAGTGGACCAGGCGTTGGTGCAGTCGGCGGACCGAGCCATCGACCCGTCGGGGAACGAACGTCCCCAATCGATCGTCCTTCGCGGCACGACCGACTTTTCCCGTTCACTCCAGGTCGATCTCCGCCGCGTGGGCGACGAGGTGACATTGCGGTTGGCCATGTCCGAGCTTCATCTCAGCGACCGGTGGCTACGGCGGCTTCCGGCCGAGTGGTGCCCGCAGCTGGAGCAGTTCCACGAACTACGCTGCGTCGGGGAGCTCTCCGCGGTGGCGACCTTTGATGGGGAAAGCCCGGCGAACTACGAGGTCCGATACCAGGTCGATCAGGGCCGCTTTCACCACGAGCGGCTGCCGAAAGCGCTGAGCGAGTTGCGAGGGCGGGTGACCGTCACGCCCGAAGGGGTCGCCATTGAGCCCTCGCAAGCGAAGTTTGGCGAAGCGTTGTGCCGCTTTCACGGATCAATCGCCGGTCTTCGGTGGCCCTGCGATGTCCAGCTTCGTATCGAAACGTCGGGACTGATGCTCGATCAGCGGCTCGCAATGGCGCTGGCGCCACAGCTCCAGGAGCACTGGGACCGGCTGCGCGCCGTCGGCCGCGTCGATCTGGACGGCTCGATTACCCATGCCGACGGGGAGTGGGAGACCGCCGGGACGCTGGTGTGCAAAGGGGTCGACGTTCGCTTCGACCGGTTTCCCTATCCGGTGACGCAGCTTGTTGGCAAAATCAGCATCGGCGATGGTTGGGCTGCTAGTGAGGGGATGAGCGGGCGGGTCGGCAGCAGCGTGCTCCGCAGCGCGTTTCGGGTTCCCCTCCGCGAAGAGCTGAGCCGGGAAAGCTCGTTCGCTTTCCAGGGAGACGGGGTGATCCCGGTTGATGAAACCTTGATCGAGGCGCTCACGCCCCGGGGCGAGGCCGAATCGAAGCTGGAGTCGTTCGTGCGGTTGCTGCGCCCGAGCGGCTCGGTGAGTTTGACTTCGGCGGTGATTCGCAAAGATGCCACCGGTACGACGCATCGCCGGTTCGACCTTCAGGTCGTCAACGGCCATCTCCGCTACAACGCGTTTGACTACCCCCTTTACAACGTCACCGGTCGGATTCGGGTCGAAGACGAACAGATGGATCTGATCGACTTCAAGGCCACCAATGCGAATGCCGGGGTCGTTCACTGTCATGGCGCCTATCGGATGCCTGCCGACACCGATGTTCCTTCGACCGGACCGGCGGGGCGTGCCTCGTCGGCCGGCGGAGAGCCGCATCCCGATTCGCTTGCAGATTTGAAACTTCACTTTCACGCGGCAAACGTCTCCATGGACAACGCGCTGCGTTCGGCCCTTCCGGCCTCCTCCCAACACGTTTGGGACGCGGTCTCGCCGAGCGGGATGTTGGATGAGTTGACCGTTTTGGTGACACGCACCGGGCTGGACTCGCCGTTGAATCTGGACATTGAAGCGGTCCAAAAGCAAACGCCCCAGGTGACCAATCGTTCCTTGAGCCTGCATCCCACAGCGATCCCCTATCGGCTTGACATCACCGGCGGGTCGGTCCACTACGACGGGGAGAAAGTGCGCATTCGCTCAGTCACCGGGCGACATGACGCGTCGCACCTGTCGGCCGACGGAGAATGTGTCCCAACCGACGGCGGCCGCTGGGTGCTGTCGCTCAACGTGCACGGTGGAAGCCGGCTGTTCCCCGACGCCGAACTGATCGAAGCCTTGCCGGCGGAAATGGAGGAAGCGATGCGACGGCTTCAATTGCGGGGACCGATCAGTGTCCGCGGCTCCACGCAGGTGCTGCTCAGCGACCAGGAACATCCGGAACCGACGATCGATTGGGACCTGTTGCTGCAACTGGAAGGAAACCGGATCGGCGATGTGGGGCCGGTCCACTCGCTCCGGGGTGAACTCGCCGTGCAGGGACGGCATGACGAACAGGCCTTGACCACCGCAGGGGAGGTGCGGATCGATTCGATGCATGTTCATGACCTGCAGATCATGGGCATCCGTGGCCCGTTCACGATTGTCGACGACGAACTTTCCCTGGGAACTTTTCGTGAACCCCCGGCACTGCTGGTGAAAACGCCGCCCCGGGACGACGCTACGGAAACGTCCCCGCGAACCATCCGCGGCCGGATCTTCGACGGCATTCTCGATCTCGAAGGTGTGGTCACCCTCTCCTCCGGCGACTTTGACGTCCGAATGGCGGTCCGCGAGGCCCTCGTGCCCACCTTGCTGGCCGACCTGGGACATGCCGATCAAGAGTTAACGGGGACTTTCGCCGGGCAAGCTCGACTGGAAGGACAACTCGGGTCCCCTGAATTGCTGTCCGGCAACGGCGCCGCGCGGGTGACCGGTACCAACCTCTACAAACTGCCCCTGCTGGTTCAAGTACTGAATCAGTTGAGGATCACACCGACCGAAGATGTGGCCTTCACCGACGGTGACGTCGAATTCACGATCGACGATGATCAAATCCGCTTCAGCCAACTGCAACTGTGGGGCGAGTTGGTGGCACTGCATGGCTACGGAACACTCAACCGTCGTCGCGAACTCGACCTGTCCTTCAACACCCGCGTCAGCCCCCAAAACGTCTTCACCCGAGTCGTGTTACCACTGCGGAACAGCCGATACACGTTGTGGACCATCGATGTTCGCGGCCCGCTGGGCTCGCCCACCATCGAACGCCGGGCACTCGATGGCGTCGGGCAGACGCTCGAACGCCTGTTCCCCGGTATCTCACCCGAGTTCATTGACCGTGACGACGGCGACAACAACCCCCTGGAGCCGCGTCGTTCCCTGCGCAACCGTTGGCTCGAAAGCTGGCAACGGTGACAAACCCCACGGTGGAAGACGCCGTGATTGATGAACGGACCAGAAGTCTCGACGACTTCTGCTACGAATGATTGAACCCCGGTCACGTTCCGTGTGGTAGCGTTTCGATGGCCGCGCCACCACTCACCCCACCCACAGGAGCCCAAGCGATGAACATCCAACCGTCCGTAGCGGCCGCCTCAGTCGCTGGGACCAACCGTGCAGCGGGGAAAGGGGGCGAGGCCGATAACCAAGCCACCGAGGCGACTCGCCGCCAATCGACCGCGGAGCAACCGGCCGGCAAGTCTCCCGAGACACCCGGGATCGAAGCGGGTGAACAGGCCGAGGACCGCGGCGGTGATGGTCGTGAAATGTACGACGATTTCAACCGCTCCGGCCCAGAGCGGGACCGTGAGGACCATGAGGACGCGACCGCCGAAAGAACGCCCGAGCAACCAGGATTGAGCCCGCCACCGGATGGCAGCGGCGGGCACCTCGACTTCCAGGCGTAGGGCTGGCTGGGTACTAAGCTCTGTCAGAAAACACCCATCGCACCATGATTAGAAGTGCGGCCGCCCTCCTAG
>CAYWXT010000027.1:0-33085 GCA_964462125.1 uncultured Pirellulaceae bacterium | reverse complement strand
AGACGACCGCTGGGACTGCGCGTTTGTCAAAGGCGGATGATTTGCCTGCGACGACTTCCGCCGCGATGCGGCCCTCATGCGTCGCCTTGTGGGCCAGCATCGGATCGCCGGCGACGTCGCCGATCGCCAAAATGTGCGGATCGGCGGTCCGCTGGGAACGGTCACAGACGATGAATCCACGCTCGTTGATCTCCGCGGCCGTATTCTCCAGGCCGATCCCCTTGGTGACCGGTCGCCGGCCGACGCTGACCAGGACCCGGTCGAACCGCTCGTGTCCGAACTTCCCCGGGCCTTCAAAGGCGACTTCAACTTGGTTGTCGACTTCCGCCATCGAGCCGACCGTGGTGTTGAGATAGACGCGGCCGTCACACATCTTGTCGATCCGCTTGGCCAGCGGCTTGACCAGGTCGCGATCGGCCCCCGGCAAGAGCCCATCGAGGAGTTCGACGACGCTGACCTTCGAGCCGAGGTGTGCGTAGACGCTGCCCATTTCCAGGCCGATGTAACCGCCGCCGATCACGAGCAAGCTCTCAGGGACGTCTTGCAATTCGAGCGCCCCGGAGCTGTCCATCACGCGATCACTGCCGATGTTGAACGTCGGCGGCATCACTGGCACACTGCCGGTGGCCACGATGCAATGATCAAAAGTCAGCTGGGCACCGTCGGGGATCGACTCGTGATCCCCTTCGAGCTGGAGCGTGGTGGAATCGACGAAGCTGCCCCGAGCCCGGATGACCTGGACGTTGCGGCGTTTGGCCAGGTTGCCGAGCCCGCCGGTCAGGTTGCTGATGACCTTTTCTTTCCGCGCCCGCACCTTGTCGATGTCGATCCGCGGCGGATGGTCATAATCGACCCCCCAGTCACGGCGGAGTTCGTCGACCTCGCCGATCACCTTGGCGACATGCAGCAGCGCTTTGCTGGGAATGCAACCGCGGAGCAGACAGGTGCCACCGAGCCGGGAGTCGGACTCCACGAGGGTGACATCGAGGCCTTCATCGGCGGCCAGGAACGCGGCGGCGTATCCGCCGGGGCCTCCGCCCAGGACAACAACAGGAGCATGCATCTTGGGAGTACGTCTTGGTTATCGCGACAGGAATTCGACGACGCTGTTGGCGTCCACCGGCAGACTGATATCACTCGGCCCCGGCACGCCCAACATCGTGGCCTTCAGACCCTCGCTGTCGAACGAAACCCAGTCGAGCGCGTCGGGCGCGGCGTTGGCGATCACGCCCCGATAGAGATTTTTCAGATTTTCCTTCCCCCGCACTTCGACCACATCGCCGGGACGGAGCAGATACCCAGGCTTGGTGACCTTGGTCCCGTTGATGTAGAAGTGCCCGTGGGTGATCCCCTGACGGGCCTGGGGCCGCGTCTTGGTGAAGCCACAGCGCCGCACCACGTTGTCCAACCGCCGCTCACACATCAGCAGCAACAGTTCGCCCGTGTTCCCCGGCTTGCGGCCAACCGCTTCGAAGTAGCGGCGGAGCTGGCGTTCGCCCAACCCATAATAGTGCTTGATCTTCTGCTTCTCCATTAACGCCAAGCCGTAGTTACTCGGCCGGCGTCCCCGGACGTGCATCCCCGGGGGCGAATTGCGGCGATCGAGCGCTCGGGCGGCGCCGGCGGTCTCGTAAATCAGGGTGCCAAGACGGCGGTTGATACGGGCTTTGGGACCGGTGTAACGGGACATCCGGAAGCTACCTTTCGGCGGTCAGGTCGACGCCATGCGGGGGAACTTGGCAACGGACCGAGTAGCCAGGGCTCCGCGGCAACCGTCACCACGCGTGATCCAACGCCGGTCCAGGCCACCACAGGCCGGTGCCGACATCCGCGCCTCGACGGTGAGACGTGGCGGTCACAAGGGGATTTCAGGAAGCCACAAAGTCTCGCCGCTGGGCGTCCGTTTGACAAGGGGAAAGTGAGCCGGGCACTCAAGGGATGACTGTACGGATCCACCTGAAAGATTTTGCCCAAATGAAGGACCGCAGCGAGGGTGTGATTTTGGGCAAAGGCCATCTGGACGTCGAAGACAGGCGTTGTCCATTTTGTCTCTCTGGTTCCCCGTGATTTTTTTGAAAATTCTTCGCCTTGTCACAGGGGGGCCTCGGCCCAGTTATAGTGTGTCCCAGCCCGGGATTGGGGGGCAAAGCGGCTCCCGGCGAACTAATCCTTCACTTCTCGGCAGGCGAATTGATGAAAATGCATCGGCGGCGGGGCGATCGTATTCGTCGTGGCGCATCCTTGGCACGTCGTGCGTTGACGGCAGAGCGACTGGAGGATCGTCGCGTCTTGGCCGCGGCCGCCCCATTATTGGAGGGATTTGAGGTCGCCGACCTTGCCGCGCTGAACGACTGGACGTTCTCCACCACCGGTGCTGGCACCGTGGAGATTGACGACGCTTCGGAGGCCCACAGCGGCGAGAAAACACTTCACTTCGGTGTCGCATCCAACTTCGTCAGCTCAACGTCCAAAGCCGTATTGCAGGCGGACCTTTCGAGTCTGGCCGGCCAATCAGACCTGACATTCGACTTCTGGATGAAGCGGCTGAACTCGTCATCTTCGTCCAATTTCTTTCTGCAAGTGGATGTCAGTGGTGACGGTGCCAACTGGACCACCCTCTCCCCAACCCTGCAGCCCCCGGGGAATGTCTGGATCAATTATGTCTACGACTTGGACGAGCAGCTTGGGGATGCCGGGATCACGCCCGATGAAGACGTCTACTTTCGGCTTTTTCAGTCTGCGAGCCATTCGATTCATGCGATCATCCTTGATGACGTTCGCATCGATCAGGGGGATGTCATCGGGCCGCGGGTAGAACAAATGGACCCGAATACGGAAATACCGGCACCGGTCGACACGTTCGAATTGAGCTTCTCGGAAGCGATCGACCCGACGTCCTTCACTGCCGAGGACGTGACGGTTCACGGACCCAACGGTTCCCTGGTGCCGCTCAATGGTGACCCGATCGATTCGGGGGACCAAGTCACGTTCGCGGTCAATTTCGCGTCGCCCCAAACGGTTGCGGGGGTGTACCGGGTGCAAGTCGGCCCGAACGTCGCGGACACGGCAGGCAACCTGATGAATCAGGACCGTGATGAAGTGAACGGCGAAACCGACGGCAGCGACACCTTTTCTGGGACTTTCGAAGTGGGGCCCGCTGTAGCGCAAACGGTGCCGTACCAACAGGGATTTGAAGCGTCGGATCTGTCATTGTTGCCCGGTTGGAGCTTCTCTGTCGTTCCACCCGGCTTGATCACATTGAGCGAAGTCAATCCATACGAGGGGTCACAGGCACTCTGGATCCGTCAGACATCGTCCGCATCGTCCTCCACCAAGGACGCGATTTTGCGTTTGGATCTGAGCGACCAAACGGAAGCCGACGATTTGGCGCTTGATTTTTTCTCGCGCCGCAGGTGGTCCACCAGTGCGCAGAACTCGATCTTGCTGAGTGCCAGTCAGGACCGGGAGGATTGGGTCCCGCTGGGTGATCCTGTCACCGGCCCGGTCAACGCGCACGTCAATCACTTTCGGGATCTTGATCAATTGTTGGCGTCTGCCGGCATGACATTCGACTCCCCGGTCTATCTCCGGTTTCGACACTCGGGGACGTCGACGGTCCATGAAATGGTGTTGGACGAAGTTCGCATCGCCAACCGCGATCCGGTCGGGGCGCGTGTCGTTTCGGCGTCTCCATCGGACACCATCAGTGGCCCCGTCTCCGAGGTTCAGGTCACCTTCGACAAGCCGATCGATACCGACACGTTCACACGCGATCATGTCGCCATGTTCGATGCCGTTGGCGACCCGATTCTTCTCTCAGACCTCGTCGACAGCGGCGATCAGCAGACATTCTCGCTGCAGTTTCCATCACAGCAGATACTGGGCACCTATCGTTTGGAGATCGGCCCTGACGTGCGGGACCAGAATGGCAATCCGATGAATCAGAATCAGGATTTGATCAACGGGGAGCCGACGGTCGATGCGTTTCAGCATGCCTTCGTGATCGGCCCGCCACAGCCTCAACCGATTCCCTATTTCCAGGACTTCGAATCGGACGAGCTGAGTTCCCTTCCCGGTTGGACGTTCGACGTGACGGGGACTGGCACCGTTGAGTTGGCGACGACCATGGATGCCCACTCGGGTTTGCGAGACCTGCGGTTGGACCAGCGTCAGCACAACACCGAGGGCGCAAAGCAAGCCGTGCTGGCCCTTGACTTGAGCGATCAAGAGGATGCCACCGATTTAGCCCTCGACTTCTGGGTCCAGCGCGTCGGGAATTTCTTTGGCAATTACCTCACCGTCAGCGCCAGTGGCGATGGCGATACGTGGACGCAATTTGGGGGCCCGATCCGCAACGAAGTCGGTTCCTACGTGAACTATTTCTACGATTTGGACGCTGAGCTCACAGCCGCATCGATCGAATTGGATCAGGACGTTTTTTTGCGTTTCAGCCATTCCGGAGGCTCGCCCTCCTATGAGTTTCGTCTCGACGACATTCGGGTGGACCGCCGTGCGGCCGACGGCCCGAGCGTGGTGTCACTGTCACCGGTCGGGTTGGTCGATCCGCCTCTGAGTCAATTTGAAATCACATTTGATCGCCCGATCGATGAAACCACGTTCACCACGGAAGGCGTGCAACTGCAAGGGCCGCTCGGGCCGGTCACGCTAGGGAGCGACCCAATCGATTCGGGCGATGGCCAGACCTTCGTCATCTCGCTCGACACGCCCCAGACCCAGCCGGGACAATACCGGGCGATCATCGGGCCCGACGTCCATGATCTTTCCGGCAACCCGATGAATCAGGATGGGGACAACATCAACCGGGAGGCCAGCGCCGATCGGTACGTGGAGAACGCGCAGCTTGCCGCGTCCCCGGCGGCGTTTCCGCATTTTCAAGGATTCGCTGGCACCGACGAAGTTGGCAGTCACTGGTTCTTCGCGTCCACCGAGGGAGGGCGAACTCGGCTGGAAACCGTACAGGATCGAGACGTGCTGCGAATGGACAGCAGCGGCGTCATGGCGACCAATCAAGCGATCCTGGCAATCGACCTTTCCAGTCAGTCCGATGTGCGCCTCCAGTTCGATGAACAAAGCATTGCAGACACAGTCCACGGTGGCGATGGACTGTTTATCAGTGACGACTTCGGCGACACGTGGTTTAAAGTCGCCGGGGGCGCCGGCACGTCGCCGGAGTGGCAGACCCGCCAGCTCGATCTGGACGCTGCAATTCAGTCGGCAGGAATGAGTTATACGTCCGACTTTTGGATCAAGTTTCAACAGGTGGATGATCAGCCCTGGACGAATGATGGCCGACAGTTTGACAATGTGATGGTCGAACGCGGCGAACCGATCGAAGTTTCACTGGACGTGACGCAGGTCGCCGAGGGGACAGCGGACATGCCCATCCTGACGATCTCTCGGGCCGCCGATGCAGACTTGACCACGGCGTTGGAGGCCAGCCTGGTCAGCAGTGATCCGACCGAGGCGACAGTTCCGCCGACAGCGACCATCCCGGCCAACGAGACGTCCGTCTCGGTGCCGGTGTCGATCGTCGATGACGACGAGGTCGACGGGCCACAGGACGTCAACGTCTCAGCCACCGCGGCGGAACTGGCGCCGCGATCCGCTTCATTGACCGTCCTGGACAACGAACCGCCAGGTCTCCTGCTGAACGCGAACAAGAGCCTGCTCCAAGAAGCGGACGGGCCGCTGGGAAGCACGGTGACGGTAATGCGCAGTCGCGATTTCGACGACGCATTGGTCGTCCAACTCGCCTCCAGCGACGAGAGTGTATTGACCGTCCCGGACTCGGTCACCATCGCTGCGGGAGAGTCCACGGCCAGTTTCGACGTCGCGCCGCACAACGACTTTCTCGTTGACGATACCACCTCAGCGAGCATCATGGCCGAGGCAACTGGATACGCCGCTGACTCGATCGAGATGCTCGTGGATAACGACGACACGGTCGAGCATCGAACGATCGGGGGCCGGTTCAATGGCACTCTTCCCGCGAATGACTACACCGTCACCTTTGACCTGGTCGTTCCGGCCGGTGAAACCTGGACCATCGAGCCCGGCGCGACCTTGAAATTCGCTCCCGGCGCGGCGCTGATCATCAACGGCAGGCTAATCGCTGAGGGCACGGTCGACGAAGCGATTGTGTTCACCAGCGAATCGACAAACGACCCGCGGCCTGGTGATTGGCAAGGCCTGGTGATGCAGACCTCCAGTGAACCGCCAACGCTAATGAGCCATGTGGAAATCGCCTACGCCGATCGCGGCCTGCAGTTCGACCGGTTCGAGGGGACCGATCCGAAGGTGACTCTTCGCGATTCGGAGATACATCATCACCGTTTCGACGGTGTTACGGCCCAAGCCGGCCGAAGCCAACGGGTGGAGCGTGATAACGTCTGGATCGTCGAGAATCGTATTCATAGCAACCTGGGCCGAGGCATTGCGATCACTGCCTCCGCGGCCAGTGGTGCCGGCTCTCTCAGCAGCCCCACCGTGCTTCGCAATGAGATTTTCGATAACAACAATTATGGAATCTATCTTTCCGCCAGTTACTCTCCCATTTTCAATCGTCCCATCACCTCAGGTGTCACCAATCCACGGTTGGAGGGGAATCGCATTCACCACAACGCAGGCGGTATCGAAACGCATGCTCGTGACGGAGAAGGCACCAGCGGATCCGCATCGGTGTATGGGGAAGTCTTCAACAACATCATCGAAGCCAACGACCAGCACGGCATTTCGTTGACGCGTTTCCAGGATGGAAACAATCGAGGTTTGTATTTCAATAACACGATCGTCGGCAATGATGGTGCCGGGATTCGACACACCTCCGACCGGGTTGCCAATGTTCGCTTCCGGAATAACCTCGTCGTCAACAATGGCCGTGGGATCGAAGCGTTCGATACGTTCACCCCGGCTAGTCAACAGGTCGGATTCAACAACGTATTCGGAAACCTCGTCAGTGACTGGGTGAACTACCCGGCGACCTTTGGCAGCAGTTCCCAAACGAACGTTAACGAGACGCCTGCGGATGACGAATTCAATATCAGCGTTGATCCGATGTTCCTCGCTGGGACGCTGTTTGAGGTTGACGACGAGTCACTGGTGAACGATGCCGGAACCATTGACGGTGCTCCGTATCATGACATCCTGGGGCGACTCCGTGATGAACCCTACGACATCGGTGCCTATGAGCACGACTTTGTAACCAACATCGTCACGACCCTGGTCGATGAGGATGACGGCGGGCTCGGCCTGGGGACGGGGAATTCGCTGCGTGAGATCATCCAGGCAACCAACGCGCGATCCATCTCTGATACGATCGGCTTCGACCCGTCGTTGCACGGGGGAACGATTGCACTGAGCGAATCGTCGCTGCCGGCGCTGAGCGGGGAAATCACGGTTCAAGGCCCCGGCGCGTCGCAACTGACGATCAGCGGCGACGGTCAATCGCGGCTGTTTGATATCGCGGCGGGAACGGTGGCGACGATTTCCGGCCTCACGATTCGTGATGCGACGGAGAACGCGATCTCAAACCAGGGCAATCTCACGCTCACCGACAGTGTCGTCACGGCCAATCAGGCCGAAGACGGAGGTGCCATTGTCAGCGACGGCGCGCTGACCATTCGACGTTCCACGATCCGTGGAAACGCAGCCACTCGTCACGGTGGGGGGCTTGCGCTCCGCGGAAATTCGTTGATTGTCGACAGCACGATCGACGGCAACAGCGCTCAGGTCAACGGGGGCGGACTGATCAACGAGGGAACCCTCCATATGATCAACAGCACTGTTTCCGGGAATACCGCGAACGGTTCCGGTGGTGGGATCGGCAACGCGTTCGGCACAGCCATGATCGTCCATTCGACGGTGACCGAGAATCAGGCCAATGCCAACGGAGACGAAACCGGCGTTGGGGGCGGCGTGTCAGGCAACTTGGATGATTCCACGACGCTGCACAATTCCATCATCTTCGGAAATGTGCTCGGCACAGAGCAAACAGCGGATGATGTCTGGTTCGCCGATCCGTCGAGTTCGCATAATCTGATTGGAGTCGCCGACCCTGAGGACCGCTTTCAGGATGGCGTCAATGGCAATCGGGTGGGCGTCGATCCACTGTTGGGACTCTTGGCGAACAACGGTGGGCCCACGCGAACGCATGCACTCCTGCCGGGCAGCCCTGCGATCGATGCCGGAGACAATGCCCTTGCCGTCGACAGCAACGCGTCTCCCTTGACCGGCGACCAGCGCGGCGATGCTTATCCGCGCATCGTGGACGGCGACCGTTCGGGAGAGGCGTTGGTGGACATGGGTGCCTGGGAGGCGCCGATACCGCCGCCTTTCGTCGAGAGTATCGTGATCAACGTCGGTGCCCAGCAACGGTCATCGCTGAAACAGGTGACCGTGACCTTCAACACCGAAGTCGAGATTGACTTTGGCGCCGGAGACCCCTTCCGCTTCGTGCATCTCGGCAGCGGGGAGGCCGTCGTCGATTCGCCGGTGGCAACGCTCGTCGATGGCCGAACGGTGGTCGATTTTACGTTTGTCAGTGGCGATTCCGTCAATGCTGCAGGTTCGTTGATCGATGGCGACTATCGATTGACGATCGACGCATCCCAAGTCACCGCTGACGGTATCCGGTTGGACGGAGATGGCGATCAATTTCCGGGCGGCAATCATCTCTTCGGAGCGGAATCGGCCGACCGTTTCTTCCGGAAATATGGCGACCTCGACGGCAACAGGACAGTGGACCTAATCGACTTCGCCGCGTTTCGTTCCAGTTTTGGGACGACCGCGGGCGAGGATGGCTACCTCGAGCCGCTGGACGAGGACAACAACGACGCGATCGATCTGCTCGACTTTGCCGCATTTCGCGCGAACTTTGGCAGTTAAGCTCTTATCGTAGTGCGTCCCAGTCGATCGACTTGCCGTCGCTCGTTTGAAACAGCCCCAGCAGCATCTCGGCTGATGCGTTCTTGCGCAGGGAACGATGAACGCTTCCGTCCATGACCGCGGCCAGGAACGTGCCGTCGGATGATTCCCACAACCCCGCGCCAGGGTCTTGCGGATCAAAGGCGTAATCGTCGGGCGCGGTCCACGGCACCGCAAGTTGCGATTGGACTTCGACCACGGCGATTGTATTGCTCAATCCATCATGGATATCTTGAAAGCGAGTTGCCTGATCACCACCAAAGATGGTGTCTTCACCCTCCGGAGCCAGAAAAGTTGTGTGCCCCTCGGGGACGTCCCACTGCGAGCTGTTGTAAACATTCGGTATTTTCTCGATCAGCGGCTCGTTGTGAGGACTATCCCAGGGCTCGTCGAGCCGGAATTGTTGGTACAGCTCTGTCTGATCCAGGAACGGCAGCAGATGAACTCGCCAACTGAGGTAAGGCCGTCCTTGCTCGTCTCGATCCTCCTCTCGCGGGGGTAAGGCCTTGTGGGTGTCCGCGTAATTGTGCATCGCAAGCAGAATTTGCTTGAGCTTCTTCGTGTCGCTCTCGATGCCGGCGTGCTTTTGGATCCCTGAAAGTGTAGCAAACAGCATCGCCGCTGCGACCTTGTACGATGTAGCGTCTTCGATTGACAGGATCCACCGCGCGTCCTGGCGTTCAGCGGTAAGCTGATTGCGCAAGGGCTGCAGCATCGACTGCCAGGGATCCTGCTCGTCTGGTTTGGACGGGATTCGCTCTACAGCTTCATCCAGCAGCGTGTTGACGTGATTTTCCAAACTCGTCACAGCCTGCTCGGAGGCCGACTGGATGACGCACTCCGCCTTCATCTGGCCAGGATCAACGCCGATCGCTGCCCAGCGAACGCCTTCGGTCCAGACCTTGCTTGGACCGCCACCCCAGGAGGCGGGAACTTGAGGCATCAACTCCTGCACGGTTCGTCGAAGATGTTTGGGGGGGAGGAGCAGAATCTGAATCGGGGAGCTAGCCACGGCCTGAAAGGCATCCTCCAGTTCTTGGCGAGGCATTGCGGCGCGACTGTCCGGCGTGATCGCCGCTCGCTCCCGATCGCCGCTTACCGCAATCACCCACTCGTCATGCTCGTGCAACTGAGCCTCGGGAAGAAACCACTTCGCATGCTTCACGAACACTTCTTGATTCACTTGATCCGTCGCTTCGGTGAACAGCATGAGCGGTCGATCCGGCCACGAGTGGGGCATGTCTAGAATCGCATAGATCGTCTGGCCTCCCGTTGCGGTGCGAAGCGACTCCAGTTGCTCGGTGGCCCCGCTCGTCCATACCCGCCATCTCTCCTCGTCCACTGGTTGCTGTCGCACGTCATTGAGATCGGGTACCTCAAGGTGCGCCAAATCGAACTTCGCCACGACGATCGTCTGCTCGTCCACCAACGGGGCGATCTTCGCCAATTGTTCGTGAAGATTGCTCGGGTCGTCGGCGTTTGCTGTTGGCGCGACGCTACCCGTGGCGATGACTGCGACGAGGCAAAGCAGGAAACTCGCGGTCTGAGGTCCGCGATGCCGGAGCGATGGTTGAGTATTCACGAGAGAACTCCCAAATAATGGATAGTATCCAGATAGGCCACTTAGGACGCCGACGGGACGACACGGAGGACGAGACGGAATTGCTGGCGGCGCATCGGATGGCCGCTTAGGACCGCCTGTTCCTCCTCGCTTTGATATTCGAACGGCTTGCCTGAAACGGGATCGATTGGGGCTGGGACGGGGAGATCATCGAGACTTTCTGGCAGTGTGCCATGGTTCTCGGCAGCGTACATTCGGATCGCTTCGATCGTTTGAAGCAGGGCGAGCTGTTGTTCACTACGACTCAACGCGTCCGTCAATACGCCGACGTTGCCCGTCAGCCCGAGCGGCAGTTCGGCGATCCATCCCAATCGCTCAGTATCGACTGGCTGGCGACTGCTCTGAATGCGTCGATAAGCCTGCTCTTGCCACGAAGGAAGGTAAACCCATTTGTAATGAGCGTCGCGGATTTCATCCCCAGCGCGAACCAGAGCCAAGAAGACGACTTGGGTGGTGGGGTAGGATTCGACCTGGTCAGCGGGCAGGCCCCATTCTTCGAGCAGGTATTGTTTTGCCGCGGGGTAGGCCGCGGCGATCAAAGCTGTCATCACCCCTCTCGCCTCGTCTGGATCATCGGGAAGGGGTGGCAATCCAGATTCATTCTCCAAGCCACGAATCGTCAGGATGAGACGATCGACAAAGTCCCGCCAATAGCTGGCGGGATGTAGCTGCTCGTCGACTTCGCGAAGCGGCTTGAATTGAAGATAAAACAGGTCATGTTCGACGGCAAATGCGTGCCGCGTATCGAGCAGGGGTCGCGGCAATGATGCGTATGCCCAATAGAGGTTGGGAGCATCGGGGTGCTGAGCCAGTTGAAGTGCATCGTTCCACGCGATGCCGACGATGGCGTTGCCCACCATGCCCGGAACCAGAAAGACGTCCTGGCTCAAATGGCGGGCCAAAGTGTATTGCTGGCCAAGAATCTTCATTGCCTCTTCGATCCGCTCTTCGGCAATGGCCAGCTTGCAACGCAGGCTCTGGTTCCGCGCCAGCTCGCGTAGTTCCTGGATCTCGGGAAGCAAAAAGCCAACGGGGTAGTCAATCTCTTGGACATTCCGATCCAAATCAAAATGTCGTCGTCGAGCGGCTTCTGTCAGAAAGCGTTTTTGAAACGAGAGGAGTTGCAGGTAGTCTCGCACTTCATCCAGGGGAAGTTGCTCTGGGGTCATCGACAGCCATGAATAAGGTGGCACTTCCTCGCTGCCTTTGCCCTCCTGCTGACCTTGTTTCAGCGCATCGACCCTGAACTGTCTCACTCGCTCCTGGGCAGCCGATTGCTCAAGAAATCCCATGGCGCTGAGATAGAAGGTCGCGGCATTGCCATCGAGCAGATCGAGCTCGCTCGGTAGGAGCCGATGCTTCATCGCCGGCCGGGGCTCACTCCGCGGGTGCAGCGTCATGGCCATCGTATGGACCGTCACGCGACCCGCTTCATCCTGTTCAAGGACCCAACCCGCTTCACCGGTCGGCGATTGTCCAGTGGCGGTGGGGGTGAGGGCGGCGAAAGCGATCAGTAGCCACAGCGGGCTGCGTCGTGCACTTCGATGTCGCACCATGATGTTTCTCCCGATTGACTTGTGGAACAGGAATGACAAGGTTGATCGCAAAATCGCCCCTTACGTCCCTTCATCGAGCAGGTCGGCAAGGAATTCCTGACGCGTCGTTCCCGGCGATGGGGAAAAGGGCTTGCGGCTCGGATTCGGGTCGCTGCCGGTCAGCGGCGACGTTTCAGAACGATGATGGTTGGATGCGAGAAGGGGCGGCGCTTGCTGATTCACCCAGCGGTCGCCGTCTGGATACAGGTGCATCCCGGCGCGAAGCGATGAGTCTCCGGAGCGTTCCGACGTTCGAACGTTCCATAATGGATCCAGGAGCATCGTTACCCGGCTATCTTGCTTTTGGTAAGCAGCGTCGGGACGGTCAAGCGATGGCTCGCTGGTCGCCACGGGAGTATCGCGCGGACGTTCCTCGCTGACGTCGACGTTTGCTTCGGCCGGCACGTGATCGTCGCGCGCCGCGATCGAGACATGCGGTTCGGAATCGGGGCGAGAGGTGTCGCCGTGGGGTGCAAGGAAACTCATGAAGAGGAAGGTCACCAATCCGCCAACCGCGGCGCCGCAGGTCCACGAGGCCACGATCGTCGCAACTGGGCGTCTTTGGACGGAATGATGTGGCATTGGATCCAAGGCAACCGCCTTCTCGCTCACCGCCTCGGCGGTCAGCCGCGTCGGAGCGGGGCGGATTCCCTGCAGGATCTGCTCGACCTCATGCAGATCGTCAGGCAGGCAATTCTCGAGTGGATGACGGTCCGATGGGGGTGGATTCGACGTCATGGGTTGTTCCTGGTCGTTACTTCGATTGTGGGATCGATTTGGGCAGCGTATTGTCTGAGTTTTGGGGTGGATCCATCATTTCTGCGAGCAACTCCAATGCGCGTCGGTAGCGACGGTGGGCAGCGCTGCAGGAAATCTCCACCAGCTCCGCCACCTGCTCAAACGGCAGCTGTCCCCACACGCGCGCCACGACGACTTCGCGTTCCAGCAGCGGCAGTCGCTCCAGCATTCGCGCCAACTCGGCGCTCGCCAGCACCGCATCACTGTCCTCGACAAACCAATGGTCGCGCAGCTCCGCGGCGCGGCGATGATGCTCGCGACGGCATCGTTCACCACGGGCCAAGTTCATCGCTCGCCGGCGGACCGTCGTGAACAGCCAGGCGATCGGTTCATCGGGGAGGGGGCTTTGCCGCAGCAAGTCGACCAGAGCTTCCTGGACCGCATCCTCGGGGACGTGGCACCAGGTGCGGGCGTACAGCGTCAACGCAGCGCCATGCGCCTCGATCAGTTGCTGCAAGCGGTCCTCACTGATCCGTTCCACAGTCCCGTCCGATGATCCGTCGTGACCCGTACGTCCAGCTCATTGAGCTGAACTGTCGACGCCCCAATGCGGCCGTCAATGAGATGTCCCCGCTGGGCGTTCGGTTTCCCGGTGCGCGGAAAAAAAATCGCTTCGGTGGTTTTTTGAAGAGTGTATGGGAAGGCTTCTGTTCGTCGCAGAAGTTGCCTACTCCTCTTCTCCCTCGATCGCTTCGATCGCTCTCCGCAGCCCGCGGGCTCGTCGGCCGTTGCTCTCTTCGAGCATTTCTTTGAGAATCGGCAGAGCCTCCTCTGCCTCGGGACCGAGTTTGGTCAGAAAGAAGGTCGCATAGAAACGGCGCCGGCCGTCGTCGGATTCCAGGGCTTCCATCAAGACTGGCAGCGCCGCCGGTTCGACCGCGTCGATCTCCCGTAGCGCCTGGCGCGCCGCCTCGCGGTCAGTTTCAACCCCCAGCAGTCGGAACAGTTCTGGGACCGCAGGGCTGGCGGGCGGTCCGATCTGGCCAAGCGACTCCGCGGCGACCCGCCGAACGTTCCATTCACTGTCGTCCAATCCACCAACCAGGTAGTCGACCGCATCCTCCGGTTCCGAAGCCACCTTCCGGATCGCCTTCAGCGCCGCCGCACGGAGCGATGCGTCGGCATGCTCGCTCAGTTCACTTAAGGCGTCGAGGCTCTCGGCAGCCGGTGGCCCCAGGCTGCCCAACGATTCGATGGTCGCATGGACCACCTCGGGATCGGGATCCGCCAACAACGGCTGGAGAGGTGGCAGGACCGTGGAGGCTTCAGAAGGGAACTGTCCCAAGGCGGTGACCGCCGCGAGACGCACCTCGAGATTTTCGTCCTCCAGGAGGGTGATCAAAGTCGAGACCGCGGCTTGAGCATCCGGGCCGATTTCACCGAGCGCCGCAGCGGCACCACTGCGAACGATCGTCTCTGAATCAGCCAGGGCGGCAATCATCGGATCGAGCAATCCCTTCGCGTTTTCCCCCAAACTCCCTGCAACCTTCAACGCACGATGCCGCACGTCGGCGTCGGGATCCGTGAGTGCCACTCGGGCTTGGGACAAGATCTGTTCGTGCTCGGCGTCGACACTCGACAAGGCCATCAGCGCCTCGGCACGCACCCGGGCGTCCTCGTCTTCGGTCGCGGCGGCCAATTCAGCTTGACGGGAACTGGCCGCCGTGCCGGTTTGGGCCAGAGCTTGGGTGGCGGCCAGACGGACTTCCGCTTGCGGGTCTTGCAGCCGTTGGCAAAGTTCATCGAGCGTCTGCTCCGAGATCGGCTGGATTCCTCCAAGTCCCCGCGCCGCGGCGGCCCGAACGGCAGGAGCCTCGGCCGACAACGCTTCGACCAACGGCTCGACCGCCAGGGGGCCGATCCCGGCCAACGGCGCAGCGACCGCGTTGGCGGTCAGCTTGCCATCGCGGGCCTTGTCAAGAATCGCCGGGACGGCCGCGATCCCCATTCGCCCCAGCGCATTGGCGATCGTGAATTCTTGTTCCTCGGACGTCTTTGGATCGGCGGAGGTTTCCACCCACGCATCGAGCAGTGCCGGTATGACGTCGGCGGCCGAGGGTCCCATCATCCCCGCCACGAAGGCGGCCGACTGGCGAAACTCGTGGTCGGTTCCGCGGAGCATTTCCTCCAGTGTCGGCACGATCCCAGCGGCCTCGGCCGACTCCAACCGTAGCAGTACGGCGATTGCGGCATCACGAACCTCGGCCGACTCGTCGGTCATGGCACTGGCGATCAATTCGAGCCGCGCGTCGCTGTCAAGGTTCGATTTCGACAAGGCCGCTAGGGCAGCGGCCCGAATCGCCGGCTCTGGTGACACGACCGTTTCACGCAATTCAGCGATTCCATCACTGGAGGAGACCCCGATGAGGCTCAGCGCCTCGATCACGGCGAGGCGGACTCCGGCGTCGTTGTGATCGAGCACCTCCAGGAGAGGCTCTTCCGCCGAGGCGCCGATCCGGCCGATTGCTTTGGCCGCCTCATCGCGCAGCGATTCCCGCTCGTGCTGCAACAATTCGACCAACTGTGGCGTCGCCGGTGCCGCTCGCTCCCCCATCCAGCCGACCGCTTGGGCCGCCGCTCCTTGGGCGGAGGAGGGGCCGTCCTGCAAGATGTCTATCAGCGCCGGCAGCGCCCCAGGGCCGATCTGACCGAGTGCGAAGGCGTTGCGGTAACGCCGTTGGTCGCTGCGATTCCCCAAATCCTCGATCAGCCGCTCGACCGCCGGTTCCGCGGGCGGCCCGATCCGGGCCAGGGCGTGCAGGGCTCGTTTCCAGACCTGGTTGTCAGAATCGTCCAACGCCGTGATCAGCTCCGGAAGGGCCCCCTCGGCATCGGCGCCCAGATTCGCCAATGCGTACGCCGCATCGCGGCGCTCGTCGACCTCGTCACTGTGCAATGCCTGCGTCAATGCCTCGAGCGATTGCCCATCTTCGTCCTCCGCGGCCGATTCGTCTCCAGACGCTACGGGAGCGGGCGCAAGGGGCATGCCACAGAACAGGGCCAATACAAACGCCAGCACCCACGGCATTTTCAGCGTCGCTGCCATGCAACTCACCCTGACTCGCCCGCGCATCAAACCTGCAACCCCGACAGTGCTCCGGTGCTGTCGCCGATGTAGGGTGCCGGAGTGCCCATCCGTTCGAGCATCGACAGGAACAGGTTGCAGAGCGGAGTTTCCGTTGGAAAGGCGACATGGCGTCCCGGATCGATGGTCCCGCCGCCACGGCCGGCAAGCAAGATCGGCATGTTCTCGTTGTTGTGACGGTTGCCGTCGCTCAGCGCGCTGCCGTACAGGATCATGGAATTGTCCAACAGCGTCGCGTCCCCCTCGGGGATCGACTTCAACCGTCGGAGAAAATACGCCAACTGGGTCACGTGGAAGCGATTGATTTCACGAATCTTCGCGTGTTTCGTCGGATCACCGCCGTGATGCGATAGATCGTGGTGTCCGTCGGGCACGCCGATGTGACGATAGTCTCGGTTGCTCGCCGCGTTGGCGAACATCATCGTGGCAATCCGTGTCGAATCGGTTTGGAACGCCAGCACCATCATGTCGAGCATCAGCCGAATATGATCGGCGTACTCCGGGGGCACCCCTTCCGGGATCTCCAACTCCGCCGCACCGGGTTGCTGAGACTCCAACTCGCTATGTTCGATCTGGCGCTCCACCTGCCGAACGCCGCTGAGATACTCATCGAGCTTGCGTTGGTCGTTGCGTCCAAGTTGCGACTGCAGCTTTCGGGCATCCCCGGCGACATAATCGAGAACACTCTTACGCCTCGCCAATCGTTGCCTGCGACTCTTCACGTCTTCGCCCGACTCGGCCTGGGAAAACAAACGTTCGAACGCCAACCGCGGGTTCACTTCCTTGCCCACCGGCGTCGTTTCCGAGGACCACGAAATATTGGACGAGTAAGCACAGCTATAGCCTGAGTCACAATTGCCGGCGCTGCGTCCCGCTTCACAGCCAAGTTCCAACGAAGGCAAGCGGGTTTCGTGACCGATCCGCCGGGCGGCGTACTGGTCGACCGAGATCCCGACGCGAATGTTGGACCCATCCGTCTTTCTCGGCTGGGCCCCCGTCAAGAAGACCGACGCGCTGCGGGCGTGGTCACCGGGGCCATCACCGTTGGCCCGCCCTTTGTCGTGGGTCAGACCGCTGAGCACCAGCAGGTCATCACGGGCGGTGGCCAGCGGCTCGAGAATGTAAGGGAGGCGGTATCCAAAGCCGGTCGACTCGGGCACCCAGTCCGGAATGTGAACGCCGTTGGGGACAAAGATGTAGGCCATCCGTCGCGGGGCGCCACCGCCCGCTTGTGAAGCATTCGCAACCGGCGGTGCCAGCGATTCCAAACCGGGCAAGGCAAGGGTGACGCCGAGCCCGCGCAGCAACGCTCGTCGGGATAATTGGGAATGGGTCAACATCATTCTGCTCCCGCTAATTCTCGGTAAAGGAAAGGGTCGCTCGTGACAACCGCCTTGACCAACGCGCTGAAACGGAACTCGTCATCGGCGAGTTGATCGAGAATCGAATTCACTGCACATCGGTCGTACGCCGATAGACCGCGACCCAACGCATACGTTAGCAGTTTTTCGGTGAGGCAGCGACAGAATTCGTCGCGCCGCTCGTCGGCCAACAACTGCATCAGTTCGGCGGGTCCAGAAAAGCGCTGATCCCCGGGCAATTCACCTGCGGGGTCAATCTCGAAACGTCCGTCGCGATCGCGCCAAGCACCGACGGCGTCGAAGTTTTCGAGGCCAAATCCGAGCGCATCCATTTGCCGATGACACACCGCGCACGACGGGTTCGCCCGGTGCTGTTCCATCCGCTCGCGGAGCGACCCCAGCGTCTCGTCATCCTCGCTGAGTTCCTCGACTCCGTCCGGTGGAGGTGGCGGAGGTTCGCCGAGGACATTGTCCAAAATCCACTGTCCCCGTTTCACCGGTGAGGTTCGCGTCGGGTTCGACGTCAGCATCAACACACTCGCGTGCGTCAACACACCGCGTCGCTGCGGTGGCAAGGTCACCTGTTGAAACCCCTCGCCGCGAACGTCCTCGATGCCGTAATGCTCTGCCAAACGCTGATTGATGAATGAAAAATCGGCGCTCAAAAACTCGAGTACGCTGCGGTCTTCACGGATCACCGCCTCGAAAAAACGCTCGGTTTCCCCCCGCATCGCGCCCCGCAATTCCTCGTCGAAGTCTGGGAAGCGTTCGGGATCGGGAGACAAAGTCGCCAAGTCCCGCAGCTGTAACCACTGGCCGCCAAAGTTGTTGACCAACGCCCGCGATTTTGGGTCGGCCAACATCCGCTCGACCTCGGCGCGAAGCCGGTCAGGATCCTGCAATCGCCCTTCGTCGGCGAGCGAGAACAGCCGCTCGTCCGGCATGCTGCTCCAGAGAAAATACGACAACCGGGAAGCGATTTCATGGTCGTTCAATGCGCGAATCGGCGGTTGCGGTTCCCCTACGTCCCCGTCAATATCCCCATCCGCGTCAAGCTCCCCGGCGCGCGCTTCGTCCGGGTTCGCATTGCCCGGCGGCGACGCAGGGTCCCGTTCGATGCGAAACAGGAAATGGGGCGAAGCGAGGACCGCAACACACGCGGTCCGCAACGCCTCATTCGCCTTATTCGAATCGCCCGATTCCTCGCCACCCGAGTCCTGTCCCGCCCGAGCACGTTCGGCTTCTTCGTGGGCGATCTGTTGGTCGGTGGCCAACGTCATCAACCGATCGACCTCCGCCTCGGTCAGTGGCCGGCGAAATGCTCGCCGGGCGAACGCGGTCACATCCATCTGCAACCGCTCTCGCCAATCCCCTGACCTTGACCGATCTGACCGCTCAGCCGAATGGACTTCAATCCGCCCGCGCGTCTCGGAGTCTTCGAACGCCTGGTCCACCACCGATTCGGCGGCCGCCAAGTACTTGTCCATCAAGATTGGCGACATCGACAGCACGTCGGCGATGTTGTCAAAACCGTGCCCGACGTCGTCCGAGGGGAAATCATCGGCGGGACGAAAGTCGACACCGACCAGATCGCGGATCGTGTTGTCGTACTCGACACGGTTCAGCCGCCGAATCGTCACCCGCCCGGGACGCTGCTGGCCAGAACAATCGAAGGCGTCCAGTTCGGCACGGAGCGCACGGCCGACCTCAATCAACTCCTCCTCGCCCGGCTGAGGCTCGCCCTCGGGCGGCATCTCGCGATGCTCGATCATTCGCAACACGCGTTCCCAGAGGTCGTGCTGCTGCTCGATCTCGGCCGAGTCCGTGAACCGGTCGAGCGCGAGATCGGCTTCGGGGAACTCGCCGCTGTGGCAATCGTAGCAGTGCTTGGCCAAGAAGGGCGCGACATCGCGCGCGAACGCCGTATCGCGCGCCAACGCCGTCGCTGGTTCCGACGCTGGCGGTGATTCGTCAGCCCGCAACAGCGTGTCTCCAAGCAACCCGAGCCAGCCAGTCACTATCACGGCAATGAGTCGCAAACACATCGGGCAAGCTGCGTCTTTCATTGAGGATTGAGAACGGTCGCCTGATCGGCAAGTGAGCTCCCTCACGCCCACGCGGGAAACCATGCCTGATTGCGAAACGGCTGGACCAAGCCGCTATTGTAACCCCGTGGCGGCGCCGCGGTTTCGCTGAGGGGATTCAGAACCTCTCTGGAATCGCCCCCTATCCCCCACAAAGAGGTCGTGCCGTTTGAATTGGTCCCCCAAGGCCTGACCTCCGTCACGCCGGTTTCTCATCGAACTCTCCGGTGAATTCTTCCAAGACGAATTGCTCGACCAGGATGATCACCGCGATAGGAATCAGCACGACGGTCAGGAGCAGCAAGCCGGCGACCACGATGTGAGACCGTTGGCCCACCCAACGGGGGCGGTAGGTTTTCTGGGGTTTAACCACGCGTTTCATCGAACACTCCTTCAAAGGTTGGCGATGTTCTGGGCTCGGCGATGGAGTCAGGTGCAATGGCCGGGTTGCCCATTGCCGTCGACCTGCACTTGGCCATCGTCCAAGCGGAACAAGGGGTCGGCGAGTTGGGCTGCCTCGTCGAGGCTGTGGGTGACGTGCAAGGTGGTCACGCCGGTGCGGCGACGGACTTCGCTTAACAATTCGCACATCTGGCGGCGGGTTTCACTGTCCAGTGCGCTCAGCGGCTCGTCCAAACAGAGTACGCGTGGCAGGAAGGAGAGTGCCCGCCCCAAGGCGACCCGCTGCCGCTCGCCGCCGCTGAGCCCCTGCGGGTAGCGTTCCAAGAGGTGCGTGATGCCAAGCATCTCGGCGAGCTCCTCGACCCGTTTGGAAATCACAGGGGCATCGACGCGGCGGATCGTGAGCGCGAATCCGAGCTGCTGTTTCACCGTCATCCGAGAAAAAAGCGCCCCATCCTGCGGCACGTAGCCGACGCCGCGCAGCGCCGGGCTCCAGTCGGTCACGTTTTGGTCGCCGAGCAGGATTCGCCCGGAGGCGATCGAGCGCAGGCCGAGGATCGATTCCAGGATCGTCGTTTTGCCGCTGCCGGTCTTTCCCATCAACACCCCGTAGCCGCCATCGGGGATCGCGAGGGAGACATCGCGGAGGGCGAAATCACCAGCAACAATCGTGACGTGTTCCAAAGCGATCATACGGGTTTCTCCGGCGTCACACCAGCTCGGGTCACAGCGGGCACCTCCCTGGACGTGGAGCCCCCCTCGCCACCGGCACCGAGCATCCGCGTCAAGATCAAGACCACGACCGCCCCGGCGACCATGATCAGCGAGACGGCCACCGCCGCTTCGAGATTCCCGACGTTCATCTCCAAGAAGACACTGGTCGAGAGGACTTCCGTCTTCATGCGGGTCGTTCCGGCAAAAATCAGCAGCGGTCCGAACTCGCCCAATGAACGAGCCCAGGCGAGTGTGAGGGCGGTCAACATCCCGCGATCGGCTTCCGGGAAAACGACGTGGGAAAAGGCCTGAAACCGGCTGCACCCGAGCGAGCGGGCGACCTGTTCACAGCGCGGATCGATCTGGTCAAAGGTGACCTTCATCGTCCTTACCGCGAACGCACAGGCCACGGAGAACTGGGCCAAGATCACCGCCGGCACCTGATAGACGACGCGCGGTGCGATCCAGGAAAACGGCGCGAACTGGAACAGGATCAACAGGCTCAGCCCGACCACCAGCGGCGGCAGGACAATCGGGATGTCCAAGAAGGCATCGAGCAGCCGGCGTCCCGGAAATCGAACCCGCGACATCAGGTATCCCAGCGGCACCGCGACGAAGACCGAAAGGATCGCCGAAAGGGTACACGAGATCAGGCTCAGGCGGATCGAGTAGCGGATCTTGGGATCACGCAGCGCGTCGACGATCGGGCTTTCGGTCACCACCGCGGTCCAGTTGCCAGCGCCCTCTGACGCCGCCAGACTTTGCCGCACCATGTAGAGGATGTCCGCCGCCAGCATCCCGGCGATCAGCAAGATGTACACCGCCCCGATGGCCGCCATCGACAACAGAAACAAGCGGTCGGAGATTGCCATCACGAGCCGGTTTCGGGGAGCACCAAACTCGTGGCCAACAGCGGAACCGGATTCCGTCAAAGTGAACCTGCCCGCTCAGCTAATAGGAAGTCGAATCCCACGCCCTCGAAACTTTCCCTCGCCGCCTTCACATGCCGGTACAGGCGACGGGCGAGCTGCTTGTGCTCACTGGTGCGGGCGATGCTCAGCGGCTGGATCGCGCGGGTCAGCGGCGAATCGATCTTGATCACGTCAAGCTGGTCCTGATGTTCCAAAACATCGTTGCGATAGGCTATGGCGACATCGACATGGCCCGTTACGACATCGGGGACGATCAGTGCCGAGGACGACTTTTCCACCACCACCTCGTCGGCGATCCCCTGCTTCTCCTGGAGCTGGTCGTACAGTCCCGCCTCGCGCAACAACCGCCGCGTCAATGCCCCGATGGTGCACTGGTCCGGCTCGCCGAGCGAGACACGAATGCCCGGTTGGATCAGATCCTCCAAGCGGTCGACTTTGTCGCTGCCCGCCGGCACCACCAGCACGATCTCGGTTTGCGAGACATCGATGTCGTCTTGAAACCACTCATTGACGTTGTCCAAGTAATACCGATCGCACGCCATGTAGATGTCGGGAAATCCCGCTGCCTGGGACTGGTCGTCGATGGCGCTCATCCGCCCGGTCAGGATCCCGCAGCCGTCAAAGACAGTGTTGACGACCACTCCTTCACGCTCTTGAAACGCATCGAGCACCGGTTCGATCGCGTTGCGATTGACGGCACCGCAGTAAAAGGTGATCTCGGGTTTCTCCGCCCACACGTCACCCGCGACGGGGTCCATGCCGGCTTCGTCAAAGACGGGCAGCCCCCGGTCGCGGGCCCCGATGTACCGGGCGAGCTGCAGTGATTCGGTGGGCCGCGAGGAGGAGCTCAATACGGCGACGGTCAATTGGTCACCGTCCAGCTCGATGTCCTTCGTCTCCGGCAACTCTGAAAAACCGACCGAGGTCAGCTCATCGCGATACTCGGCGCTGGCAACGGTCGAGCTCCAAGTGATCCCCACGTCGGCGGCACCGATCTTCAGGTCGTTGGCGACTTCGTTGACCGTTGGCTTGAATACACCGTACTCGGTCGTCTGCTGCTCCAATCGCGTCCAGAGATTCTTGTCCGGCTCTCCGATCCGTTCCAACGCCTCTTTGGTCGCCCGGCCCACGGCCGCTTGATCGGCCGATGCGATCGACCAGCGGACCCCAGACTCCAACAGTTCTTCCCAGGAACTGCCGGGGACCTCGCGGTCTTTGCGATAGGCGACCACGGGATATTGAACGGCCAAGGGAACCGTCTCGACCGCCAATCCTTCGCGGACCGCTTCGGCCGTGTAAAACTCGTCGGCAGCCAAATACAGATCGGGCTCCTCAAACTTGTTGATTTTCAACTGATTGAGCAGCATGTTCGAGCCGCCGTACTGCGGTTCGACCTGAACACCGTATTCCTGTTCATATTGCTCCAAGATCTCCACGACCGGCTCGCGCAATCCGGCGGCGATCAACATCACCAGCGGCCGATCGGGGTCGCCCTGGGCCCGCTGCGACCCGCCGGGCAGGAGTGCGATCAGTGCGACCGCCGCGATTCCACCAGCGAGTAACACCAACGCCAACGGGTTGATCCGACCGGATCGGGTGGACGCGGCAGACGCGGTGGATCCCTGCGATTGAATTCGATTCATGACGTTACGCAATGGAGGACGTTGCCGGGTGAGTCGATTGAAGGGTGCCTTGTTCCATCCAGTGCGTCTGGTCGGCAGCGGCGGCGGCACGATCATCATGGGTGACCAGCAGGACGGCTCCACCCTCCTCGGCGAACTCACGCAACGCTCCCAGCACGATCTGCGCGTTCTCCGCGTCCAAGTTGCCGGTCGGCTCGTCCGCCAACAGCAATCGCGGCTGGTTCAGCAGAGCCCGCGCCAGGGCACAGCGCTGCCGCTCGCCGCTGCTCAAGCGGCCGGGGGTGTGCCCGGAACGATCCGCAAGTCCGAACCGGTCGAGCAATGCGACCGCCCGCTCGCGGGCGGGACCAGGATCGATGGCCGCCGAGGTGCCGCTAAGGGCCAGCGTCGGTGCCAGGACATTCTCCAGCACACTCAAATAAGGAACCAAGTGAAACTGCTGGAAAACAAACCCCAGTTGTTGTCCCCGCAAGGACGCGCGGCGATCGCCCGACATCCCGTAGGGACGCTCTCCACCGATGATCACGTCACCGGAGTCGGGTGCGAGCAATGTGCCGGCGGTCATCAGCAGCGTTGACTTGCCACAGCCGCTGGGGCCGCGAATCGCAAGAAACGTTCCTCCGTCGATCTCCAGGGAGACATTCTGCAAGGCCGGCACGGGCGCATCGCCCCCGTGATAGGTCTTGGAAACCTGATCCAACTGCAACAACATGCGGCTTCATTCTCCCTGCAGCACAACGGCGGCGTCCTGATTGGCCGCCATCACGGCTGCGACCCAACTGGAAAGCATGGCGAGCGCGACCGCCAGAAGGGGCGTCGTGATCAGCGTGATGAGAAATCCAGGAGTTGACAACAGCGCCCCATGGATCCCGTCCATCGGCACGCTGCTCGCCGGATCGACGCCCAAGGCGACCAGATTTCCGATGCCGATCCCCAATCCAACGCCGACGACGCCGCCGAGCAATCCCGAGACCGCGGCCTTGCCCAAAAAGACGGCCAAGATCTGGCGGGTCCGCAATCCGAGGGCCCGCAAGATTCCGATCTCCTCGCGGCGATAGCGAACGTTGGCGTAGGCCAGCAGCCCCACCGCGGCGGCGGCGAGGACCAACACCAGCGGAATCACCAGCTGCGCCACCCGCTGGTGCTGGCGTTCCAAATTCGCCCGCGACGCCGACTCGCGAGCCAAGGTCGCCTCGGCCGCACGCTGTTCCGACGCCAAAGACGCTTCCGCAACCTCCTTCGCCTTGGTTCGCGACTCGGCCCGCGCCAACGCTTTTGAATAACGCTCGATCACTTGGGTCCCCGGCAAGACCCCGGAGATCTCCGCGCGGATCTGGGATATGCGGTCCCCGGCGCATTCGCACTCCAAGGCCAAGATCGCGTGAACCAGGTTCTCCATACCGAGCAACTGCTGGGCCTGGCCCAGGTCGATCCAAACCGTCACGTCATCGGCGCTGCCCCGTTCCGGGTGCAGTTTCGAAACGTTGAACGGCTCGCCCATGAACTCCACCTCCTGGCCCACCTCCAAATCAAGACGTTGAGCGATCGTGTGTCCGACCACCATCTGGCCGGGGGCGACAGCGTCCAACAGCGGCTTCTTCAAATCGCGGTGCATGATGGGCACTTCGCCACGCGTGCCATACAACACCACATCCAGATCCTGCTCCGGCCAGCGAACCTGTTTCATCACCGTGGGGAGCAAATGGTTGATCGTCATGATCTTCGACTGTGACAACCGATCGGCATACGCCTCCGGCATCGTGGTCGAAAGCGAACCCTGCAGGTGCAACTCCGCTGGGTCCTGGTCTTCGGGCAGGACTAACACATTGAACCCCAGCCCTTTCATCTGCTTGCGGACCGCGTCTTCAAGCTCCGCGCCGGCGAGCTTCACCTCGCGGACCTTCGCCTCCACCGCCGCCTCAGTCTCGGCCTGTTTCTCCGCCAGAATCCGCTGGGTCACCAGCGCATCGCGACGAATGATCCAGTCAGCGCTGACAATCGCCAGCGCAGCGATCATGACGGCGACAACGGAGAGCAAAAAGTTGAGCTTGCGATGCGTGATCTCGCGAACGATCAGCTGGGATAGCTTCATCCTACGACCTCTCCTGACGGCGCATCAGCGTGATACCGGAAATGAGCACGATCAGCCCGAGCGTCGCAAGGACACCCCACGGCAGCCAACGGAGCCAATCAGGACCCTCGATCGCGACAACCGTGGCCGAACCTGCCGACGATGCCTCACGTGCTGGCGATCCCTCCGCACTCTCCTCGGTCGCGGACGCCGGGGCGTCGATTGGCGCTGTGCTTTCAGATGGCACGGTGCTGCCAGATTCCTGCCGGCTGCCAGATTCCTGCGGACTCGAATTCGAGGCAACCGCGGCGGCAGCCGACGCTTCCGACGCCGCGTCGGACGTCTCCGGTCGATCCGCCGAAGCCAATTGGGCGCCGGGTTCCCCAGTGGTCTCGTCCGAGTCATCGGAAACCATTCCGGCGAGCCCGACCAAGGGAAGGTCGACCGCGTCCGGCTCCGGCGGTTGGATGTATTGATCCCAGCGGACCGGCAGCAGCAAATCGACACCGGGGTTCTCCGCCTTGACGGTGCACTGGCAGGCCCCCGTCAGAAAGACCGCCGCTTCCTGGATCACGTCGGGATTGATGCCGTCGCCGACCAATGCATAGAGCGCTCGGCCCCGCCCGAAGACGGGAAAGACCATCGCCTGATCGACCAACTCCTCGTCCCGCAGATCCGGCTCAGTGGAAAGCAGCATCTCGCGGAACCACTTCTCGGCTGGATCGTCTCGCGAGATTCGCATCGCGGAGAAGCGAACCGCGAGCTCCTCCGCATCGCCGGAGAGTTCGTCCAAGTCGTCAGGGTCGATCTCCGGCAGCTCGAGTGTTTGCTGCTGCTTGTCCAACTCGCCCCGGAGCAGTTCGAACCGGATCTCGTCATCGGCGGCGCTGCCCGATTCGAGATACACCCAAACGACCTCCCCCTCGATCAGCCGCTCCCCGAGCTCGATGCGGGCCGGTGAGTCGATCAGCCGCTCAACCTCCTCGTCATTCCATGCGGCGGTGCCCACGATCGCCTCACCACCGGCCACGTTGGCGGGCAGATTGACGACCATCCTCGGCAATGCGGCATCGCCTTGGTCCTGGTCCTGGTCGTCTTGGTCCTGGTCGCTGAGGGCTGAGACATGCTCCCACCGCTGCCGATCGGCGGAGTCGAGCTCCTCTCGCAGGTCGATCGTGCGGAGCTGGAGATTCGCCCCGGCGGCGGCGGCCTGATCGCGAACGTCCTGCAGCCGTGCTTGGTCCTGTTCGCTCAGCTCTTGGTCGTGATAGACGAACACCTGGTAGTCGTCGGGGCGCCAATGGTCGAGCGCGTATTGGAAAACCGGAACGGAACAGGCCATCAGGGCGGCTGGCACGAGGGCCAGGGCACCGAAGAGCCACACGCGTTTACTGAAAGCGGTCATGGCAAGGGTCCACACAATTGCGGGTACTCGAGTTTTAGCGGACGCGTCTCAGTTCGACTCCGGACAACACCGGCGTCCCCTGCTTGCCGACGAGACGAATCCGCACCGTCGCATCGAGCGGTCGCGGAGAAACTTCCTGAATCGACGTCTCCCCGTCCCGGAGCGTCACGTCCGACAACACCGTTTCGTCATCCAGCATCACATCAAAGCTGCGGGCGCCGGGGCTGGTGCCAACTTCGGGCAGGCCGAAGAACAACCGTATGCGGTATTCTACCGGTTCCGTCGATTCGGCGGGATCACCCGCGTCGGAATCATCCCCCTTCCCCAGGGTCGTCGCCATTTGAACGTCGACCTCCCCTTCGAGCCCCGAGGCGAAGACCCAGGCGTATTGGGAGTCGGGAAACACGGAGGAATGGCGGGCGAATTGACGTGGTGAACGATGAATCTCGACCTCCACCGGCGACCTCTCGCCCGCGACGGTCGGGGCCTCGATCCACAGCACCCCTTCACTGCTGCGACGGTGCCCCGGGGCGGCGAAATTGATCCCCAGTTGTTCGATCGGCCGCCCGTCCGCGGCCATTTCGGCTTGATGATTGACGGTCCACGTTTCGATTTCCGGCATGTGAACCATCGCCAGCGATGTTTGGTTTTGGTAGGCACAGCTGCACGTGCGGGTATAGTCCGGAGCGTTCAAGACTCCCCCGGCGGCGATCAAGTTCGCCGTACAGCCTGACTTGAAACCACCAAAGTTTCCGGTCCCACTATGGTTGGTCAGGTCATAGAACCCGGCGGCCCCGGAACGGAAGGTGAGCATGTTCTCGCTGGCGAGAATCGTATTGCAGCCGTAGGCCCGCTTGAGTTTCCAATGCTCCTGCTCGCCGGTCAGCGGGTTGGTGATCAAGTGGGGCTCTCCCGTGGCCAAATCAAACGCACCGGCCGATTCGCGATAGGAGTTCGCGTTGGTGATGATCAGATCGTTGTGCAGGATACAGGGGCCGGAGTACTTCAAATCGGGCTGGGACCATTTCACCGACCCGTCCTTCCCGTCGTAGACCGTCATCCCGCGGTCGGCTTCCACCGAGAGCCGATCGCTGGCGGCTGCACCGGCTTGCAGCAGCAGGTCATGGTCGGCGGAATATCCGAGCCAAGTCCCGAAGATGCCGTCCTCCACCTGCCACTGCGTCTCACCGGTGCGGGCATCGAGACAGACGATGCGGTAGTCCTCCGGGACCGACCTGCCACGGCGGCGAAGTTTCGCATCGACCGGCCGCGGGTTCTTGTCCAGGGCGTAGATCCGTCCGTTACCGGCGACGACGCCGTTGTTCCAAAAACTGTGCCGAGAGTCGATCCGCCACAGCTGCTCCCCTGTTTTGCGGTCGAACCCGACCAATGCCAAGCTGCCGGCGCGATCCAGACTTTTGGAACCGAAACCGGCTTTGTTGCGCCGCAGCTCGGAGTCCTCTTCCTCAAACGACAACCCCAACCGGTCTCGGTAACGGGCAAACCCGAGCCCGCCGATCAAGACATCGTCATAGACTCCGAGGTAACCCCATTCTTGCGGGTTCTCCGGGTCTTCCTGCGGCAGCTCAATTTCGCCAAGCGATTCCCCGGTCGCCGGATCGAGCACGTGACACACCGCTCCCTCAACGAGGTAAAGCCGGTCCGCGGTGACCACAAAGTTCGTCCCGCGAGCATTGGACCCGGGGATATGCACTTGGTTGTAGGCGGTCTCCAGGGGCGTATCTTTGTAGGTGGCATCGAAATAAACGTCAAAGGTTCCCAGGTCATCGAATTCACGCTGCCAGAGCAAGCGGCCGGTGTAGACATCTCGGGCGCTGAGCAGGTCGATTCCCTGGACAAACAGCCGGCCGTCGACGACTTGTTGCGGTGGTCCATGGCCGTGTCGCGGCAGGACGTCCATGTTGCTGGTGCCCCCGAACCAAAGGATCCCCAGCGGCAGCTTCACGCGGCTGTCGTTCGACTTTCTCGTGTTCGCGATGTCACCGTTTTGGTGCGTCCAATTCGCAGCTCCGGGGAGCGCCCCGACACGGGTCACGATCACCCCGTCGGGCCCGATTTCAACATTCGCCTGCTCCAACCCGGCTGCTGTGACGCGGTCGGCAATCGACTGCCGAACTTCCTCCCGCGCGACCAAATGCAGAAGACCGCCATAGGGCCGCACGGACTGGTAAACGGAGCGGAGCGTTTCCAGATCGCGGACCAGTCCCGGACTCTGGGCCTGGTCGACGAAGACCATCTTTGCCAGGTAGGGTGCGGCGTCGAATTCGCGAGGGGTTGCCTGATGCACGGTCACCGAGCCGTAACGGCCAGCCTCGTCCAGACGTTTACGGAACCGGTCGACGCGCTCGCGGTCGGTGTCGACGACCGCCAGTTGGACAAACGGTGAGCGATCTGCCACAGCGGTGACCAGCGGCTCATCGGCTGCTCCGTACCAGAGGGCGTAACCATCGGCGTCGCCTGATTCCAGCAGCCGATCGGCGACCTCGGTGGCGCCGGTCGGTGCGGTCAGCGTCGACGGCTGATCGTCCATGGTCCGTGGTTCCGAAACGGATTCTGCCCCAAAGGCGAGCAGGTCGCCTTCGAGGGTGACGGCAAACAACCGATCGCCCGCTGCCAACAACCGCTCGACCTGGCCCTCCACCTGCCAGTTTCCAACAACGCGCGGTGTGGAAGGTTCGCCGGAGTCTGTCTCCGCCGGCAACTGAATCGCGGTGATCCCCTCCTTCCCGGCGGCGTACAGCCTGTCACCAGCCATGATCAAATCGCCTTGACCATCGGCGGCAACCTCCCACACGACCTCTCGTTGTTCGTCGTAGGCGCGGACGGCCGGAGCCCCCTGTTTGTCCGATTCCGCGGAATAGGCCAACTCGCCATGCAGGACCGGTTCGTTGGGTTGGAAGGACGTTTTCGTCCCATCGGCAAGCTTGAATTCCCGCACGCCCTTCCGCCGGGTGTGGACAAAGAAGGCATCGTCGTTGGCGATCACGAACGAACCGCCGGTGCCCTTACCACCGGCGTTCAGTTCAAAGTAACGCAGTTCTCCGGATTGGCGATCGAACACCGCCGGGACCGAACGTCCTCCGGGAACAATCAAATCGTTTTCGGTGGCCACCAATGAACCTTGGGGCGCCACGCCAGCGAACGATGGAGCACTGTGAGGTTGCTTGATATAGCTCGATCCGGCCGAGTCGTTCACCCACACGATCTCCCCGCTGCGGGCGTCCAGGGCATAGATGAACGTCCCCATGAAGGGCCAAATGCTGGCGGCGAAGTAGACCTTGCCGTCGCGGATTACCGCCCCGCCCCGGGCCGGCCAGGCAGATACCAAACGCCGGTTGCCGATTAACTTCCGAGCACTCGCCCCGCCGCGAAACCGCCACCGTAAAGTCCCTGTTTCTGCATCGAGGCAGTACAGAAAGCCATCGTCGCTGGTGACGAACACCATCCCCTGCCATGCCACCGGCGCGAGCCGAACGGGGGCATCGGTGAAGAACGTCCAGAGTTCGCGGCCGTCTTCAATGTCGACCGCCGACAGCGAGTCCCGCTCGCTGTCACCGACGAAGAGCCGACCGTCCATCACGACCGGTTCAAAGACCCGGTCGTAGGTCATCAAGTCGAGGTTCAACGGGTCATCCCACGCCTGAACCCGCTCGCTTCCCACCCGTGTCCACTGGTGGTGCAATTCATCGGGCAAGCGATCTGGCGACGCCGCCGACCGACCGGCATCGTAGCGAAACATCGGCCAATCGGCGGCCGAGGCGGCGACATGGAAACACGCCGCCCAGGCGAACCAGGCCGCCAGGGTCCCAACAACCGGAGGGACGAGCCCGAAACGGGTCGATACTTGACCAATCATTCGCATCACAAGGGGTCCAAGAGAGAAGGAGCGGGTGGGAATGAGGCGGGGTGGGAGGACATCGACCGGGGCGTCGACATCGTCGGTGGGCAATGGCCGCGCCGACCGAGACGCCTCTAGTGTCGACTTCCGGACCGCCGGCGCCAAGCGTTTCTCGCCGAAATTGCCCTCGCGTCGAGACTCCCCGAAAACGGGTCGTTTGCCCGCGCAGCGGCTCTCAATCCCCTCGTACCCAATCCCCTCGTACCCAATTCCCTCGTACCCGATTCCCTCGTACCCGGCTTTGCGGGCAAGAGCCGTCAAGCAAGCCCCCCCTCGGCAAACGATGGCGACCTCCCCGCAAAGCCGGGGCGGTGATGCGCGATGCGGGATTCACCCAGGATTACCCCGGGCTTTCGCAGCGGCGTCCAAACTCCGCATTCGGCACGGCGTAGCTCGGATAGTGGACTGTTTCCGCCGGAACTTCCGAACTTTTCGTATCACTCTCCGGAGTCGCATCGAGGGGGCGGAACTTCCAGTGCCGATACATCCACAGCCACAGTTCCGGGCGCCGGTGGATCGCCGTCTCGAAGCGATCCCAAATCCGCTGAGTCATCTCGCGCCGTTTCACTCGGCTGCCACGGCGGGACCCATCCGCCGGCGGGTCGAATACATCCAAGATCCTCAGTTTGGTCTTGCCGTCCTCGATGGGTTCACAGACTGCCGCGATGATCGGTACCGCGCAGCGTTTGGAGAGTTCCACGTGCAGGGCGGTCACCGAGGCGGGGATACCGAACAGATGGATGATCGTTGCGGCGCCCTGAGGCGGGACCGACAAGTCGGGCAGCATCGCCACATGCCCCCCGTTGCGCAACAGTCGCAGCAGCTTCAGCATCACGCCGTTACGGTGGTGCACGCGGTGCCCGCTCGATTCCCGCGCGCGACTAAAAACTTCCGTCAGCTGAACGTTGCGGAAATCCCTGGCCACGATGTGAAGCGGCAAGCCGAGGAATCCGACGATGAGACTCGATAATTCAAACATCCCGAAATGCGCGGTGACGTGAATCGCTCCCCGGGAACCCCGCGCCCGCTGCTGCAGAGTCTCGCTCCCCTCAACCTCCACCCACTTCCAGACCTGCTCCGCCGTCAAACCGGCGAACCAAAAGAGATCGAGAAAGTTGCGGGCGAAGTTCGCGTAGGACGCACAGATGACATCGCGGGGAGTGCGGCCGGCCAAGTCCAACCCGCCGTGCTCGACCGCCAACGACAGGTTCTCATACGCCAAGCGGCGGCCGCTACCGTCCACCCAATAGGCGACCCGGCCGACAACACTGGCCAATCGCAACACCCACGTTCGTGAGAGCATGGGAATCCCCCGGACCAACCAGATCAAACCCCAATACTCGCAACGGTGGCGTGCCGAGCGAAGCCCCCGCCTGAGCCAGCATTGTCGCCACAGCCCCATGATCGACGTCTGCATCCGTGCTCCATCCCGTCTTTTATGGGGTCAGCTCAAGCCTCGGCGCCAATCGCCATCCCGATTGCCGAACACACCCACGGAAAGGATTGTCGATCGGATGACGAGGAAGCTTGGATTAAACTCCAAGCCGAACACGAAAGCAACCGATCGCCTCCCGGGAGCGCGTCTCTCAGAGCAGTTCCTTGAGCTTGCGGGCTTCGAGTTCCTGGACCGCTTCGCGAACGCGCTCTTCCGACTCCTTGGATGCCACCAGGGTTGCGTCGGCGGTTTGCACCACGATCAAGTTCTTGACGTCGATGGTGACGATTGTGTGTCCTGGCTCGCCATAGACGATCGTGTTTTGGGTATCGATCCCGACGTGGCTGCCAACGATGGTGTTGCCCTGTTCGTCCGCCGGTTGCAACCGCGCGAGAGCTTGCCAGCTGCCGACGTCGTCCCAGGGAAATGGGGCCTCGATGACAATGACCTTGGGGTAACGCTCCATCACGGCATAATCGATCGACTTGCCCTCGATCGCGGCGAACTCTCGTTCCAACGTTCCTTGGAAGGCGTCGGTGCCGACGGTATTTGCAATCGTTTGCAGGTGACCGAACATCTCCGGTTCAAATCGTTGCAGGGCATCCAGGATGGTTGCGGCACGCCAAACAAAAATCCCACTGTTCCAATAAAACGTCCCCCTCCCCAGGTACTGCTCCGCCGTCGCACGATCCGGTTTTTCGCGGAACCGCGCGACCTGAAACGCGGACGCTCCCTTGGCGGAGATCGCATCGCTGCGCTCGATGTAGCCAAACGATTCGGCGGGATAGGTCGGGCGGATCCCGAACGTCACGATCCGCTCAGGGTCGTCCTCCACCAGCTGTTCCGCCGCCTTCACAGCATCGGTGAACGCTTGTCGGTTGGTGATCACGTGGTCCGAAGGCATGACCAGCATCGTGGCTTGCGGATCCTGCTGGGAGACGATCGCGGCTGCCAACCCGATGCAGGGCGCAGTGTCCCGTTTGCACGGCTCGCCGACGATGTTGTGCGGGGGCACCCCGTTCAATTGCCTCGATCCGCTTCTCGGTGGTGTCGGGAGGGGTGGGCTGCGTCCTGGGA
>CAYWXT010000026.1:0-33265 GCA_964462125.1 uncultured Pirellulaceae bacterium | reverse complement strand
GTGTGCTCTTCCGATCCTGCTGGTTCGACATCCGAAAGTGGATCTACGGTATCGCGGCGTCTGTTACGGCCGCAGCGACGTCGAGCTGAGTCCAGAAGGGCGCCGACAGAGCCTCGCCATTGCTCACCAGTTAGCGCGGCTTCCGGTGAAGTGGATCCTCCACAGTGGTCTGGAGCGGACGTCATGGCTCGCAACCAGCTTGTCGGAGCTGACAGGAATCGCCGCCGAGTGCGACGCAGCTTTAGCGGAGCGTAATTTCGGAAGCTGGGAGCTGCAATCGTGGGACGGCATCTATCGGCGGTATGGTGATGAGATGATGAAAATGATTTCCGACCCCGGAGGCTTTCGACCGGGGGGTGGGGAAACGACCAATGAACTGGCCGATCGCGTTTGGAGCTGGTATCAAAAAAGGCGAGTTCCGGGATTGACCATCGCCATCACCCATGGCGGCCCAATTGCGGCCTGTCTCGGTCGCCGATGCGAGCTTCCGGCCGCTCAGTGGATCGAGTTGGTTCCAGCATGCGGAGCCCTGGTATGGATCGATCGTTGTCGCGCCCCGCACAGGAGTCAGGTCTGATGCAGTCACTGGTGTTGGTCCTCGGCGGCGTACGCAGTGGGAAGAGCCGCTTTGCCCAAGAGCTGGCCCATTGTTTGGGGGGAGACGACGTGTTATTCGTCGCGACGGCCGAGCCCGGCGACGACGAAATGGTTCACCGCATCGACCATCACCGTCGCGCGCGTCCGGCAGGTTGGCAGACGTTGGAACAACCGTCCGGGACGGGCCGCGCGATCATGGCCCTCGATTCGCCGCCACCGGTCATTTTGGTCGACTGCCTGACGCTGCTGGTCAGCAATGCCATGCTGCAATCGGAAGGGGATGCGGCGTTGGCGGAAAGACGAGTGACGGAGGAAACCGAAACGCTGATCGCGGCCGCCCGCAGCGGTGCGGCGTCGATCCTTGTCGTCTCCGGCGAGGTGGGGCAAGGGCTCGTTCCGGAAACGCCGCTGGGGCGACTGTTTCGCGATCTCCTCGGACGAGCGAACCAAATGCTCGCCAACGAAGCCGAGGTCACCTATTGGATGGTGGCCGGGCTGGCCGTTGACGTCCGACAGCTGGCAACCTCGGCCGAACAGGCCGCCGACGAACTGATATCTCAAGGGCTTCGAAATTCATGAAACCATCTTCATCAGGTCGGGGACTGCGCTGGGTGCGGGGGGAGTCCGCGGTCAGCGGGCTGCCCTGGATTGCCCTTCTGGCGTTGCTTATCGGGACTGTCTCCGGCTGTCGCGACCAGGCCGGTGACGCGGTGACGGAAAGCAGCGAGGCGGGGCGACGTCGTGCGGTTACCGACAGCGAACCGTCTGCGTTTGATTCCGCGGTCACCGTTGCCGATCGTCTTGAGCGCCGCGTGAGCTTCGTCGCATCGCCTCAACGCATTGTGTCGCTCACGCCGTCGATGACCGAAGTGCTCTACGGAATTGGAGCCGGCGAGCGGATCGTGGGGGCGACAAAGTATTGCAATTACCCGCCCGCAGCGAAGGATCTTCCACGCGTCGGTGGCGGAACGCTGGAAAGCATCAATCAGGAAAGCATCGTCGCTCTCGAGCCCGATCTGGTGCTGTGCAAATGGGACAACCACGAACCACTGCTGAAGAATCTTGAACGTTTCGGGATTCCGGTGCTCGCCTTGGGACCGGAGTCTCTGGCAGGCTTGTACCGACAGACGAGGATGCTCGGCCGCGTCACTGGCAACACGCGTCAGGCCAAAGCCCTGGTCGAGTCGATGCAACAGCGAGTGGAAGCGGTCACCGACCGAATTCCTGCAGGGGACGGTCCCAAGGTCTTTTATCAGGTCTGGGACGATCCGCTGATGACCGCGGGCCCGCAATCATTTATCGGCGAATTGTTGAGCTTGTCGGGCGGCCGGAACCTGTTTGAAAAGACACCGGTCCGGTATCCGAAAGTCAGTCCGGAAGTGGTCGTTGACGGCGATCCCGACGTGATCCTGGCTCCTTCGACCCACGCCGCGCCGGTCACGATTCGAAGCATCTTGACCCGCCCCGGGTGGAGCCGAGTCCGCGCGATTCGGGAGCAACGCGTACACTTGATTGATGGCGACAAAGTATCGCGATGTGGCCCTCGCCTGGTCGACGCATTGGAGGAGATCGTCTCCGTCCTCTATCCGGAGCGGTTCTCGTCGCCCTCGTTGGACATCGAGTCAGGCGACCGGGATGAGCGTCAGGACCGTGCGCTGTGAAACGAGCTGTGATTACCCTCTCGTTGTTGGCGCTGCTGTTGGTGGTTGCCCTTACCGTCAGCCTTGGGATTGGCGCTGTCCCGATTCCGGCCGGTGGAATCGTGGAATTGCTGTTCGGCGTCGACCAGCGTTCGCTGGGTCCGACCGAGCGAGTGATTTTGCTGCAGATGCGTCTACCGCGGCTGCTGACGGCGGCGTTGGTCGGGGCATCGCTGGCGGCCGCCGGCGCCGGTTACCAGGGGCTTTTCCGCAATCCGCTCGCCGACCCCTTTGTGATCGGTGCCTCCAGCGGTGCGGGGCTCGGGGTGACGATTGCGATCATACTGGGGCTGCAGATGACCGTGCTGGGGCTGGGCGCGATTTCGCTCTCGGCGCTACTGGGGGCCCTCGCCGCGGTCGCTGCGGTTTATGGCATTGCATCGGCCGGTCGTCAGGTGCCGACGTTGTCACTATTGCTCGCCGGTGTCGCCTTGAGCAGCCTGGTCAGTGCGATCATGTCGTTGTTGATGTTCATGAACGATGAAAAATTGGTGGCGATCTTCGGCTGGTTGATGGGGAGTTTGTCGGGCAAGAGTTGGTCGGTGGTGGCGACCACCGCCGTGCTTGCCGGGGTCGGCATCGTCGCCCTCGCATCGCTTTCCCGCGGTCTGGATGCGTTGGCGTTTGGGGAAGAGACCGCTGCCTCATTGGGGCTGAGTCTCACGGGCCTGCGTCTGCTGGTGGTTGTCGCCGCCAGTATCGCCACGGCTGCCGCTGTCGCCGCAGCGGGTGTGATTGGGTTTGTGGGTCTGATCGCACCGCACATCGCCCGTTCGTTGATCGGGCCGCGTCACATTTGGTTGATTCCGGCCAGCGCGCTGGTCGGGGCGATTTTGCTGCTGGTCGCTGATGACCTGGCACGGACCGTGGTGGCGCCGGCTGAGCTGCCGGTCGGTGTCGTCACAGCACTGCTGGGCGGCCCGTTTTTTCTGTTTCTGCTCAAGACCCGTCAGCAAGAGTTTGTGGCCCAGACATGAGCATCCTCGCAGCTGAAAACTTGACGTGTGGTTACACCAAACGAACCGTGCTGGACGACGTCTGCCTGCAGCTGCATCCCGGTCAGGTCGTGATTTTGCTGGGGGCCAATGGTGCCGGCAAGACGACGTTGCTGCGTGCACTTTCCCGTCGGCTTCGCCCCAGTGCGGGACACGTCTTGCTCGATGACCGAGACATCAACGAATTGAGCGGCCAGCGGTTGGCGCGCCAGATCGCACTGATGCCGCAGAATGAACGTCGGGATTGGCCGCTCTCGGTGGTCGATGCCGTTTCCTTGGGCCGGGCGCCGCACCGCGGTTGGATGCTTCCCCTGACGTTATCGGATCGCCAATCGGTGGATCGGGCACTGGAAACGACCGACTTGACAGGGCTGCGAACCCGCGCGATCACCGAACTTTCCGGCGGCGAATGGAGACGTATGGTGTTCGCCCGTGCGTTGGCGCAAGAGGCAAGGATTCTGCTGCTGGACGAACCGACAGCCGGGCTTGATGTGCGATATCAGGTGGAGATGCTCTCGATGATTCGTCGGATGGCAAGCGAACTGCAAATGGTGATCGTCCTCACGCTCCACGATCTCAATCACGCTTCGCTGTACGGCGATCGACTCGTTCTGCTGCACAATCGTTCGATCGTCGCCACTGGAGAACCTGATAACGTCTTGCGAGCGGAGTTGATCGAGGCGGCGTTCGGTGTTCAGGTGATGGTCATCCCTCACCCGGTCCACGACACGCCGTTGGTGGTGCCGCTGAATCCAACGCACGGCTCGGGCGGATAGCGATGGGTCCGATGGAACTTACTGCCGGGGGTATCGCACTGGTATTGGCGATCATCATCGATTTTTCATTCCGAGAACTATCCAACCGTTGGCATCCGGTGGCTTGGATGGGGCAAGGGATCGCGTGGTTCTGCTTTGTCGCCCCGAAATCAGGACGAATCCTTGCCTTGGCGTCCGGGTTTGTGCTGGTGGCTAGCGGTGGAGCGGTATGCGCCGTGCTCGGTTGGCAGATCGAATCGCTCACCGCCGGACAGTCCTTGTTGGTTGTGGCTGGAGTGCAGGCATTGGTCTTGAAGCAGACTTTCAGCATCCAGTCGCTGGCCCAGGCGGCCGCGGCGGTTGAAGCTGGGATCCGGTCTGGAGATCTGCCGGCCGCACGCCAGCGACTTGCACTTCACCTGGTCAGCCGCAAAACGTCGGAGCTCGATGAGTCGCAGATCGCCGCGGCCACGATCGAGTCGGTGGCCGAAAACGCCAGTGATTCCATCGTCGCACCGCTGTTCTACTTCGCGATTGGCGGACTTCCCGCCGCACTCGTCTACCGTTTCATGAATACCTGCGATGCGATGGTGGGATACCGGAGTGACAAATTCGAATGGCTGGGAAAGCCCGCAGCACGGATTGACGATCTGTTGAATCTCATTCCTGCGCGTCTGACGGCGTTGATGATCTTGATCGCCGGCTGGATGACCACATCACGACCGTTGGCGGGCCTGTCCGTCTGGTTTCGTGATCGGAACGCCACCACCAGTCCCAATGCGGGCCAACCGATGAGCGCCGCGGCAGGTGTGCTTGGCGTTGAACTTAGGAGAGTGGGGAGTTACCGATTGGGAAGCGGCCAGCGCCAACCCGATGTGTCGGATATCGCTCGCACGGTGCGGTTGCTATGGCTCACCTCTGGCATCGCCGCGGGGACCGCAGGCCTGTGGCTGTTTCGCGGAGGGTCACTGTGATGTTCGACCGTTGCCGCCAATCGCCACAGGACGACGCCACCGGCGGGGCGATGGAAGAAGCGTATCATGGAGCGATCGACCACAGCGAAATGAAGCGCCGGGGCATCGATCCGCGTGACGTGATCGACTTCAGCTCGAACGTCAATCCGTTTGGCCCCTCCCCGCGGGTCCGGGAAGCTGTCTGCAACTCGATACTGGACCGGTATCCCGACCGAGAATGCCTGCGGCTGCGGGAGACGATTGCCGAACGTGAAGCGATCACCATCGACCGGATCGCCGTCGGTAACGGCAGCAGCGAATTGTTGCAGTCGTTAGCCCAGCTACTGCTGCGGCCCGGTGACGACGTCCTGATCGTCGGTCCCACGTACGGCGAATACGCGAGAGCCTCTCGTTTGACGGGAGCTCGGGTCGAACAGTGTCGGGCGACACCTGAGTCTGGATTTGCTGTCCCGATCGAATCGATCGAGGCCGCATTGCGCCGGCGAATGCGGCGAATCGTGTTCCTGTGTAACCCAAATAATCCGACGGGCCAAATGATCGAGCCGGAAACGATTCTTTCTTGGGTGGCGTTATACAGTGACACTCAATTCGTTGTCGACGAATCTTATATCGAGTTTGTGGACTCGGCTACTTCCATTGCCACGGTGGATTTTTCAAACCTGATTGTGCTGCGCTCGATGACGAAATTTCACGCCCTTGCCGGATTGCGGCTGGGGTATGCCGTCGCCGATCGAGAGGTCATTCGGCGATTGAATCAGCGGCGCGTTCCTTGGAACGTCAGTGCACCGGCGCAAGCGGCCGGTGTCGCGGCCATCGAGGATCGATGTTATTCAGAGAGCTCTCTCGCACGGCTGCGCGATGCAAAGGCCGAGCTGCTGCAGCGATTGGCCGTACAGCGGTTTACGTTCGTCATGAGTGCAGCCAATTTTTTTCTTCTGCCGGTCAGCGATGCCGCTGCGGTGCGGGAACGCCTGCTTGCTCACCATATTTTGGTGCGCGACTGTTCCTCTTTTGGTATCCCCCGCCATATCCGTGTGGCGGTGCGCACCGGTGCCGAGAATGCGATCTTGACGAGCGTTCTCTGAGGGGGTCCGCTTAGGCCTTCCGCCAGAGTCGGAGGTCGTTGGGGCCGCAGAATTGCAGTAGGTGGGCTCCGCGGGCCGCATGCCGCTGGAACACCGCTTGGTGAAACCGTTCTTCCCCGGGCCACGGATAGCCATAGACGATGGCGAAATCGTCGAGATCCAGCCCCATGGCGTGGTACCCACAAGGAACATTGTGTCCCAGGCTCGGCAGGGTCGGGTCGTCGGCAAGGGACTCCGAACCGGGGGGCAGGAAGTTGCCGGCCACCAGCTCCGCTTGCAACTCCCAATCGTCAAGCGTGGTCCCGGCGTGATGCAGCAACACCGCTTCAGACTCGATGCCGATCGCATCCAACCCTAGTGAAGCTGCCATCGCGGTGATGACCGCGAAGCCACAGCCCCACTCCAGGAACCGGCGGCCCAATGGTGCCTGGGTCTTGAGCAGCCAGTCGAGCGTTTGATAAACCAACTCGTAGTCCGCCGCCACGAACTGCTCGATCTGCGGTCGATCCCAGCGGTCCTGGAACGCCTGGACCCGACACCGCGCTGAGTGCACGTGCGCGATCACCTCAGTGGGGACGGGACGACGGCTGACCGACGGAGGGATCGAGATGTGGTGGAGCAAGAAGGGTCGGCGAGTGGGGGTGGGCGGGAGATTTCAAGTCCACAATCGGACCGATTCAGGTTAAGCTAGGCTGAAAATTCTGGCACCCCGACGAGTTGCCGGAAACCCCGTGCCCTGCCTGACACACAGCCGACCCCCCAGCCGACGACGATGGTTGTCGGCCGGGAAGGGACACTTGCCTTCCCACCTCAACGTTTCCCCCCGAATCGACCATCCCTCCCCAATTGACCATCATGAATAGAGTGGCTTTTCGTTGTTTTACGCTCCTGGTTTTCAGCCTGATCCCTCTTACCAGCTCCGCCGCCACGCTGGAGCTGCAATCGGGCGACCACATCTGTCTGGTGGGCAACGCCCTTGGCGAGCGGATGCAGCACCAGAACCAGTGGGAATCGCTGCTGCACCAGCGTTTTCCGGAGCTGGAGTTGACCGTCCGCAACCTCTGTTTCCCCGGTGATGAGCCCGAACTGCGGATCCGATCGCAGGATTTCGGGGAACCGGATGTCCACTTGGAGCACAGCGGTGCCAACGTGGTGTTGTACTTTTTCGGTTTCAGTGAGTCCTTTGCCGGGGAGTCGGGCTTGGAGGAGTTCAAGTCTCAGATGACCCGGTTGGTCGAGCACACGCGGTTGCAGGATTACAGCGGGCAAGGGCCACCCCGGGTGGTGCTCGTTTCACCGATTGCGTTCGAGGACACGGGCGATCCGAATTTACCGGACGGCAGCGAGCACAATCGGCGGTTGTCACTTTATGCTTCCGCGCTGCAACAGGTCGCCGAGCAAACGGGAGTCGGGTTTGCCGACCTGTTCACGCCGACACGGACACTGTTCGGCTCCAGCGACCAGCGGTTGACGTTGAACGGCGCCCATCTGAACGACGCCGGCTATGCAGAGCTGGCTCCGTTGTTTCAAGAGGCGCTGTTCGGTCCCGGGGGCCCGAGCGAGGTGGACGCGAGCGTGAAGGCCGCCGTTGACGACAAAAACTTTCATTGGTGGCACCGCTACCGCGCGGTCAATGGCTACTCGATCTACGGGGCTCGCGGCGAAGCGGGATCCGACGGGACCTATCGCAACCGGGACGTGATGGAGCGGGAGCGGGAGATCCTGGATGAGATGACGGCCAACCGCGACGCCCGGATCTGGGCGATCGCCCAGGGCAAACCGGTTCCCCCGGAGGTCGACGACAGCAACACCCTGCCGTTCATTCAACCCAAGAGCAACGTCGGGGTGCCGGACGACCCGAACAAAGAGCACGGCAAACTCGGGTCCTTGGAATACTTGACGTCCGACGAACAGCTCGCGTTATTCGAGTTGGCCCCCGGTTACGAGATCGAGCTGTTCGCCTCCGAGGAGGAGTTTCCAGAGCTTGCCAACCCGGTAGCATTGCAGTTCGACAACGAGGGCCGATTGTGGGTTTCGACGATGCAGTCCTACCCGCAGTGGAAACCGAAGACGGAACTGGATGACAAGCTGCTGATCCTCGAAGACCAAAACGACGACGGGACGGCGGACGAATGCAAGGTTTTCGCCGATGGGCTGCACCAACCGACTGGATTTGAACTGGGAAGCGGCGGCGCCTATGTCGCCCAGCAGCCTGATCTTCTGTTTCTGCGCGACGAGGACGGAGGCGACCGGGCCGATATCGTGACGCGGAAGCTCGTCGGGTTCGATTCGGCCGATTCGCATCACGGCATCGCCGCCTTCGAATGGGGCCCCGGAGGCAACCTGTACTTCCAAGAAGGGACGTTCAAGTTCTCCCAGGTCGAGACCCCTCATGGGGTGACCCGGCTGCATGAGGCAGGAGTTTGGGCCTACCACCCCCGCACCGAACGGCTCGGCGTGCACGCCAACTTCGCCTTCGCCAACCCCTGGGGGCATGTCTTCGATCGCTGGGGGCAGAATTTCATCGGCGACGCCTCTCCGGGCTACGCCTACTGGGCGGCCCCGCTCACTGGGCGAATCGATTTCCCGCTCAAGCACCCGGGCGGTTCACAACATCGCCGGATGGCAAATGAAACTGGGGGAGATCCGGGCTACTCGTTCCCCCGGTTTTATGAAAAACGGACGCGCCCGCTCGCCGGATGTGCGATCTTGTCGAGCCGGCATTTCCCACCGGAGGTCCAAGGCAATTTCCTGGTCACCAACTGCATCGGCGACCGGGCTGTGTTGAACCATGAGATCCGCGAAGAGGGTTCGGGATTTGTCGGCACGGAGGTGGATCCGATTGTCTCTTGCAAGGATGGCAATTTCCGGCCGGTGGACGTGCAGGTGGCGCCCGACGGATCGCTGTACATCGTCGACTGGCACAATGCCCTGATCGGACACCTCCAGCACAACCTTCGGGAACCTCACCGGGATAGCAGTCACGGGCGAATTTGGCGGGTCACCTACCCCTCACGGCCGCGACTGGAACCGGCCAAGATCGCTGGGGAACCGATCCCGGACCTGTTGGAACTGCTCAAAATCCAAGAGGACCGAACCCGCTACCGCGCCCGCCGCGAGTTGGGTCAACGGGACACCGATGACGTCGTCCCGGCGGTGCGGGCGTGGATTGAGAACCTCGACCCCGAGGCTCCTGAAACGACCCATCATTTGTTGGAAGGTCTGTGGGTATTTCAAACGCATCACGTGATCGAGGAGGAACTTCTCGATCGGCTCCTGGCGGCCGACGACCACCGGGCGCGGGCGGCCGCCACGCGAGTCCTCTCGTTTTGGCTTGAGGAGGTCGAGGACCCGATGGACCGGCTGCGGGCATGTATCCACGATGCCCATCCGCGGGTACGTCTGGAGGCGGTTCGCGCGGCGAGTTTCCTTCATGGCGATGAGGCGATCGAGCTGGCTCTAGGCGTCCTTGAACACGACATGGATGACTACCTGCAGTACTGCCTCGATGAAACCATGCGGGGCTTAGAACAGCGATGATTCGGGGATACCGTCATGAGTTGGCGCCGGAGCACGTCTTTCATTTTTCAATTGAGGTTCTATGAATCGTCAGTTTTTGTTCGTGTTGCCGCTGGTCGCGGCAGCTGGTTTTCTGCATTCGCCCTTGGCCGGGCAAACGCACCAGCACGATCACGCGGGCCATCACCAGGGCGAGCCCAGTGATGACGCGGACGTCGAGCGTCCGACGGTGTTTTTGGACAAGAGTCCGCGGATCGTGGAGTACCAGCTCGGCCGCTTGGACAACCAGCGGCTGTTGTTGGTCGAGCGGGGCACCGATGACCCCAAGTACGCGCCGGTTTATCAAGCAATCCTGACCCGCGCCGGCATGTCACCGCAGTACCGCCAAGAGGCGGTCGAGGCGTTGGCGACGCTGCGGGACAGCGATCCGGCTTCGGTGCTGTTGTCAGCACTGGAGGAGGTACCGGGGGAAAATCGGCAATCGCGACAGACGTTGAACCAGCTGGCGGGGATGCTGCTGGAGCTCTCGCCCGCGACGCTGCGGGAACACCGCGGGGCGTTGGTTGAGGCCGCCCGATCGATGAAGCAAACCGTGCGTGGAGTCGGGTTCGCGGGTTTGATCGTGGCGGGAGACTCCGACCAAGCGTGGGACCTGGCCGAGACCGACACAGAATCGACGCTCGCTTGGTTGGCCGGGATCCGCCGTGTTCCTGCAGCCGAGATGCGGAATGCGGAACGGGAGCGAATCGTCGGTCTGGTCCGTCAAACGGATACGCCGCCGGTTCGTCAGGGAGCCATCGAAACCCTCGCATCGATCCCGCAGGCTCAAGACAAAACCTTTCGTTTGGTGGCTCCGTTGGCCGCCCACGCCAAGGATCGCAACGCCGCCGTCCGTACCCTGTTGAAGGTTCCCGCGTCGGAACGGGACGAGACCGTTGCCGCTGAACTGCTCGATACGTTGGTCGAACATGCCGAGTCGACGCCCGCCGAGCGGCGGACGACCGATGCGTTTATCGACGCGATGCAGTTGGCCGATCAGCTGCTGCCACAGCTGCCGGTGGAACTCGCCCGTTCCTACCGGGACCGGTTGCGGGAAGTGACGGTGCGCGTTGTCCGCATCCGAACGATCGAAGAGGAAATGCGGTACGACGTTCCCTACTTTGCCGTCGAAGCGGGACGCCCGGTTCAAGTGGTGTTGCAAAACGAAGACCTGATGCCGCACAACTTGGTCGTCACGGTTCCTGGGGCGCTCCAGGACGTTGCCCAGGCAGGACTCGCCACCGGCCCGGCTGGAGGCTGGGAGGGAAAACAGTACGTGCCGGAGTCCGACCAAGTTCTATTCGCGACCGACGCGGTCCAACCTCATCAACAGGAGCGGTTGACCTTCGACGCGCCCGCGGAGCCGGGGGAATACCCGTACGTCTGCACCTTCCCGCAGCATTGGTACCGAATGTATGGCGTGATGGTGGTGGTCGAGGACCTCGACGCGTGGCTTCAAGATCCTATCGAACCGGAGGACCCGGTCGGCAGCAACCGTGATTTTGTACAAGCTTGGACGGTGGATGATTTCGCGCAGGACTTGGACAGCGGATTGCGGGGGCGATCGCCTGAGATCGGCGAGCGGTTATTCGTCGAAGCCTCCTGCTTGGGCTGCCACAAGATGGGCGACGACGGCGGCGAGATGGGGCCGGAGCTGACCGACGTGTATGAACGTTGGAAAGGGGACTCCGAGGCGGTGCTTCGCGAAATCCTCGACCCCTCCCACCGCGTCGACGAGCAATACGCGATGCAATTGGTGTTGACCGTCGACGGCCAGTCGATTTCCGGAATCGTCGTCGAAGAAGACCAGGATTCCGTGACGTTGCTCACGAATCCGGAGTCGCCGGAACCGACGGTGATTGACCAAGACGACATCGAGGAAATGGTCAAGTCGTCGACCTCGATGATGCCCAAGGCGCTGCTGGACCAGTACACCCGCGACGAGATATTGGAACTGTTGGCGTATCTGAAGGACCAACCGTGAGTAAGCAATGAGCGGGAAAGAAGTGTCCGGTACCTTTTGCGAGGGACTCGCCCTCCGGGTGCTTTGCACAAAAGGTACCGGACACTTTTTTCCCGCACCTGATTTTTACGCTATTTTTCGTTGAACCCATGCGCATACACAATCCCCCCCGCTTGATTCCACGCGTCTCCCTGTCATGCCGATTCCTGGTGGGTTGCCTGGTGATTCTGGGATTGGCGTCGATTGCTCTTCCAGCGACCGCCGCCGATCGGCCCAACGTACTGATTATCTACGGCGACGACCAAGGCTCGATTGACATGGGCTGTTACGGGTGGAGGACCTGCAGACGCCCAATCTCGATCGGCTGGGCGCCGAGGGGCTACGTATGACGCAGATGTACGCTCCCGCCCCGGTTTGCTCGGCCAGTCGTGTCGGGCTGTTGACCGGCCGCTTTCCGGCGCGCGCGGGCCAACCGGGCAACGGACCGATGGACGCGTCCGAGACCACCATTGGGGAAGTGTTTCGCGATGGCGGCTATGCGACCGGGCATGTGGGGGTCGATTGCCGGAGAAGCTGTTCCTGGCGGATTTGGAAGCGGACCCCGGTGAGCAACACAATCGGGCCGAACAAGCTCCGGAGATTCGCGACCGCCTACTGCGGCTTCGAGAAGAACTGACCGCCGAATTCGCCGCCGACTGAACGAAGCCTCGCAGGATGCGACCGTCTCGCCCGGGGGGCGTCGGGACAATTGTCCCTTTTTCGGAAAATCGGATTTGGGCCGACGCGGTTCAAGTGCCAATCACGGCAACGGCTCTTCGCCTCCGGGGCTCGCCATTTGGGACGCAACCAGCTTGCTCATTTGGTCTTCCAACATCGCGATCCGCTGCTGGGCGTTTTCCAGTTGAAGCGTCAACCGCTGCAGGTCCGTCGCCCGGGCGACCCCGGCCGACTCAAGAACATTGCGTACCGACTCCCGCAGCCCGTCCTGAACCTCGTGCCATTGCTCGCTTCCGCTATTGACCAACTCATTGGCCAACCGCTCCGCTTCTTCCTTGGTCAATTTCCCTTGCTCCACCAGTCCCCGGATTGCTTGGTCGGCCTTTTCCTTCGTGATCACACCGGCCCCCAGGCCGAGCAGCAGGGTCGATCGAATGATTTCAAGCATTGAGCGAGTCTCCTTATGCGTCTGGCTCGCCGAGTCGGATCGTCACCGCGCGCGATCGACGGCCTGAACGCGCATCTTACGCAGGATGTTCGCGAGTGACGAGCTTTTCAACCCGAGAATCGGCGGCAAATGTTGTACCTGACCGCGGAGATCTTCCATGCGGCCGCAGTCTCCTTCGTTGTTCAAAACCGCGAGTCCTGGCACAGCCTTTGCATATTTGGGGTTTCATTGCGTAGTTGGGGTTCTCGGTTGTTGGTGTTTTGCAACGGGGGCTTGCCTGTGCGTGTTGGATTGTCGGTTTACAGGCGGGCAGCCTGTGCTACGTCGGTGGGCGGGTGGTTTGAGATGGCCTCCCCCCGAACTTGACCATTCCGTGCATGAGTGATCTATGATGTCACACACTCCCAGTCGCCCTTTGCCCACCGGTTCGGGATTGCGCTCGACGCTCACCTTTGTCCGTGGTCTGGCGAGACAACCAAGCGTGGTTGCGGCGGTCATCCCCAGCTCTGAATTTCTCAGGCAACGGCTTTGTCGGGACGAGGCGTTTACCGACGCGAAACTGGTCGTCGAATTGGGGCCGGGAACCGGTGGGACCACGGCAGCACTTCTGGAGGCGATTGGCGACGATGCCCGGTTGCTCGCGATCGAGCTGGTCCCGGAGTTTGCCCGCCAACTCGAATCGATCCGCGATCCGCGACTTCGGGTTCACCAGGGGGATGCAGCGAATCTTTCGACGATCCTGGACCAACACACATTGACGAGGCCAGACGTGATCGTCTCGGGGATCCCGTTCTCCACCATCGACGCCACGACGGCGCGGAAGATTGTCGTTGCCATCCACGCGGCCCTCCCCGCCGGCGGAACGTTTCTCGCCTATCAGGTGCGTGACCGGATCAGCGACTATGTGGGGGACCTGTTTGGGAAACCGCATGTCTCGCTTGTTCTGTTCAACATGCCTCCGCTGCATCTGTACCGCTGGCAGAAGCCTTGGCCGGAGGGGGCGGGGCGCGATTTGACCTGATGGTTCAAGGGGAGAGCACCAGCGGACGCGGGTTGTCCACGGTACCGTGGGGGCGCTGGTTTTGCCCAGGCTCATCACCGTCGCCGAGGTCCTTGCGCGCAACCTCCGCCAGCGCCTCGAGCTGGGCGACCAGTTGCGGGTACTTGGCGGCCAAGTCGGTCGTTTCACCAGGATCGGTCGTCACGTCGATCAGGAGTGGTTCCCCGGGCACGATGGCGGGGTTGGGCAGGCGACGTCCCCACTGCGGCCGCGGCAGATAAAGCTTCCACCGCCCGCTTCGCACCGCCTGCAACTGATCCGCCTCATAGTAGTAGAAAGCAACGTAGGGCGACTTCGCCCCGGACTCCTCCATCAGCAGCGGCCGGATGTCGAAGCCGTCGAGCCGGCGGTCGGTGGGCGGCTCAGTGCCGGCGAGATGAGCGAAGGTGGGCATGAAATCGAGAGTGCTGGCGAGTTCATCGCAGGTTGTTCCGGCGGGGACGCGCCCCGGCGACCAAGCGATGCACGGCACGCGTTGACCGCCCTCGGCCGCAGTGTAGCCTCGCCCGCCCAGCGGCAGGTTCGAGCCGCTTGGCGGGGCGCCGTTGTCACTGATCCAAATCACTAGGGTGTCCTTCGCCAGTTCCAACTCCTGAAGCACGTCCAGAATCTGGCCGGCCGACCAGTCCAACTCCTCGACCGCGTCGCCCCACGTGCCGTTGTCCGAGCGGCCGCGAAACGCCTCGCTGGCGAACGATTCGCGCGTGCTGCCAGGCATGTTGTGAGGCATGTAGAGGAAGAACGGTTGGTCGCGATGTTCGCGGATAAAGTTGATCGCCTCCTCGGTCTCGCGTTGCGTGAGGAGGTTGCGGTCGGCCGGGGCCTCGATCACATCCTCGTTGCGCAGCAGGGGCAACTCCGGCCAGTCGCGGCCATCGCGGGGCGTCATGTCGTCGCTGTACGGCAAACCGAAAAAGGAGTCGAAGCCGCGTCGGGTCGGCAGGTAGGGTTCCTGATCGCCGAGATGCCATTTACCGATCGCAGCGGTGGCGTAGCCGGCCTGCTGGAGAACGTCGGCGACGGTCACCTCCTCGGGGTGGAGCCCGATCGGGGAAACAGGCCGGAGCACACGCCCGTCGGTGACGTCCATGTTGATGCGGCGGGGGTAAGACCCGGTCATGATGCTCGAACGGGAGGGCGTGCAGACGCCGCTGGTGACGTAGAAGTGCGTGAAGCGACGGCCCTCGGCCGCCATCCGGTTGAGATTCGGCGTGCGATTGAGACACTCGGGATTGAAGGGTTCAACGTCGCCGTATCCGAGGTTGTCGCAGACCATCAGGACGATGTTGGGAGCCCGGGCGTCGACTGTCGGCATCGCGGCACCAAGCAGCAGCAGCGCAAATACGGCACGCCACAAAAGGCCAAGGTTCGTGCGGGAAAAAAGTGTCCGGTACCTTTTGCAAGGGACTCGCCCTCCGGGTGCTTTGCACAAAAGGTACCGGACACTTTTTTCCCGCTCATTGCCAGATCGAACGGACCGAACACGAACAGCGCAACGCGTAAACATCTGCGAACCTCCTTCGAAGGGCATATCTCAGTTGGATTCCAGCCCACCTTGGTCGCGGCGCCCTGGGCAAGATCAGATCGGCCGCCGACGTATGACAACGGCTACTCTAAGCCGCGCCAATGATGGCGGCAACCTTCGTGGCCATCCATTATACTGGACCGAAATTGCACCGAACCGCTGCGACCATCTGTGAACTTGAGGACTCTGCGATGCCGATTCACGTTTCACCCATCTCCCGTCGGACGTTGCTTGCCGGTGGCTCGGCGGCAGCGAGTCTGGCTGTGCTGCCGACCGGTTGGGCGGCCGAGGAGGCTGACGCAAACGTCATTGCCTTGCTGGCCGACACGCATATTCCCAAGCGACCGGACGTCGAGGCGCGTGAGGTCAACATGACCGGCAATTTGCGACAGGTCGTCGGCGAGCTATCGGGACTGTCGACAAAGCCGGCGGGTGTCATCGTCAATGGTGATTGTGCCTATTTGAAAGGACTCCCCGATGATTACGCCAACTTCGCCTCCTGCATCCGGCCGCTTGCAGAAGCCGGGTTGCCGCTGCACGTGACGATGGGGAACCACGACGACCGCGACCCGTTGTACAGTGCGCTGTCGACTCAGCGTTCCGATGACTCGCCGGTCGAATCGAAGCATGTGAGCATCATCGAGACGCCGCACGCAAACCTCTTTTTGCTCGACTCGCTCCGGGAGGTGAACGTCGTCACCGGCGAACTCGGGGGCGCCCAGCGTGCCTGGCTGGCGCGCGCCTTGGATGCCCATCGTCACAAGCCCGCGGTCGTCGTGGCCCATCACAATCCCCAGTTCCAGGACCCACCGGAAGGCGACCGCTGGACGGGATTGAAGGATTCCACCGAACTGTTCGAACTGCTTGAAGAGAAAAAGCATGTCAAAGCGTACGTCTTCGGACACACGCACCGTTGGTCGATCAGCGAGCGGAACGGGATCCACCTGATCAACCTGCCGCCGGTCGCCTACCTCTTCGATGCCGCAATGCCCAACGGCTGGGTCCGCGCCACGCTGCACGATGGAGGGATGGATCTGGAGCTACGGGCAATCGATCCGGCGCACAAGCAACACGGCCAACGCGTCGAACTGGCTTGGCGATAATCGTCTTGATCACCATCCGCTGGCGCACCGGCGCAGATTGAAAAGAGGGATCGCCAAGAAAAGAAAAATGCCGCGGCGAACAGCCAACGAGATCGGCGCTCCCGACAACGAGATTGGCTCACATGGAGAATCCTGACGCCCCGGGACAAAGATCTCTCCCCGGTACTTGGATACGGCTTTGCCGCCGCGGCACCACCGATCCTACCATCCGCTGGCCGGTCGCTGCAAGAAACTACGCCGCGCCGTCTCCTCCCCGGTTGCTTTCCCGAGGCGAGACGGTCCGGCCCGTTTCCCGTTCACTCACGCCGGCGGCGGAAGGAGGTCAACGCCTTCGGGGAGGTATTCGGCAGAGACGTGGACTTCGTCGTCCTCCTCGCAGCGATCGCTGACGACGTAATAGTGCTGCTGAAAACGGTGCGGTTTTTCTTCTTTCAGTTCTTCACTTGCGAGTGTCTCGATCGCGTAATCGGAGGCGACTTTGAACCGCTGGCCGATGGTGCCGTGGTTGGTGAACAGATAATAGCGTTCCGCATCGCTGGGTTCCCCCAACCTGCCGCGGAGGATCGTGCCGTCCTTGGGGCCGCCGATGAATTCGAAGGTGATGCTCAGCATGACGTCTTGTAATGGTTCGCACGACGGCCTTCCAAGGTCATCGTACTCGTTTTCCAAACGAACGATTCGTCGGCCCCGCGACCGTTGGCGCTGCTAGCCGGCTAGCTCGGTATAGTAGTTCCCATCGGGCGTCGCATCGAGCATCGCCCTGGCCTGATCGATCAGCTGCTTCGAGATCCGTTCGACAGCCGCCTCATGGGACTCGATGCAGTCCCAGGTCTCAATAATCACGAAACGATTCGGCTCCGTATCACACTCCAGGATCCGAAATTCGGAGCAGCCATTTGCAGCGTTGACCTCCGACCGAATTGATCGAAGGATTTCCTTAAGATTCGCCACCTCACCCGGCTTGGCGAAAAACTCATTCACTCGCGTAACGCTCATGACAACCTCTGCGTTTGGAATTGGGGGACCGGTTGGCGAATCCAGTATATCGAACGAAAAGCGATCGATCGCCCGCGGGGGAACAGGTTGCCAGGGGGAAAGTAGGGTGGAGAATGACGGCAGGTCGTTCAACTGGCTCGTTGTCGCAAAAGTCCACGCTCAGCGAACCGCCCGAATTCACTTTCCCAGGGGGCCGATCCCTTGTCGCCGTTCTTGCGCCCAGTTTGCCTGATGCTGTTGTTCCCCCTCTGCTCCGGCCCCCATGCCGCGATGGCCTCGGGCCCACGGGAGGATGAATGGGAGGCGGTCGACGCAGCGATCGAGCGGGGCCGACCGCGAACCGCCATCGAACGACTCCTGCCTCTCATTGAGAACGCCATGCGCGACGATGCCCACGCCGAAGCGATCAAGGCGATCAGCCTGAGAATCGTCCTGGAGGCGGAGATCGAGGGCAACCTGCCAGAGGAGCGGATCACGCGGATGCGGGCAGAGATCGATCAGGCGCCGGCGGAGATGAGGCCGGTGATGGAGGCGATTCTGGCCCATTGGTATTGGCAGTACTTCCAACAAAGCCGCGGGCGGCTGATGCAGCGGACCGCCACCGCGACAGCCCCCGGCGACGACCTGACGACATGGGACCTGCCGCGGATCTTGGACGAGATCGACCGCCAGTTCACCCGGGCACTGGAGGGTGCCGAGGCTTTGCAGGAAGTGCCGGTGGAGCGTTACGACGCGCTGTTCGAACAGGGAACCGCCCCGGACGCCTATCGACCAACTGTCTACGACGTGCTGGCTCACCATGCCCTGCGATTCTATACCGCTGGTGAACAGGCCGCTTCGGTGGGCGAGGACACGGTTGACCTTCGTGCCGACGGTCCGATCTTCGCCCCGGCCGCTGAGTTTCTGGCGTGGCAACCGACCGCACCGGGCGACGAAGATTCTCTGACCCTCCGCGCGGTTCGGCTGTTCCAGGATCTGCTGCGGTTCCACCAGGACGACGAGGACCGTTCCGCCTTCCTCGATACCAACTTGGCCCGCTTGCAGTTCGGTCATAACCAAGTCGTGGGGGAGGAAAAATCAGATCGCTACCAAGCCGCCCTGCGCCGTTTGGCGGAGGCCAATCCGGACCATCCGATCTCAGCCCGAGCCTGGCACGAGCTGGCTACAGAGCTGCAATCCGACGACGAACTGGCCGAGGCGCACCAGGTGGCCTCCCGCGGACGGGCGGCGTTCCCCGAAAGCATCGGCGGGCAACGCTGCGACAATGTGATTCAAGAGATCGAAGCCCCTTCGGCCCAGATCACGACCGAGCGAGTTTGGGACCAACCGGCCGCGTCGATCGACGTGCAATACCGCAACGTGACCGAAGTTCACTTCCGCCTCGTCCGCTTCGATTTCAAGGAGGTCGTGCTCGCGGGGAGCTGGCCGCCAGGGTATTTGGACCGCGACCAGCAGCGCCAGTTCCTCGACCGGCCGGTCGTGCGATCGTGGTCGCAGGAACTGCCCCCCACCGATGACTATCAACAGCGGGTCGAATCGTTCCCCGCACCACTCGATCTCGATCCAGGTTCTTATTTCCTGATCGCCAGCCACGACGAAGACTTTTCGGACCAGGAGAACCAGGTCAGTCTGGCGGAGGTCTGGGTGTCGAGCATGGCATTGGTCTCGCGAACACTGCCCGGCGCGGTGGAAGGTTTCGTCTTGCAGGCGGAAAGTGGTGAGCCAAAGGCGGGCGTTCAGGTCCAGGCGTGGCAGTGGCAGCGGGGGAACCGTTGGAGGGCGCTGGAACCGACCCGCACCGATGACGATGGCCAATTCCGATTCGACTCCACCGCCAGTACCAGGCTCGTGCTGCTGGCGAACGATCGTGATCAGGCGATCTCCTCCCTGCCCCTCTCATCATCCCGTCCACCCCAGCCGATGCGAGCGTCCGATCAGACGCGGCTGTTCACCGATCGCGCGATTTACCGTCCCGGTCAGACGATTCGCTACAAGGGAATCTGCTTCCGCGCCGATCAGCAGCAGGACGATTACGAAACGATTTCCGAACGATCGGTCACCCTGGTCTTCCGAGACGTGAACGGAAAAGAGATCGAGCGGGTCCAGCACCGGACGAATGACTACGGCAGTTTCAGCGGTAGTGTGACCGCGCCCCGCGACCGCGTGACCGGCCGGATGACGCTGCAAATCGAAACGCCCTCGGGTCAGACCGGCGTCCGAGTCGAGGAGTACAAGCGGCCGAAGTTCCGGGTTGAAATCGACGCTCCCCAGCAGGCCCCGAGCCTCGGGCAACCGGTCGAACTGCAGGGTCAGGCGGTCGCCTACACCGGTGCCGCACTGGACGACGCCACAGTTCGCTGGCGTGTGGTGCGCGAGGTTCGTTTTCCGATCTGGTGGCGGTGGCAGCATTGGTGGATTCCACCGCAACCGCAGGCATCCGAACAGGTCGCTCATGGAACGACCACCACCGCCGACGACGGTCGGTTCGACATCGAGTTCGTGGCCAAACCGGACCGTTCCGTCCCGGAGGATACCCAACCGACCTTCATTTACCGAGTCGAGGCTGACGTCGTCGATGCCACGGGTGAGAGCCGTTCGGGAGAGCGCCGCGTGCGCGCCGGATACAAATCGCTCGAAGCGACCATGTCGACAAGCGACTGGCTGACCGAGGATGAGCCAGTTGAGATCGAGATTCGTACGACCACCCTCGACGGGGACGGGCAAGCAACGCAGGGCACCGTTGAGATTTATTCCTTGGAGCAACCTGAGCAGATCGCCCGCCCCAAGCTTCCAGGGCGGCCGGAACCGATTCCGCGCCGCGAGCTTGACGCACCGCCGGAGCCCGATCCGGCGGACCCGAATTCCTGGCCCGACGACGAACTCAAACACGAGGCAGAGTTTGACACCGACGGCGATGGCAAGGCCACGGTGAGCACGTCACTTCCCCCCGGAATTTACCGAGCCCGCCTGAAAACCCGCGACAATGCCGAACGGGAGGTCGACGCGATCCTGCCGCTGCAAATCCTCGACCCCGACGCGGATCGACTCAACATCCGGTTGCCGCAACTGGTCCGCACACGCCAGGAATCGCTGGAGCCAGGAGAGACCCTGGAGGCGCTTTGGGGAACCGGCTACGACTCCGGTCGCGCCTTTGTCGAGGTCGAGCATCGCGGCCAGCTCCTGCAGAGTTACTGGACCGAACCGGGACGGACACAGGCGTTGATCGAACAAGAGGTCACCGAAGCGATGCGGGGCGGGTTCACGTTGCGGGTGACGTACGTTCGTGAGAACCGCGCGTATCTGCATTCCGAGCAGATCGATGTTCCCTGGTCGGATCGGGAGCTCGAACTTCGTTGGGAACGTTTTGTTTCCAAGCTGGAACCGGCTGCCCAGGAGACGTGGACGGCGATCGTCAGCGGGCCGGAGGCGGAGCGGCGAGCGGCGGAAATGGTTGCCACCCTCTACGATGCCTCGCTCGATACCTTTGCCACGCATCGTTGGCAAGACGGCTTCGGCGTCTTCCGTCAAGACTACTCCCGCGTCCGCTCGCGGTTCGAAAATGATGCGCGGACGCTGAGGCCGATCGTCAACACTTGGTCGATCGACCGGCGGCGAGCGCCGCTTACCTACCGTGACTTCCCCCCTCGGATCGTTCATGATCTCGGACCGCCGATTCCCATGATGCGCCGCGGCACACCGCAGCGGCAGCAAGGTCGAGCGGTGGTGGCTGACGCAATGCCGATGGCGGCGGCGATGGAAGGAGCGCCCGAGGGTGCGGAGGCGACGCGGGGAAAGAGCGACACCCGGGATCACGGCGATCGCGCAGACGATCGCGGGCCCCCGGCCGATGTCGACTTGAGCGAAGTCCAGGCACGGCGAGACCTGACCGAGACCGCTTTCTTCTTTCCGCACTTGTTGGCCGGCGATGACGGGACGGTGAGAATCCAGTTCACCATGCCGGAAGACTTGACCCAGTGGCGGTTTTTTGGATTCGCCCATGACCGTGACTTGAGAGCCGGGTTGTTGTCCGATGTGGCCGTCACCGCCAAGGATCTGATGGTCCAGCCCAATCCGCCCCGGTTTCTTCGCGAAGGGGACGAAATCGAGTTCACCGTCAAGGTCAGCAACCAATCGCCGACTCGCCAAACCGGCACGGCTCGGTTGACGTTCGCTCAGGCCTCCAGTGGCGAAACGGTCGATGAGCAGCTCGAGAACCGGGATCCCGACCGATCATTTGATTTGGCATCCGGCGCCTCGGCGTCGTTGTCGTGGCGGGTGCAGGTTCCCGACGGGATCGGCATGCTGACCTACAAGGCAGTCGGATCGACGGGGCGATTGTCCGACGGTGAGGAGGGTTACCTGCCGGTGCTGAGCCGGAAGCTGCTCGTCACCGAATCGTTGCCGCTTTCGGTCCGCGGCCGGGAAACAGAATCGTTTGACTTTCAGCGGCTCCGCGAGTCGGCCGACTCCGATTCGATTCGGCACCAATCGTTGACACTCCAGATGGCGTCGAACCCGTCCTGGTACGCGGTGATGGCATTGCCCTACTTGATGGAACAGCCTCATCCGTCTGCTGAGCGAGTGTTCAACCGGCTCTACGCCAACACGCTGGCGCATCACATCGCGATTTCCGATCCCAAGATCCGCCGCGTCTTTGAACAGTGGCGGGCAACACCGGCGCTCGACAGCCCGTTGGAAAAGAACGAGCAGATCGCCGGTATCCTGCTCGAAGAGACGCCCTGGGTTCGACAAGCCGCCTCGGAGAGCCAGGCTCGGCGGAACGTCGGTGTGTTGTTCGATGAAAACCGAACGCGCGATGAAGCGGAGCGGTTGCTGTTTCAACTCGCCGAGATGCAGCGTGACGACGGGGCGTGGCCCTGGTTCCCCGACGGGCGAGCGGACGACTTCATGACGCTGTACATCACCACTGGCTTTGGACGCCTCTCACGCCTGGGAGTCAACGTTGACCTGGCAGCTGCCCATCGGTCGCTGGAGTATCTCGACCGGTGGATGGCCGACGTTTACAAGGAATTGGAACCGTCCGATCGGGACGAGCAGCAGCTCTCCTCGAGGATCGCGCTGTATCTTTACGGCCGCAGTTTCTTTGTCCCGACCCAGCCGGTTGCGGAGAAACACCAGGAAGCGTTGCGGTACTGGATCGGCCAGGCGAAACAGCACTGGGTGGAGCTGCCGCATCGACAGTCCCAGGCCCACCTGGCGGTCGCGCTGAAGCGGCTGGGAGAACTCGATGCCGCGCGTGAAATCGTGGCCTCGCTCAAAGAACGCTCGGTGGTCGATGACGAACTCGGCCGGTATTGGCGCGATCAAGAGCGGACCTGGTGGTGGTATCGCGCTCCGATCGAAACCCAGGCGATGATGATCGAAGCATTTGACGAGGTGACCGGCGATTCGGACGCCGTCGAAGCGTGCCAGGTCTGGCTGCTGAAACAAAAACAGACCCAGGGCTGGAAATCAAGCAAGGCGACCGCCGACGCCGTCTACGCGCTGATCCTGCGCGGAACCGATGCGCTCGCCTCGGATCAACGCGTGTCCGTCTCCGTTGGCGGGGACGCGATCGAGCCGGAATCGGTGGAAGCCGGTACGGGCTTCTTCGAACAACGCTGGCAGCAGGATCAGGTTAGCGCCGAACAAGCGGAAATCGTCGTGACCAAGCAGGACCCCGGGGTCGCCTGGGGCGGCGTCCATTGGCAGTATTTCGACGATATCGCCAACGTGACCGCCGATGAGGGCTCGGGATTGGAACTGAACAAACAGCTTTACATCAAGGAAGATACACCGCGAGGTCCGGAGTTGAAAAAGGTCGAGGGGCCGGTCGATGTCGGGGATGAGCTTGTCGTCCGGCTCGTCCTCCGCGCCGATCGCGACATGGAATACGTGCACGTGAAGGATCACCGCGGCAGCGGCACGGAGCCGACTCAGGTGCTCTCAAAGTACCGCCACCAAGACGGCCTGGCTTACTATGAATCGACCCGCGACGCGGCCAGCCACTTCTTTATCGATTACCTGGCGAAGGGGACTTACGTGTTCGAGTACTCCACTCGCGTGCAGCTGCGGGGGGAGTACCAAACCGGATTCGCGAGCATCCAGTGCATGTACGCACCAGAGTTCAGCAGTCATTCGCAGAGTCTGCCAATCGAGGTCGACGCAAACGGGGAGGAGTAGTCAGTGGGCGGAAAGATCGTGCGGGAAAAAAGTGTCCGGTAGCAGGTAATACTTCGCGATTTGCTCAAAGGCGTCGACTTGGCGGTCACACCAGGCCTGATCGTGCCCCAGTTCAGCGGCCATGAGTTGCGCAACGCGGGGCGCCATTTTGATCGCGGCGTGGGCGTCGAGCGGCAGCGCGCGGGTGCGGCGAGCGAGCACGTCCTCAACCGTCTGTGCCATTTCGTAACGAGCGGCCCAGACGATGTCGGCGCCACGGAACGGCAAACGGGGGTCCAACAGATCCGCCAGCTCTGGTGACTTGGACTGCAGAGCGTCGAGAAACTCCGCATCGCTCCCGTAAACTCGCCGCCATCCCAAAGGGTCGCTCCCGGCCGGCGCTGTCGGTTGCCAGCCGTGCAGGCGTAAGTGTTCGGTTTGACATCGCCCGGCATCGAGCTCTGCGAGACGGATCGCGCGATCGACGCAATCCTCACTCATCTTCCGCACCGTAGTCCACTTCCCGCCGGTGATTGTGATCAACCCCGACTCGGAAACGTCGATCCGATGGTCACGCGAAAGCGACGCGGTGCGGCTCGAGCGGTCATCACGGACCAGCGGTCGGATGCCGGTGAAGACACTCAGCACGTCCTCGGCCTGTGGGGGCTCGGTCAGGTAGGCGGCGGCGGTCTCGAGCAGGAACCGAATCTCTTGTGGCTGCGGCGCCGGTTCCGTGACCGCCTGCGGTATCGGGGTGTCGGTGGTTCCCACGACGACGCGATCGTGCCAGGGGATCAGGAACAGCACGCGACCATCGGCGGTTTTGGGAATGATCAGCGCGACGTCTCCGGGAAAAAACTTCCGCGGCAATACCACGTGGACTCCCTGGCTCGCCGCGAGCAAAGGCTTCACCTGCGGATCATCCAGCTTGCGAACCTCGTCGCAGAACGGGCCGGCTGCATTGATCACACTGCGCGACTTCGCCTCAAGTGTCTGTCCCGACAGGGTGTCGAGCAGCTCCAGGCCAGTGACGCGGCCCTGGCGATCCTTGATCAACCCCTGAGCGGCCACATAGTTCACCAGGCAGGCACGATGGTCCGCGGCGGTCTGGGCCATCGCGATCAGCAGCCGCGTGTCATCAAATTGGCCGTCATGGTAGATAACCCCCGCTCCGGCCTCGGACGACTTCAAGACCGGCACCAACCGCCGCGCATCGGCGCCGGAGACTCCGTGCGAACGGCCAAACGCCTTCTTTTGCGCCAGCAGGTCATAGAGCTTTAATCCGGCGGCGTAGTAGAGCCTTTGGCCAAGATGCCTGCAGGGGATCAGGAAGGGGAGGTCATGCACCAGGTGCGGGGCGTTCTCGCGCAGCCTGGTCCGCTCCCGGAGGGCATCGCGGACAAGCGTGAGATTGCCTTGTTGCAAATAGCGCACTCCACCGTGCACCAGTTTCGTACTCCGGCTGGACGTTCCCTTGCCGAAATCGAAGCGTTCCACCAGCAGCACTGAAAGACCCCGTGTGGCCGCATCCATGGCAACACCCACCCCGGTCGCACCGCCACCGATGACCACCAGGTCCCACGGTTTGGAACGCGACATCAGCCGCTCCAGTGACGCTTCACGCCGCAAGCCCTCCGAGATTCCTGTGCCCGGCGCGACTCCTCCCGCGTCACTCATTCCGGCCGGCTCCACTCCCGCGCGCGATCCAGTGCCTGCGCCCAGCGGGCTCGCCGAGCCGCGGCTTGCCCCTTATCCAATCGAGGCTCAAACACGCGTTCGGTTTGCCAGATCCGCTCGATCTCGTCGGTGCCATCCCAGAACCCGACTGCCAACCCGGCCAGGAACGCCGCCCCGAGCGCGGTAGTTTCAATGATTTTGGGCCGCACCACGGGGACACCGAGGATGTCCGCCTGAAACTGCATCAACAGGTCGTTGGCTGCAGCCCCGCCGTCAACCCGCAACTGATCGATCGCGATTCCGGAATCGTGTTTCATCGCCTCCAGGACGTCGGCGACCTGGAACGCGATCCCCTCCAGCGCGGCGCGGGCGATATGGGCACGCGTGGTGCCCCGGGTGATCCCGATCAGGATGCCGCGGGCGAGGGCATCCCAATGTGGCGCGCCGAGTCCAGCGAAGGCGGGCACCAGATAAACGTCGTTGCTGTCGGGGACACTGGCTGCCAGCGACTCGACCTCGGCGGAGGACTGGATGATCCCCAACCCATCTCGCAGCCACTGGACTGCGGCACCGGCGATGAAAAGGCTTCCTTCCAACGCGTACTCCCGTCGATCCGACAAACTGCAAGCGACCGTTGTCAGCAGCTTGGACCGGGACAGCATCGGTTCGCCGCCGATATTCATCAACGCGAAACAGCCCGTCCCGTAGGTGCTCTTGGCCATCCCGTGCCGCGTGCAGTTTTGACCAAATAACGCCGATTGTTGGTCCCCCGCCGCTGAGGCGATCTGGATGGGGCTTCCGAACAGCTCCGCCTCGGTCATCCCATAGCGATGCCCCGAGGGGAGCACCTCCGGCAACACGGCAGCGGGAATCTGAAACAGTTCCAGCATGTCGTCGTCCCAGCGGCCTGTGGTGATGTCGAGCAACATCGTTCGCGACGCGTTGGTGACGTCCGTCGCATGGACACGGCCGCCGGTCAACTTCCAGATCAACCAACTGTCGATGGTTCCAAACGCCAGTTCGCCCCGCTTGGCCCGCTCGCGCGCCCCGGGGACTTGATCGAGCAGCCACTTCACTTTGCTGGCACAGAAATACGCATCGATCACGAGCCCAGTCTTGCGCTGCACCCGATCGGCCAGCCCAGCCTCGATCATCTGATCACACGCGGCGGCCGTCCGGCGGTCTTGCCAGACGATTGCCGGATGGATCGGCTGTCCCGTCGCCCGGTCCCACAACAAGGTCGTCTCACGCTGGTTCGTGATTCCGATCGCGGCAACATCGGCGGCGTTCAAAGAACACTCCGACATCACTTGACGAGCGACCGCCAGTTGCGACTGCCAAATCACTTCCGCGTCATGCTCCACCCAGCCCGGCTGAGGGTAATGCTGCGCAAACTCCTCCTGCGCGACGCCGACAACCGAACCGGACCGGTTGAACACGATCGCACGACAACTCGTTGTTCCCTGATCGAAGGCCAAGACAACCGACATGATGAATCCGGGACAGGGTTCGAAATAGAAAACGGCCGGTGTGGGCGTTACCGTCGCGTCCCAGCATAACGACTCCACCGTTCGGGGTCAGGTCACTCGAGCGGCCTGGTCACGCATCGTTGCAAGGTCATCGTCCCGTGTCTTTCGCCCTCCCAGGCGCCGGGATGTTAGGATGGGGAGACAACTTCAGGAGACAATTGATGAATCGCCGCGAAAACGATCTCTGCTTGCCGCTCGGACAGACCCGCCGCGTTGGCCGCCGTGATGCCTTGGCCGCCGGGCTCGCCGCCTGGGGGCTCGCCGCGTCGAGTCCCGGTGTGCGGGCGTCCGACGAGGCCAACCGGTCGGCGTCCGAATCGCGCCCTCGCAACGGAGGGCCCGCCGACGACCGTGCCTACTCACCGAAACGTTACCAGGCAAAGAAATCGATCAACCAGTGGGCCTTTCCTTACCCGGAACGGATGAGCCTGCGGGAATGCTTGCAGCTGGCCAAGGATGCGGGCTTCGACGCGATCGAACTGAACTACGATCTCGAGAATGATCTCTCCCCGAAGGCATCGTCCAAGGAGTTGGCGGCGATCCGGCAGATGGCCGATAAGATCGGAATCGAAATCAGCGGTTTGTGCTCGTTTTTGTTCTGGCCCTACCCGCTGACGAGCAACGACACGGCCAAACGGGAGCGGGGCCTCGAGCTGGCTGGCATGATGTGTGACGCGGCCCACGAAATGGGAGTTGAAAACCTGCTCGTCGTCCCCGGGGCCGTCCACATTCCCTGGCGTGACGATCACGATCCGGTTCCCAACGACGTCTGCGAAAAACGGGCTCGCGAGTCGGTGGGACAACTGGTCAAGGGTGCCGAGCGCAAGGGAGTTTCACTGAACATGGAAAACATTTTCTTCAATGGCTTCCTGATGACGCCGATGGAGATGAATGATTTCGTCGATGGCTTCGGCAGTGAGAATGTCCAAGTGCACTACGACACCGGGAACATCGCGATGTTCCAGCATCCGGAGCACTGGGTCGATATCCTGGGGGACCGGATCAAGAACATCCATTTCAAGGAGTTCACCAAGAACGGAACGGATTATTCGCTGGAAGCGTTCCGGCCCTTGCTCGATGGCACCACCAACTGGCCGGGCGTGATGGAATCGCTCGATGCGATCGGGTACGAGGGGTATGTGACGTTTGAATACTTCCACCCTTATCCCCATTACCCGGAAGCGCTGATCTATCAGACGTCCGATTCGCTCGATCGGATCCTCGGCCGGAAAGGGGCGTCGTAGCGTGGTCGGCGTCGCCGACGTCGCAGAGACTTCGGTGTACGCGCGCGGCGGGGGTGCTCTACAGGCTGGCAGCCTGTACTACGGACGGGTTTCGAGCCGGTTTTTCACCGTTGCGATCGTTCGATCCGGTAGAGCGCCGGTGCGGTCCGGATGATCAAGGCATCGTCCACGACCGCTGGTGAAGCCATGATCTGGCCGTCGAGTTGGTTCACGGCGACCTGCGAAAACTCGCGGCCCGGCTCGATGACGAAAACCTCCCCGTCGTGGTTGCCAAAGTAGAGGTGACCGCCGGCGAGAATCGGTGAGGCTGAAACGTTCCCACCGAGCCGGCGTTTCCAGACCTCGGACCCGTCTTCGGCATCGAAACAGGTCGCCACGCCGTTGTCGTCGACGACGTAGATCAGCCCCTTATGGAGCAGCGGCGAGGGCTTGGCCGGAATGCCCTTGGTGACCGTCCACTCGACATGCGAATCGGTGACCTCACCGCTGCCATCCACCCGAGCGGCCCACAGCTGTGGCTTGCCAAATCCGGTGGCAAAGTAGATCACGCCGTCGTCATGTACCGGCCGCGGCACGACCGAAAAACCTTTGCCATGATACAGCCGCCAATGCTCCGAGCCTGACTCCGGATTGTAGGAGACCAGCCATTGGGAACCCATGCAGATCAACTGCCGGCGCCCGTTCGCATCGGCCAGTGTGATCGGCGTGCAGTACGACTTCTTCATGTCGCCGCTGGGGGCCTCCATCTCGGGACGATCGGTCTCCCACAGCGTCTCGCCGGTCCGTTTGTCCAATGCTGTGACGTACTGACGTTCGACTCCGTCTTGGATCAACACCAACCGCTCGCCATCGATCAGCGGTGAACTTCCCGGGCCAACCGCATGCTGCAACGGCAGCACCCGCTGCCAGAGGACCTCTCTTGAGCGGCGATCGACGGCGAAGGTCCCAAAGGTGCCGAAGTGACCATAGATCCGGTCCCCATCGATCACGGGAGTTGGCGAAGCGTAGCTGTTCAAGGAGTGGATCGCGTCGGGCTCCTCGACCACCGCAAGGTCGATCGTTTGAAGGAGGCTGCCGGACTTCAGGTCAACGGCGAGCAGTTTCAGCTCCACCGCTTTGGCAATTGCCAGATTGTTGAACTGCTTCTCCTCATTGTCGGTCTTGCGCAGCAGCTCAATTCGCTCCTGCTCGTCCGGAGCCCGTTCCACCGCTGTGGTGACCCAGATCACCCCGTCAGCGATCACCGGGGAGGACCAACCGCGTCCCGGCAGCTCGGTTCGCCACGTCACATTTTGCGATTCGCCGAACTTCACCGGCGGTGACTGACCGACGGCAATGCCGTCGCCGCGCGGGCCGCGGAACTGGGGCCACAGGTCGCCGGAGAGCGCGTCGCCAGCGAAAACCGCCAAGAGAAAGCCAACAGAAAGTGGAATCCAGCACCGAAATTGTTTCATCATTGCAGCAACGTGTTGAAAGGGAGTCGGAAAGGAAATGGTCGCCGTTGTCAACGGTTCTGCCACATCCCGGCTGCCGCCGGGCGTCACGGCTGGCGTCCACGGTAGGCTTGCCGATCGGCAGCATATCGCTGGGGATCGGGCAGTTCGGTCGATTCCGGGTCCGCTTCGTGAAGCAATCTTTTCAGGAAGGGGCGACACCACCCACATCCGGTCCCGGCGCCGTAACACTCGGACAACTGGCTCGCCACTCGCGGTTTCCGGGCCCGGATGAACTGGACCACTTTCCGCTTGGTCACGTGAAAGCAGAGGCACAGTTGGTCATCATCCTTCATCGTGACCCGCCCTCTCCTCGTCGTCGGTGGCATGTGTGATCAATGCCGTGGCAATGCGGCAGGCATCCAAGTAATCGTCGATCTCGAGGTACTCATCCGCCGTGTGGATCGATCGCTGGCCACATCCCAACGTGACCGCTTCGATCCCGTGACGGTAGAGCCAATTCGCATCGAGTCCCCCGTTGGCTAACTGGGTGAACGGCTCTCGTCCAATGCATCGCACGGCTGCCGCCCCAGCCACGATCGAGGGGTGCTCGGGGGCGAGCGCGAACGCTTCGTAATCGACATGCGATTCGACCTCGACCGTCCCCGTCGTTCCCGCTTGACTGCTCACCCCAGCGGCGGCGCGTTGGAACGCCCCCCGGATTTCATCGACGATCCGCGTTCGCATCGCCGCGTTATGGCTGCGGGCTTCCGCTCGCAGGCGGACGACCGGAGTGACAACGTTGGTCGCGTCCCCTCCTTGAATCACTCCCACGTTGGATGTTCCCACCCCTTCCGCCCGCTCGACTTTGCCCAACCAGCCGTGATCGTACAGTTCGGCGATCGCTCGGGATGCCATCACGATCGCGCTTGCCCCTTCTTCGGGCGCCACGCCGGCGTGGGCCGGAACGCCGTTGACGCGGATGTCAATCCGCTCGCCGCCGACCGCCCCGTGGGTCAGTTTCTCTACCGTCCCGCCATCGAAGTTGAATGCCCGGTCAACGGGTCCAATCTTGGAGACATCCAGGTGCCGCGATCCCTCGAGTCCGATCTCTTCTTGAATGAAGAAAACAAGCACGGCCGGCGGAAGCCCCTCGTCGCCCTGGGCCATACGTTCGACCGCCGCGGTCAGAATCGCGGCGCATCCGCTGCGGTTGTCCGCCCCGAGCCCAGTGTCCGCCCGACTGCGGATCCGCCCCCCCTCGATCACCGGATCGCTTCCAACACAAACCGGAACGGTGTCCATGTGCGCCGAGAGCATCGTCCGTGGACCGTTTCCGCGGCCGGGAAGATGGACGATCAAGTTTCCGCAATTGCCGGCGGTGCGAGTCCGTGTCTCGGCGCCATCCCAGAGAACCGATGACGGTTCAAGCCCGCCGCCGAGCAACAGCTCGACGATCGCGTCGGCCACCTCCCGCTCTTGACCACTCGGTCCCGGGATCGCGGTGATTTTCAAGAAGCGGTCGATCGCCGCTTCGCGATTCAATTCGGCAGGGATGCGCTGTTTCACAGGACAGGGATGGTGCGGTGCTTATTTCGCGACGAACCGGTAGATCCGGCCGCCGCCCATCATGGTGCTCATCAAGACCTCGCCGTGATCGGTTTGGCCAAAGGTGAAGACCGGCAACTGCTGCCAATCGATTGGGCGGTTCTCCACCACGCGTTGTTGCTCAGCATCATATTTCAGCCCCCACAAGCGTCCGGAGACATAGTCGCCGTAGAGATAGTAACCATCGAGCTGCGGCGTTTGCTCGCCCCGGTAGACAGCACCGCCGGTGACGGACTTGCCCCACTGATCGCCGTGAGGGTATTCGATCAGCGGCTCGATCAGGTCGGGCCGCGGTCCTGACCCTTCGCCGCCACCACGGGTAAAGCGATGGGCACCTTCGCGGAGGCTCCAGCCGTAATTGCCACCTTTGACGATCAGGTTCACCTCTTCCCAATCGTCCTGGCCGACGTCCGCGGCCCAGAGGTCGCCCGTCTTGGGGTCGAACGCCATTCGCCACACGTTTCGCAGCCCCCACGCATAAATCTCCGGCCAGACACGCGATCTGCCCACCAACGGGTTGTCGTCGGGAATCGCGTAAGGCTGGTCGTTTGACGCGCTGTCGACATCGACCCGCAAGATCGATCCGAGCACCTTGCTCAGATCTTGACCGCTCTGCAGCGGATCGTGCGCTTTACCGCCGTCTCCCAAGCCAATGTAGAGATAGCCGTCGGGTCCGAAGACCAACGTCCCTCCGTTGTGGTTCCAAAAGGGCTGTTGGAGCCGCATCAACTCCAACTCGCTCGCCGGATCGGCCACCTTGGGGTTTGACTCCGACACCTGGAACTGGCTGATGACGGAAACATGAGGACGCTCGGACGTGGTGTAGTAAACGTAAAACTTTCCGGTCGAGCTGAACTCGGGATGAAAGGCGAACCCGAGAAAGCCCTCCTCGTTCTGCTCGTCCCGGTAGCTCACGGACTCTCGCAGGTCGAGAAACAGCTCCGCCTCCTCAACCTGTCGATCCGTTTCATCGATCACGTGAATCTGGCCGTATTGATCGGCGATGAACAACCGGCCGCTCCGGTCGCCAGCCCCGGTGAGCACAATCGGCCGCTCGATCCGCAGGTTCGGATACGCTTCGACAACCTCCACCTCCAGTGGCGACGTATCGAGTTCCGGAGGCGGGTCGGCCAAGTTGGTCGTCGATGACGACTGCGCGGTCGCCAGCGACACCAACAGGAGCGGTGACACTACCAGCAAAACGACGCGAAACGCTAGGCTCAACACGGGTCGGTACATACGGGCAAACACTTCACTCTCGGGAAAACAGAACCTAGGGATTTGTCGCAGCTAGATCTTCGGGTTCAAAAGGCCGGGGGCTTGCGCCCTGCCGTTACAATATTTCTAACGCCACGGCGCGAGCCGTGCGGCCCCGACCCTCATTCTTAGCTTTGACCAAGCACTCAGGCCGGCGACTACAGGATTTCCAGCAGTTCGACTTCAAAGATGAGCACCTCATTGGGGCCGATTCTCGGCGGTGCTCCCTCTTCTCCATAGGCGAGCTTTGGCGGGATGTAGAGCATCCATTTTCCGCCGACCTTCATCTCCTGCAGCGCCATCTGCCACCCCTGGATGACTTGTCCGACCTGGAAGCTGGCCGGCTCGCCGCGTTCGACCGAGCTGTCAAACACTTCGCCGTCGATCAGTTTCCCGGTGTAATGTACGCGGACGGTGTCGGAGGCCTCGGGCGATTCCCCTTGGCCCTCCTGCAAGACCTTGTACTGCACTCCCCCTTCCAGGGTCTTCACGCCTTCTTTCTCCGCGTTTTCCTTCATGAAGGCAGCACTCTTTTCCTCTTGTTGCGACTGCATGGTCTGTTCCCGTTCGACCAACAGCGACTGGATCTTTTGCTGCACCTCCTGGAGCTGCTCTTCGCTCAACGAAGGTTCCTTGCCCTCCAGGGCGTCGGCCAGGCCGAGAGCGAATACTTCGGGGTCGAAGTCTCCCTTCTCAAAACCTTGGGCCGTCATCGACTGGCCGACCGAGACTCCTAAGAAGTAGGCGGTCGGATCGTCGTTCGCCGCGGGGTCTTCTTGAGCCATCACCGCACCGGGATAGGTGGAAGCGGCTGCGATCGCCATGGCGACCAACAGGGTAAATCGTTGTGACATCGGGATTCCTTCATGCCGGAATGGG
>CAYWXT010000025.1:0-34134 GCA_964462125.1 uncultured Pirellulaceae bacterium | reverse complement strand
GCGCAGAATGGACCGGCAATCTACCCCGCTCGCCTCATCGGCTTCATGCATGCTTGCCGAAAGGACACTGTTCATCACCTCCCAAGTTTTTTAGCGGCGCCCCTTCATGCTGCCCACGCTTCGCCACACTTCCAACTCAATGCTGTTGGAGATGAATCGCACGGAGCCATCGAGTACTGCCGCGTTGACGCCGCCCGAATGTCGTGACGTCGGCGGTACTGCGCCGGTGCTCTGAGGAATGTTGGAAGTGGAGCTTCCGCTTGAGATTGCGGGCATCGGTGCGTTGGGTAGAAAGACGTGATCATAGATCGTGAAATGTTTCCCCCCTCCATGCCAGCTCCGGCCTGCCAAGGGTGTGTAACTTGAAGGCTCCGAGGTCCCTAATTCCGATCCCAAGGAGTAGAGCAGCTCATGATTAATCTCCGCCAACTCAAACTGTCCGCGAAGTCGACTGCCCCAAATGTGGGCCCGATGATCGTAACCACTGCCGGTCGGCGCCTTCAAGCGTTCGGAAAACGCGATCGTGGATGACGTCCCATCCCGCACATCGGAAAAGCCAGTCTCCATCATAAGTCCAAAAGGGCCGTTCGGCATCAGCGCTGGCGGCAATGTTGGAAGCGGAACACAACTTGGATTCGAGCCGCCGTTGAACCGATAGTTGGTTCCTTCATCGACGGAATCCGATGGGCAGAGGAAATGATCAAGCCGGACTCGCGTCGTGGGATACATCCGTTCGGTCGTCGGATGTCCCGCTCCCTGAAACCCAATGTGGCGTACCTCCTTACTCAATGTTTCATGACCAAGGTATGGCAGCAGTCGCCAAAATCCAGAACTGTAGCTGTGCCCAGGCCTAATATCCCTCCCGGTATCAGCCTGTGGGAACTCCCGATACGCGCCTTCAAATTGGTGGACAGCCAGAACCAACTGACGTAACCGATTAATACATTCCGCTCTCCGAGACGCCTCGCGCGCCATCCCAACAGCCGAAATCGTAACCGCCAACAATACACCGATGATCGCCAGGGAAGCCAACAACTCAACCAGGGTAAAACCCGGTCGTTGCCAGCGTCGCTTGCCATTCAGTCCGTCGCGTCGGCTATTGATACGCATGATGAATCGAGACCTCGACGACCTCGTCCCCTGATCTGTTCAAGAGTACCCGTACCGTCTCGCGCGCCCCTGGTTCGGTCGGGTGGATTGTCAAATCGACGTGCCGCATCCAGGCGGTGCGCTCCGAGCTGGACGCCCTCAGAGCTGCATGCGTTCCGCTCCCCTCGTCGGACGCCATGAGCTCCTCGTCTACTCTCACAACGTCGACGGAGTCGATCTCCAGTGGTTGCTTTTTTCTGCGAAGAAGACGAAGGGTAACTTCTTTTCCTTCCTTTGGCGGCGGCCTGAACAATGAAATTGACCGTGGGGTTACCAAGACCTCCCGTGGGACACGAGCAACAACGAGTGGCAACCTTAAGGCGGGAAGCGCCCGTCCAACGGCCTCACACCGAATGACCAATTGTGACTCGCGCTTGGCCTGGAACTCGCTTGGCAGCGTCACTTGCACACGAATGGAATTCCCCTCTTCAATCGTCGACTCCACGAATGCATAGCTCGCGTGGACGCTCTTGATCGTAAATCGGCTTATGTCCGACGCCTCCGCAGGCCTCAACTCCAACGTTTGAACCCGGCGTTCACCCGGCTTCATTTGCGTAAACGAGAGCCTTGCGGGCGACGCAACGATCGGATGCACAACTTTCCACCTCACATTGACCGTACGCCGGTAAATGCCATCGCCACGCAAGGTGATCCCAAGACGTTTCGTGCTTTCTGGAGAAGCGTTATTCTCTGGCTCTACTCGTACCGAAATCGCCTTAGTTTCACCGGCGTCTATTTTCTTGAATGCCTCCACGACTCGAAGACAACCACAACTGACGCGCAGTTTCTCGACTTGCAATTGCTCGCCCGTGTGATTGGTGACCTCCACTGATCCTGTCAGCCGATCACTCCTTCCGAGATGAAATGTCCCCAGATCTAGCGTCTCCGGCGTAACTTCGACCGTTTCCGCCCACGAGAGCTGAGAAGTTCCTCCCCATGCAAATGCAAGGCAGATGACGATCGAGCTCTTAACCGCTATGTATGAACCGCACACGCTCGTGCCCTCCATCGATAGATTGAGAAGATCATTCCGGCAACCGCGCAAGTTATCAGTGACCACAATCCGAATCGGGCCCATTCTGTCTGCTCCAAAGCGCCTTCGGCCAAAAGCGGTTCCGTAGAGAACAGGAGCGATTCTCCAGACCAGCGACGACTGAAAACCAGCGCGTCTACCCAATGCTGCTTGGGCGGATCGACCACGAGTACCTCGCCATCCCGGAAATCGGCGAGAAGGACGAAGTGATGATCATTCCTCCAGCCGATACAGGCGAACGGCTGCCGTTTTGAGCGAGCGACGAGGCGGTCGTAGTTCGTTTCAACCAGCGACGTGGCAAAGCCCATCTCCTCAGCAAGATCTCGCAACTGCGTCAGGCTATATCCCTTGTCGGATCTCGGGTCTTGAGCCTTCGCCTTCAAATCGTCGTACTCAAGGTCACTTCCCAGCGCGACAGAGCCGACATAGAGACAGCGAAGCCCGCACTCAACATCGCTCCCGGTAGGCGCGGAATCACTTTGGGCCGGCACTGGCGTTCCGAAACTGAGACCAAGAAACCCGAGCAGGACTACCCACGCCACGATCCCCTGACGCAGCCAGCGCCCGAAGCCGTCATGCCGCGAACCTCCAATGCGCCGTTCCAACCGCTCCGGGCGGAGACAGCCTGTTGAAAATGCCAGCTTTGTCCTCCCAGACATATTGCACCTCCGAGGTCATGCCATGCGAAATACTTGCCGGTTCAGGCCTCGTCACGAATGCATCGCCCGGCTTAACGGTCGCCACTGGCGAAGCCACGGCCCGACAGCGACTCCCCCAGTTCTCGCATTTTTTTCTCCAGCGATACCGACTTCGCCTTGCGGACAACCGGCCTTGTGCCTTTCCGATACGTCACCACTTCAACCGTCTCGTCAACCCCCAGCGATGATTCCGCAAAGGTTGCCGGTGGAACGTCAATTAGAGGCTGAAACTCAGAGATTTTCATCTCAAAGCGGGGGCTGGAACCAAAATCCCCTCCCATGCGGCTGTACATCCGCAGTCGCTGCGGGTACCAAATGCCGTCGGCTTCCGCCCATTTGTAATCGGCGTGGTAACGCGGGCCGCCGGCGCCGCTGTGCCGAACCGAACGTATCAATCCCCCCTTATCGGTCGAGAAATCGACCCGAAACGTACCCGGTGAACGGGGGTGGTCCAAAACCAGCGAGATCGTGTTACGGGAGCGTTCCAGCCATACATTCCTCTCGCCGTAGTCAAAGCTCTCGTCCGCCGTCAAGACCTCGCGAAGAGGAAGCTCGAAATTGTATGAAAGCCAGCTCGCCTGTGGCAAAACATTGTAGACGTGATGAGTCGACTTGTACCGATCGATCGACCGGAACGCTTTGCCCCTGGACTTCTGGAAGTCCACCAGCAATCGCGGGGTATCCAGTAGCTTTCCACTGTGCTCATGGCCGGACTTATCTTGATTTGCTTCCTGCGCGTTCGTCAGACGGTAACGATAGTCAAAAAGTGCCTTGTCGTGATCCCAAATCACATGCGCTTCGAGCGTGCGAACTTTCCCAGACGCACGTTCCGTCGTCTCTACCTTCATCTCGCCCGTCGAAGCCGCAGCCAACGCAGCCTCGTTCGCATCAATGACCGCAATTAGCAACTGCTGGTCCTCGTCCGATAACCGGTTCCCTTCCGCGGACGCCTCAGCCACTGCGAGCAGAAAAGCCAAAGTTGCCAACGGATAGCGAATTAGAGACATTGTCATAGTCACAATGGCACCCGTCGTATGCGCTAACTTCAGAAGCCTCGAACCTGCCAGCCCCAGTTCGACTTAAAAACACAGCCTTTCTCAATGTTTCTCGGGCCGAACTCGGGATCAGGCGATTTGCCGGTACTCGTACTCCTATGCAGGTCGCCAGAAATCCTCGTGATTAACCAGCCGCCGGGCGCTAGCCCCACGGTTCCCGAAGAAATCGGTGGCTAGCGCGATGCGGCTGATGTTGTTAGGCCGAAAGACTCTCGACGACCTGTTTACTTGATTGTAGAGTCTCCCGCGCCCGGTCGCGTACGAGTACCACTTCGTTGAGTACGAGTGCGAATCGTGTGAAACACGATCAGGACACCGCACATTTCCCATGATTATAAATCAAAGCGACAAAAAGTGGCGCTGTCCAACTAGGGGCAGGTATCCTCGCATGACCGGGGAACCTCTACGTCTGTCCCATCAAACATCACGCATTTGGAAAGCTCGTCGTCCCAGGTGCATTCAATTTCAACGGCGCATGTCTCGTAATCCGAATCATCTTGCAGGCACTTCCCAACCGTGGAAGAACCTTCGTCTTGGCATTGATACCGGTTATCGACAGACATGAGCTGATAGGCTGTCGCACCGCCTTCCATACAATCCAGCGACGAATTGTCACTGCATCAGTTTTCGGTCCGATCGCAGTCTTCGTTGAATATGCAACACGAACCGCTTATCCAATGTTCATCACCACCCACTAGCTGCAGGGCAACCTGTTCAGGCAGCTGATACGGCTTCTCGAGCGGGGAGTTTTGCCAACAAGCCATCCACCCGGCAGTCAGGCATCAGGCATAGTAAGACCGATCCGCTTAGCTGAAGAGTCTTCATCTGATTCTCCGTAGGAAGGTGCTGAAAGAACGCGTTGGAGGAGTACCGTCCCACGCAGCGTTGGCGAAAGAGCTGAACGCATGCTCGGGTCGGTCTCAAGCATCGAATAGAGCACGCCCCCCCCCCGTCAAGTTTTTTTCGGTCGATTTCCGAAGTTTTCAAACGACTCCCGAAAGAGAGCTTTCGAGTTCATTTGGAGCGCAGTGGGCTATCCCGCGAGTAGGGCCCGAGAGCTCGCAATGACTTTTCCGGAACAGGCAGCTCACCGATGAGAGGACGATTTTTCGTACGTGCTCAACAGGCTGGCAGCCTGTGCTACTCGCCTTCCATGATGGCGTCTTTGATCGATTGCATCAGGCTGCGGCGGTTGATTGCGGTGGCGGTGATCCGGCATGGTCACAGCAAGGATCATCGGCTCGAGCTAAAACAGCTGCTCTACATCCTCACGGTCAGCAACGACGGCGGCGTCCCGGTCTACTTCACCACCGAAGACGGCGACAGAAACGACGATGGTACCCAGATCGCGACCTGGGACCTGCTCCGTGATCTGACCGGGAGAGCCGACTTTCTGTACGTGGCCGATTAAGCTGGCCAGTGCAGAGAACCTCCGGCACATCACCCGAAACGGAGGTTGCGTCAAATCGATTCAGAAGACGGTGGGCGATCTCGAGAAACTCCGCGCCCGCCTGCGTTCCCCCCGGCAGTCGCATGTGTCTTCGGCACCGCGTGGAAGAGGAGGTCGCCAAGATTCTTCAAGCGTGGGTTTACCTGAAGGAAGTCAGCCGCATTGAGGCGTTGCTGCGTGTGTACTTCGTGGCCTTGGTGTTGCAGACGTTGCTGGAGCGTGAGTTGCGTGCGGCGATGGATCAAGCGGGCTTAGAATCATTGCCGCTGTACCCGGAGGGGCGTCCATGTCGTCGGCCCACCACGCGGCGCGTGATCGACGCCCTGGCCAGCCTGACCCGACATTGGCTGATCACCGACGACGGCAGCACCCTGGATCTCTACACCGACCCCACGCCACTGCAACGCCAGCTCATTCAACTGTGCGGAATGACGCCGTCCACCTACGGCCGCTCATGAGTGTCTTGGTTCAACTGAGCCGTAACAAAGAATTTGCTCGGGTCGGTTTCCTACGGCTCGCTCAGTTCTGGGAACACGGATTCGTCAAGCTGCATCCGCCGGATGATCGCGCGCAGGCGGATTTGAAAATCGCTCTTGAAGTTGGCCACTTGCTGCTCGGTCAGCTCCAGCCGCTGGGCCACCTGTTTGTTGCCCAGACCTTGGACGACAAGCAGTTCGATCGCGGCCAGCTTTGTCCACTGGCCGCTCTGCTTCCAGCGATCGATCTGTTCGGCGACCGCCTCCCGCACCGCGGACTCCTCGATGCGACGCCGTTCAACGCTGCGGACAATCGAGCTGGCTCCCCGCGCGGTCCCCGCCGGCTCGATCTCCCCAGATTCCTCCTCGCCGCGGCGATGCATCGAGAGGGTCGGTCGGCGCCCTTCGCGGCGGAGGTGATCGGTCAGCTTGTACCCGCAGATCGAGAACAGGTAACTCTCCAACGACCGGCGGCCGTCGTAGTTCGGTAGGCTGATCAGGAACCCGACGAAGGTCTCTTGAACAATGTCTTCACTTGTCGCCCGATTCCTCAGACGGCTGTCGGTGTAGGCCAACAGCCGCCCTTCGTAACGGTCGATCAGCGCCTGCCATGCGTCGGCGTCACCGGCACGGATCCGCTCGACCAAGTAACCCTCGGCCGTCTGCTTGTCGGAAGGGTGATTCGAGTCAGGCATCCCATCAGCCTAGGCTTTGTCTCCAAAGGAAGCCATTGGTCAATCCCAGGAGAGTAGCACAGGCTGCCAGCCTGTCGATCGCACCTCGGAGCTTCGATTCGCTCCTCAGCAGCATCAATGCACGACACCCCAGGCTGGGGCAGTGTTTCCGCCACGGTTTGCGGCTACAGTGATAGAGAGGGTTGGCGATTTGGCGGGCTGTTCATCGGCGCGTCCAACCAACGGTCCTGGCGTCGTCGATCTGGTTTCACAATCCGAGGGGTGTTCCCAATCCAAGGGGTCTTGTCGCTTGTTTTCACGCACGCTTGAGTACGCCCTCCGCGCGATGGCCCATCTGGCCATGCGGGAGCCCGAAGCGGTCACCGCCGCCCGGCTGGCGGAGATCACCAAGGTCCCTGCACCCTACCTGTCGAAGGTGCTGCAGCAGCTCCGCGACCATGACCTGGTCCTCAGTCAGCGGGGGGTGGGTGGCGGCATTCGGCTGGCCCGCGAAGCGAGCCGGATCACGATCCTGGACGTGGCCAACGCCGTCGATCCGGTCCAGCGGATCAATAGCTGCCCGCTTGGACTGCCGGGACACGGCAGTAAACTCTGTCCGCTGCACCGGCGGATGGACAATGCGCTCAAGCAGATCGAAACCACCTTCGCCACCTCGACGCTATCGGAGTTGATCCAGGAGAACGACGGGATCACGCCGCTGTGCCCCGTCCCGGGCGCCGGTGAGTCGCTCGACGACCCCAACGCGACCCCGGCCTGATTCCCGGTTCAAGCACCTTGCCGGGCGTCACATTCCCGGCACGTTATCGCTGTAGTCACCCGAAATGTCCCGATCGGTGGCCTGGTCGCTGCGAACGGGCTGGCCGGCAGTTTCAGTCTTGCTGCTTCTTGCCGGGAACCAGGATGTTCCACAGTTTTCGCAGCGGGTCGTAAAACCGGTCGACGACGCGTTCCTTGAGCGGGATGATCGCATTGTCGGTGATCTTGATCTCTTCTGGGCAGACCTCGGTGCAGCACTTGGTGATGTTGCAATAGCCGAGGCCCAGTTCCTCCTTGACCAGCGGAAGTCGGTCGCCGGTGTCCAGCGGGTGCATTTCCAGACCGGCGACGCGCACGTAAAACCGCGGTCCGCCGAACTTGTCGTGATGCTCGTGTTCCCGCAAAACATGACAGACGTTCTGGCACAAAAAGCATTCAATGCATTTGCGGAACTCCTGGACCCGGTCCGCCTCCTCCTGGCTGAATCGCGGTTCTTCCCCGCCGTTCTCCTGCGTTTGAAACGCGGGAATTTTCTTGTTGACTTCGTAATTCCAGGAAACGTCGTTGACGAGATCTTTGATCAGCGGGAACGTTTTCATCGGGCGAACCGATATCTTGGTGCCGTGTTCGTAGTTGTCCAGCCGGTCCATGCACATCAACTTCGGCTTGCCGTTGACCTCCCCGCTGCACGAACCACATTTGCCCGCTTTGCAGTTCCAACGCACCGCCAGATCGGGCGCGTGTTCGGCCTGGACGCGATGCACGGCATCGAGCACGACCATGCCTTCGCCGACCTCCACCTCGTAGTCGACCATTTCCCCCTGCTCGCGGTCACCCCGATAAATTCCGATCGTCAACCGTTGGGTCATGATCATTTCCCTGCGTTATCTGTTGGCGGGTTCGCCGGGTATTAGGAGGTTGATTCTTCAGCCAGCTTTCGCAATTCGTCCGGCATGCTCGGCAATGGGCGTTCTTCCAGTTCGACCTTGCCGTCGCGCATCCGTACCAGAATGTTCTTCGATCCCCATTCCGGGCTGGGGTCGGGGAAGTCGTCGCGAGTGTGGGCACCGCGGCTCTCCTGGCGCCGGAGCGCGGCGCGGGTGACCACTTCGCTGATATCCAGCATGTTCTCCAGGTCGAGCGCCAAATGCCAACCGGGATTGAACTGGACGTTTCCCCCGATCCGGGTCTGGCTGGCCTGTTGACGCAGCTCCTGCAACTGGTCCAGCGCCGTTTGCATATCGTCTGCGTTGCGGACGATTCCCATGTAATCCTGCATCGCCCGCTGGAGGCGCTCGTAGACGACGAACGGGTTGATTCCTTCGGGCCGTTCAAACGGTGCGGTGGCAGTCGCGGCCGCCTGTTCGACGTCACCTTCATCGACCGATCCTGGCTCCGGATTTTCGCGGGCGAAACGGGCAGCGAACTCGCCGGCCCGCTTGCCGAAGACCAACAAATCGGACAGTGAATTACCGCCCAGGCGGTTGGCGCCATGCATGCCGCCGGCAACCTCGCCGCAGGCAAACAGTCCGGGGACGGTCGACTGTTGCGTTTCCGGATCGACGTAGACGCCACCCATGGTGTAGTGACAGGTCGGCCCCACATCCATCGTTTGGCTGGTGATGTCCACATTGGCCAGCTGTTTGAACTGGTGGTACATGCTGGGCAGCTTCTTCTTGATCTCCTCGGCCGACCGCCGGGAGGCGATGTCCAAGAAGACGCCCCCGTGCGGGGAGCCTCGCCCGGCCCGGACTTCCTTGCGGATCGCTCGGGCGACGACGTCGCGGGTCAACAGTTCCGGCGGTCGCCGCGCCTCTGGCGTTTTCCGGGCGACCACGGCTTCGACCCAGCGGTCGGCTTCCGCTTCGGTTTCGGCGAACTCACTCCGGTACGAATCGGGGATGTTGTCGAACATGAATCGCCGCCCCTCGTTGTTGAGCAACACGCCCCCCTCGCCGCGGACCCCTTCGGTGATCAAGGTTCCCTTGACGCTCAACGGCCACACCATGCCGGTCGGATGAAATTGTACGAACTCCGTGTCGATCAGATCGGCACCGGCCCACAGCGCCAGGGCGTGACCATCGGCTGTGTATTCCCAGGAGTTGGAGGTGATGTCCCAGCACTTGCCAATGCCGCCGGTGGCGAGGACGACCGCGTTGGAACGGAACACGACAAACTGGCCGCTTTCCCGCATGTAGCCGAAGCATCCGACTACCCGCTGGTCATCGAGCAGGATGCGGCGAACCGTGCACTCCATGAAGACGTCGATCCCTTGATGGACACCGCGATCCTGGAGGGTGCGGATCAACTCCAGTCCCGTGCGGTCCCCGACGTGGGCCAATCGTGGATAGGTATGCCCGCCAAAGTTTCGTTGCAGAATACGACCGTCCTTGGTGCGGTCGAAAACCGCGCCCCACTGCTCCAGTTCGCGAACCCGCTCCGGCGCTTCCTCGGCGTGCAGTTGGGCCATTCGCCATTGGTTCAGATACTTGCCGCCCTTCATCGTGTCGCGAAAATGCGTTTGCCAGCCATCGCGGGCCTCCAGATTGGCCAGCGCGGCCGCCACCCCACCCTCGGCCATCACCGTGTGGGCCTTGCCCAACAGCGACTTGCAGACGATCGCGGTCCGTGCCCCTTGCGCCGACGCCTCAATGGCTGCTCTCAACCCGGCGCCGCCGGCGCCGACGACAACCACATCATAGTCATAAGTTGGGTAATGATTCATGAATTCCGTCTGCTGTAATTCCTGCGCCAGGGTCTTTAGAACAACCGCCAATCGGTTATTGTCCCTCGGGCCACCATCCAAATGTAAAAATCGGCAAACCCCACGGCAAACAAACTGATCCAAGCGAACAGCCGATGCCGTTCATTCGCCCACGTTACCCATCGCCACATCCGATGACGCGATTGCCCGAATTTGACGCAGGAATAACAATCGACGTTGCCACCGATCAGGTGCCGTAGCGAGTGGCAACCAAAGGTGTATAGCGACAACGTGACCACATTGAACAGCAGGACAACGGTCCCCACACTGGCGCCGATCTGCCAACCCCCGTCCGGCGTTGGCCAAGTCGCGGCGTGCCCGAGATCGATTGCCAACAAGACGAGAAACACAAGGGCCAGATACAGAAATAGCCGGTGCAGGTTCTGAAACAAAAAGAGCCGCGTCTCCCCGGCGTAATGTTTCCGCCCCTCGCCGACCGCACAGCCCGGCGGATCGAGAAAGAAAGCTCGATAGTAGGCTTTGCGATAGTAGTAGCACGTCAGCCGAAAACCGCCGGGGGCCCACAGGATGAGGAAGGCTGGCGAAAGCCATGGGGGCAACCAAGCAAAAGCCAGCAGCGGCGCGTAAAAGGGTGACAACAAGTACGCATGATCCGGCGCTTCCACTCGGGCCGACATCGCCCCGTGACCAAAGTTGTATTCAGCGTTGTAAGCTGCTCGAAACGTCGAGTAGACGATGAACAGTCCTAGTCCAGCTACGATCAGGGCGGGTTCCATCCACCAATTGTCTTTGCGTTCCGTTTGTCCCAACGGCGCCGGCCTTGCGGCGGAAACGGGGGTCGTTGCCATGCTGTCCTCTCCTTGCGGTGGACGCAGACTTTAGCACCCGGGGTTCCCCTGGTCAAACCACCCTCGCACCAATTACCGGTCAAGACAAAGCCTCTACGGACTGTCTACCAAATTGCGTGCGTACACATCGCAAGTAGGGATCGCTGACGTGCTGGCCCGCCCCTCACTCGACGCAGCACTGGAGGGATTTCAAACCGCCTGTTGCCTCGTCCCCCTGATGGCTTCCTCGGTTGTTGCATTGGGGTTCGGTGGAGAAGTGGTGGCGTGGGTCCGCTCCGGTCACGCATCGAACCACGTGTCACTCGATGTTGGCCGACTCCGCTGCTATGATGAACGCTGAATTTCTCTCCACCATGGTCGATGCATGCCGATCCCCACCCATCCCCTCCGTGAACTGACTCGCCGGACCTTTTTCGGCAACGCGTACACCGCCCTCGGCGGCATGGGGCTGCTCCATCTGTTGGCTGACTCGGCGCAGGGAAACCCGGCGCCGGACGAACAGTCGACGTGGCAGCCGGGGCGGGGGCAAACCCATCATCCGGCCAAGGCCCGGCGGGTGCTGCAGATCATGTGTCCCGGGGCCGCGTCCCATATGGACCTGTGGGAACACAAGCCGGCGCTGGAGAAACATCATGGTCAGCCACACCCCGGGGAGGAGGACTTCGTCTCGTTCCAGGGCAAGAACGGCAACCTGATGAAAAGCCCCTGGGCGTTCGAACCGGCCGGGGAGCGTGGCAAGCCGATCAGCACCATGCTGCCGCATATGTCGCAGCACGTCGACGACATCGCCTTCTTTCACGCGATGCACAGCAAAACCAACACGCATGGCCCTGGCTGTGTGTTCATGAACACCGGGCACGCGACCGAAGGATTTCCCAGTGCAGGTTCGTGGATCAGTTACGCCCTCGGTAGTGAAAACGAAAACCTGCCGACCTACGTTGCGATCCCCGACATCCGTGGCGAGCCCCCGAACGGCAAGGCCAACTGGTCGGGCGGCTTCCTGCCGGCGAAACACCAGGCGGTCATGTTGAGCGATCAGCAGCCGATCCGGAATCTGAAGCGGCCCGACCCGATCGGCGATGCGGAAGAGGCGGCCTCCCGGGAGTTGCTGTCACGATTGAACCGCCGCTATGCCGCTGCCAACCCGGCGGAGAGCGATTTGCAGGCACGCATCGCGGCGTATGAGCTGGCGGCCAAGATGCAGCTTTCCGCCCCCGAAGTTTCTGATCTCTCCCGCGAATCCTCCACGGTGCATCAGCAATACGGCACCGACGACAGCAACGAGTTGAAGGCGGCCTATGCCCGGAACTGTCTGCTCGCCCGCCGGCTGTTGGAACGCGACGTTCGTTACGTCAGCCTGTTCTGCGCCTCGCGGGCGTCCGGGGTCGACGGCCTGCTGAACTGGGATGCGCATAAGACGCTCAAGGCCGACTATGAACGCCACTGCCCCATCTTCGACCAGCCGACCGCGGCGCTGCTTAGCGATTTGAAACAGTCGGGACTGCTCGACGATACCCTGGTGTTGTGGACGACGGAGTTTGGGCGGATGCCGACGCATCAAGCAGGAACAGCCGGCCGCGATCACAACCCGGATGGCTTCACCTGTTGGATGATGGGAGCCGGGGTGAAGGGGGGAGTCAGCTACGGCGCGACCGATGAGTTCGGTCGCCGTGCGGCCGACAACCCGACGACCGTCTGGGATTTCTATGCCACCGCGCTGCACCTGCTTGGATTCGACCATGAGCGATTGACGTGGTATCACAATGGGCTCGACCGCCGCTTGACCGATGTCCACGGCTACGTCATCGACGACGTGCTGGCGTAGACACCGCGCACCGCGGATCGGATGACGTTTGGAAGGTAAGCACCGGTACGGGTGTGGAACCAGTTGTGTGTGCAACGGCAGGGAACACCGGGGTGCGCAGCGAGATCGCGCGACACAGATGAATCACACAGGGAGATATCGAGAATGAATCAAATGCGAACGCCTAGCGGCACCCCTCGTTCCCACGCCTCCAGCTTTGCGGGGAAGAGGGTGAGGGGGCTTTTGGATCGTCTCTTCGTCTGCCTCATGATTGGGGTCGCGGTCCCGCTCCAGCTGGCGGCTCAAGAGCGGGAAGGCGATGAGTTGAAGGTCGAGGGCGAGTTGGATGCGTTCTTGGGCGCCCCGGCGATGACGATGCGGCCGCTGTTCGATGGTGAACGGTTTCCCAACATCGTCACTGCCCGCGATGGTACCGTCGTGGCCAGTTGGGGAAGTCAGCGTGTTCGCGTGCGCCGCAGCGACGACGGCGGGGAGAGTTGGGGTCCGGAGATCCGCGTTGGGGACGGGATCCATGGCGGTGGAATGATTGTCCATGAGCAGACGGGCGATCTTCTCTTGTTCACCCATCCGGAGCATCCGCCGCGGGGCCAACTACAACGGCCACTTCGGGTTGTTCGGCGGGCTGTGCCGATTGCCGGTGCAAGGGCGTGACGTGTTGATCACCAGCAACGCCGATCACGACGGTCATCGCTCGGGTGGCGATGCCGGACGGCGTTTCATCCCGCGGGCGACGGCTCGGTCGAGCGCATCGGCGAAGGCTTTTTTGTCTTGATTGGAATAGGGGGCGGCTCCGGAGGTTTGCATGCCGGAGGCCCGGACGCTTTCGAAAAAGTCTCGTGTGGCCAACCGCGCCCGGATGTTATCGCGATCGTAGACATCGCCCCGCGGGTCGATGACATGCACGCCCTTGTCGACCAGATCCGCTGCCAAGGGAATATCGGCGGTGACCGCGATGTCCTGTGAGTCCGCTTCCTCCGCGATGTAGCGATCGGCGACGTTCGCTCCCGCTGGTACCTGGACGACCGACACCGTGCTGGCGTTGGCGGGGATCGACATTGGTCCGTTGGCGACCAGAATCGTCTGCAGGGAAAGTCGTTTTGCGGCTCGGAAAACGATTTCCTTCACCTCGCGAGGGGCCGCGTCAGCATCCACCCACAATCTCATCCGATCACTCTCATTCAGTCACTCGCTGCCATCGATCGATCGTTGTGGCTTTCATCAGTCCTGCTCGTGCTCGTTCTTGAAAGCGGGCTCGTTCTTGAAAGGGGGGCAGCGATGACGAGGCGATCATTTCACGAACCGTTTGCGATAGGCGGCGGGGGTCATGCCGGTGACTTCCCGGAAGCGTTTGGTGAAATGGCTCTGGTCAGTATAGCCGACTTTGATCGCGATCTCCGACAGGTCACGGGAGGTCGTGGTCAACAGTTGCCGGGCCGCCTGGGTGCGGACGGTCCGCAGGTACTGCATCGGGGTCATCCGTAGCAGTTGGCGAAAGCGGCGGTTGAAATGGGTGGTGGAGAGGCCGGCGAGTTTGGCCATTGCCGACATCGAGATCGGTTCGGCGTAGTGCTCCTCGATGTGCTGCACCACCGGCAGCAGCTCCCGAAAGAACTGCGTCAGCTCCTCCTGGGCTTCGATCCGGTACATCGCTCCGGCGATGCCGACGACCTCGCCGGCGACCGAGAAGAGGGGCGTCTTGGTGGAAACGAACCACCGCGGCACCCGGCGGCGGTGCAGCACCAGCCACACCTGGCCCGGCAGCACCCGGCGGCTGGCCATCACCCGGCGGTCCTCCTCGATGTACGCCTCGGCCATCAACGGCGGATGGAAGTCGCGATCCGTTCTCCCGATCGCCTCCGCTTCGTCCTCGAGCCCATGATTTTCCAGAAACGGCTGGTTCACTTTCACGAACCGGCTGTCGCGGTCCTTGGCGTAGAAATAGATCTGCGGCAGCGATTCAAACAGCGCCAGCACCGACTCGGCCTCGGGGTGCTGGCGGAAAAACTCGTCGCGGAATGTATCGGCGGACGTCGGCGTGGACACGGCGTGCTCAGCGGACAAGGTGCGTATGGTCAAAATGTACCAAGACGCAAAGGCTGCGTCCAAGACGAATGCGGCGGTGTCGGCCAGAATGATGACTGATGGAGGTTGGCCTGTGGGCGCGCCCTCGCTGCCGCGGTTGGACGCCCTCGGTCGTCCCCCGTCCCCCTCGGACCGATCTCCCGCCACCGATCTCCCGCCACCAACCTTTCGCCACACCCCAGGGCTCTCTGGATGCGCTGCCCCGATCGTTTGCTGTTTGCGATTGGATTTTTGGGAACTCGCTGCGAGTGCCCCGAGGGTTCGGTGCGCCGCCCCGATCATTTCTCCCCTGCGCTGCTGACGTTGCCCGGGCTGCTGTTGACCCTTGCGCTTTTGTCCCCTTCGTCTCTGGCGGCTGCCGAGCCGGTTCATTTCGGCCGCGAGGTGTTGCCGATCCTTTCGGACCGCTGTTTTCATTGTCACGGACCGGACGAGTCTCACCGGGAGGCGGGGCTGAGGCTCGATGTTCGGGAGTCGGCTGTTGACGCGCCGGGGGGTTTCGCCGCGATCGTCCCGGAGGATCCCGAGGCGAGCGAGTTGATGCTGCGGGTCACCAGCGACGATCCTGACCTGAGGATGCCGCCGGCGGCGGCCCAACGCAAGCCGCTCAGCGAGGACGAGATCGAAACCCTGCGCCGCTGGATTGCCGACGGCGCTCCTTGGGGCCGCCACTGGTCGTTTGAACCGCCGGTCCGCCCCGAGATCCCCTCGCCTGATCGGCATCCGATCGATGCGTTGGTTCGAGCCCAATTGCAGCAGGTGGACCTGGAGCCGGCCCCGGCCGCCCCGGATTCCACGCTCCTCCGCCGCGTCTCGTTCGACCTGACGGGGCTGCCACCGACCGTCAAGCAAGTTGACAGGTTTCTCGAGGACGATTCCTCCGATGCCTATCAAAAACTCGTCGATCGGTTGCTCGATTCACCGCACTACGGCGAACGGATGGCGATGTGGTGGCTCGACGCTGCCCGTTATTCCGACACCGATGGGTACCAGCAGGATGCCAATCGCAGCAACTGGCCGTGGCGCGATTGGGTTGTTCAAGCGTTCAACGACAACCAGCCGTTTGATCAGTTCACGATTGAACAGTTTGCCGGCGACCTGCTGCCAGAGCCCACGCCGGAGCAGATCTTGGCGACCTGCTTCCACCGAAACCACATGACCAATGGGGAAGGAGGCCGTGATCCGGAAGAGTCCCGAATCGACTATGTGATTGACCGGGTCAATACGACCGGCACTGTGTGGCTTGGCCTGACCGTGGGGTGCGCCCAGTGTCACTCGCACAAATTCGACCCGATCTCCCACCAGGACTACTACAGCCTGTTTGCATTCTTTGACAGTATTGATGAAGACGGCAAAGCAGGGCGGGCCGCGAAGCCGTACATGAAATACGAGTCACCGTTTGTCGAGCGGGCGCTCGACGAAGCTGAGCAGGTGGTCGACACGAGGCGGCAGATCGCAGAAGAGGTTCGCCAGAGTGCCGAGCCGGAATTCGAGGCCTGGCTTTCCGAGCAATTTCACGAGGTCCAAGGCGGGTTTGAACCGTGGCACCCGCTGCAGGCAACGTCGCTCGAGGCGGTCGAAGGGACGGTCCTGGACCAAGAGGCTGACGGGATCGTTCAAGCCAGTGGCCCCAATCCGCGGCAGGAAGATTACCGGCTCATCGCCCCGCTTCCCTCAACGTTGGGGCAAGCTTCCGGCAGTGGGCAGCGGGAAGCGAGCAATCGGAGCGATCGTCGGGTCACCGGGTTTCGACTCGAGGTATTTCCTCACCCGTCCCACACCGATGGCAAACTGTCGCGCGGTGAACGGGGCGAGTTCGTGCTGACGAATGTCAAGCTGCAGGTCCGCCAGGCGGGCCGCAGTCAGCTTCGCGATATCGAGCTCGCCGCCGCGGTCGCCGATGTCGAGAAGGAAGCCCAGGGTCGCAATTACGGCAAGGTCGCGGACACGCTTGATGACGACCCCCGCAACGGCTGGACGACGGAATCCGATGATGCGAGCGCTCACCAAACGGCCGTTTTCGCCCTTGCCGAGCCGCTGGTGCTCGCCGACGACGAAGAATTGCTGTTCGTCCTGTATCACCGCTCCACCGTGGGAGATGCCAACATCGGGCGGTTTCGCCTCTCGGTGACCGATCAACCCGGCGCGGCAGTCCGCTCATTGGAGCCGATGCCGCTGGAACAACTCGCGGCAGCCGACGGGGCTGGGCCCGCGGAGATCAATGACGAATTGCGGACGCGTTTGTTTGAACAGTTTCTGACCGACCACACCGCGTACGTCCAAGCCAAGCGTGACTTGGATCGAGCCCAAGGACAACGAGCGAAAGTCAAACGGGCCGCGGGCGAACAGAGTGTGATGGTGCTGTCCGAGCGTGAAGAGCCACGCCAGACGTTCGTTCTGCAACGGGGTGTGTGGGACCAGAAGGGGGCCGAGGTGGACCGCTCGGTCCCTTCAGCAATCCTTCCCTGGCCGGCCGAGCGAACCGGCTCGCGGCTGGAACTCGCCCACTGGTTGGTGGACCAAGAGAACCCACTGACAGCCCGTGTGGTCGTGAACCATCTCTGGCAGCTTTGCTTCGGAGCGGGGTTGGTGCGGACGCCGGACGATTTCGGGCTGCAGGGCGAGCTACCTACGCACCCGGAACTGCTCGATTGGTTGGCGGTCGAACTGATCGAGAGCGGTTGGGATCTGAAACACATACTGCGATTGATCGTCACCAGTGAGACCTACAAGCAAAGCAGCGACGTCACACCGGAATTGCGGCAGCGCGACCCGGAGAATCGGCTGCTGGCCCGCGGCGCCCGGTTTCGGCTGCCGAGCTGGATGATTCGTGACGCGGCGTTGCAGACAAGCGGACTATTGAACCCGGCGGTCGGCGGGCCGCCCGTGATGCCATACCAGCCATCGGGGGTGTGGTCCGATATGTTCATGGGGCGTTTTCAATACGAGCCGAGCCAAGGGCCTGCGCAGCACCGCCGGACGCTGTACGCGTTTTGGAGACGATCGGCGGCTCCGACGTTCCTGTTCGACAGTGCCCAGCGCCGGGTGTGTGAGGTTCGGTCACGACGGACCAACACGCCCCTGCATGCTTTGACCTTGATGAACGATTGGAACTTCCTCGAGGCCTCGCGCGAATTGGCCAAGGAGGCGGTCGCGCGGATGTCGGGGAACGATTCTGGCGATTCACTGTCGCACGCGAGCCGGGGGGACGACGCACTTCCGTTCCTCTTCCGTTCGGTCCTATCGCGATCCCCAACCGACGCCGAAAAGAAGATCCTGAATCGCGAGTTCGAACGGGCGATGCGGCACTACGAGCAAAACCCTTCTGACGGCCGCGAGCTGCTCGACTTTGGGCAACCGGAGCTGAAGGTGGAAGACGAGACGGCTCAGGTCGCCGCGTACATGATGGTTGCCAGCATGATCTACAACCTCGACGAGGCGATCACCCATGAATGACTCGCGCGATGCCCGACACCAAGCCGCGATGCAGCTGGCCCGGCGCAGCTTCCTGGGGCGCTGCGGCGGCGTGAGTTTGGGCGCGATCACGCTCGGGCTGCTGGAGGGGATCCGCCACGCCGATGCGAGCGGTCCCGGCGGAGATTTGGGGCTGGCCCATCTGCCCCATCGCCCACCGCGCGCCAAGAACGTGATCTTCCTGACACAGTCCGGGGGTCCGTCCCAGATCGAGTTGTTCGACCATAAACCGGGCTTGATGCAATGGGCCGGGAAGGAGTTGCCAGACAGCGTCCGACAGGGCCAGCGGTTGACGACGATGACGGCCAATCAGAAGCAATTGGTCATGCCCGCGCGAACGTCGTTCGGCCGCTATGGTGAAAGCGGAGCCACGATCGGCGAGTGGCTACCGCACCACACAAAAGTCGTCGATGATCTCTGTTTCATCAAGTCCATGGTGACCGACGAGATCAACCATGCCCCGGCGATGACGAAGTTCCTCACCGGGCACCAAATACCGGGGCGACCGAGTTTGGGCGCGTGGACGAGTTACGGTTTGGGCAGTGAGAACCGCGACCTGCCTGACTACCTGGTCCTGATCTCCAAGATGAAGCGCCCCAGCGACCAGCCACTGTACGACCACTATTGGGGCAGCGGGTTTCTGCCGTCGCGGTACCAAGGGGTCAAGCTTCGCAGTGCGAATGACCCGGTGTTGTATCTTCGCGACCCGGATGGCTTGCCGCGCGATATTCGACGCGGGATGCTCGACGGCCTCGGGGAGTTGAACGAGATGCGGCTGCAGCAAACGGGCGACCCCGAAATCGAAACGCGGATTCAGCAATACGAGATGGCTTGGCGGATGCAGACCAGCGTCCCCGAATTGACCGATCTGAGCGATGAACCGGAGTCGACATTCGAACTGTATGGGTCCGACTCGCGGCGTCCGGGAAGCTATGCAGCGAACTGCGTCATGGCGCGGCGGTTGATTGAACGCGGCGTTCGCTTCGTGCAGCTTTTCCATCCCGACTGGGACCATCACAGCCGGCTCAGTTCATGGTGCGTCGCCCGTTGCCGCGACACCGACCAGGCGAGTGCGGCGCTGGTGACCGATCTCAAGCGGCGCGGATTGCTCGACGAAACGCTGGTCCTCTGGGGCGGCGAATTCGGCCGGGGGGTAGCGGGCCAGGGCCAATGGGACAGTCCCGAAGGAGGCCGCGACCATCATCCGCGCTGCTTCACGATGTGGCTTGCCGGCGGTGGGGTGCAGCCGGGAATGACGTTCGGAGCGACGGACGAATTCAGTTATAATGTTGCGGAGGATCCGGTCCACGTCCGCGATCTCCACGCAACCATTCTCGACCTGCTGGGTATCGAGCACCAACGGTTCACGTACCGTCTGCAGGGGCTCGACTTCCGATTGACCGGTGTGGAATCGGCACGTGTGGTTCAGGAGATTCTCGCCTGATGACTTTCCAACTTTCCCAAACGCATCCACTTATGAACATATCCCGCCTGCAACGGCGTCTTCTGTCGTCGACCGTCATGTTGATGCTGCTGGTATCGGGGTTCGTTCCTCGAGCGGGGGCTGAAGCTCCGCCGGAGTATAGCCGCGACGTCCGCCCGATTCTCGCCAAGCATTGCTTCGCCTGCCACGGTGCGGACAGTGGCACCCGCAAAGCCGGACTGCGGCTCGACCAGCGCGAAGAGGCGGTCGACTTTGGCGCCATCCTTCCAGGCGAGCCGGAATTCAGCGAAATGATGGTGCGCGTCCTCTCCGACGATCCGGAGATGGTCATGCCCCCGCCATCGACCAAGGAGACCCTGAGCGAGGAGGATCGGGATGTCCTGCAGCGGTGGATCGCCGCCGGTGCCGAATACCAGGACCACTGGTCGTTCATTCCACCGGAAAAAACAGCTCCCCCTGAAGTCCGCGAGTCTGACTGGGTCAAGAACCCGATCGACCGGTTCGTGCTCGCGAAACTCGACGAGCTCGACCTCGAGCCCGCCTCTGAGGCCGATCCCCGCACGTTGTTTCGTCGCGTCCATTTCGACATCACCGGACTGCCTCCGGCCCCGGAAGAGGTGGAGGCGTTTGTCGAGGATTATCAGGAACAGCCCGAAGCCACCTTGTCCGACTGGATCGATCGTCTCATGGATCGTCCGGGCTGGGGGGAACACCGCGCCCGTTACTGGCTTGACGCCGCCCGCTATGCCGACACGCATGGAATGCACTTCGACAACTACCGGGAAATGTGGCCTTATCGTGATTGGGTCATTCGAGCGTTCAACGAGAACCAACCGTTCGACCAATTCACGATTGAGCAGCTCGCCGGCGACCTGCTCCCCGATCCTGGTGACGACCAACTGATCGCAACCGGCTTTCAACGGTGCAACACCACCACCAACGAAGGCGGCACGATCGATGAAGAGAATTTGGCGCTGTACGCCGCCGATCGGGTGCAGACGTTCGGCTGGGTCTACCTCGGCTTGACCACCAACTGCAGTCAATGCCACGACCACAAGTTCGACCCCATTTCGACGCAGGACTACTACTCGCTCGCCGCCTATTTCCGCAACACCACGCAAGGTGCCAAGGATGGCAACGTCAAGGACGGTCTCGGACCGGCCCTGGTGGTGCCTTCCGAGCAAGACCGCCCCCGCTGGGACGCGTTGCCCGATGAGATTACAAACGCCAAACAACAGCGCGACGAGTACAAGGAACAGGCACGCCCGGCATGGAAGTCGTGGTTGACCACCTTCTCAGCCGAGTCGCTCGAAGAGCGGCTGCCAGCCGAGGAACTCATCGCCCATCTGCCGCTCAATGAAGGGGAGGGTGACGAAGTCGAAAGCCGTGGCCAGGGTCCAGCATCCTTTCGCGCCACCGGGGAGGTGACCTGGAACGAGGACGGCAAACTGGGACCGGCCCCGGTCATCCGGTCTGGCAACACCTTCGACCTCGGCGACCTCGGTGACTTCGAGAAAGACGAGGCCTTCAGTTACGGCGCGTGGGTCAAGACCGCCAAGAACGATACTTCGGCGGGGATCATCGCGCGGATGGATGAGCAGGCTTCTCATCGCGGCTGGGACCTGTGGCAGAATGGAAAATCGTTCTCGGTTCACCTGATCGATTCTTGGCCCGACAACGCGATCAAGGTCACGACCCAAGCGGCCGTTGTTGAACCGGGCAAGTGGCAACACGTGCTGGCCACCTACGATGGTTCGGGCAAACCGGCGGGCGTGAAAATCTTCGTCGACGGCGAGGAACAACCGCTCAAAGTGGACCAGGAATCGCTGCAGGATGACGCCTCGTTCCAAACCGAGACGCCCCTCCGTATCGGTCAACGAAGCGAAGGGGCCGTGTTCGAAGGGGGCGCGGTGCAGGACGTGAGGATCTACGCTCGCACGCTCACGCCGCAAGACGTGCAGGCGATCGCCGACAGCGGCCCGCTACGGGAGATCCTGGCGATCGATGACCAGGAGCGTACGCCGGAGCAGCAAACGGCGCTGTTCGAACACTACTTGAACCTGCATGACCCCGAGTATCCAGGCTTGGCTCAGGCCGTAACTGATCTCGAAGCGGAGCTCGAAGCGATTCGCGAGCGGAGTCCCGTAACCCACATTCAGGAAGAGAAACCCGACTCGCCCCCAACGACGCATATCCTGATCCGCGGGGAATACGATCAGCCCGGTGAGGAGGTCACCGCGGCTCCACCGGCGGCGTTGCATCCGCTCGCCGAGGACGCTCCGAATAACCGATTGGGCTTGGCCCAGTGGTTGGTCGATCCCGCCAACCCGCTGACCTCCCGAGTCACCGTCAATCGATTTTGGCAACAACTTTTCGGCCGCGGGTTGGTGGAGACGACCGAAGATTTCGGCGTGATGGGCACGAGCCCTACGCATCCGGAATTGCTCGATTGGTTGGCCATCGAGTTCCAGGAAGATGGCTGGGATGTCAAACGTTTCTTCAAGTTGATGCTGACCAGCGCCACCTATCGCCAAGCGGCGATCGCGACGCCCGAGAAGCTCGAATATGACCATGACAACGCCTGGCTCTCTCGCGGTCCCCGTTTCCGCATGGATGCCGAGATGGTTCGTGACGCGGCGCTCGCCTCCAGCGGCCTGTTGTCATCCAAGATGTTCGGCCCCAGCGTCAAGCCTTACCAGCCCAACGCGATTTGGGATGTCGTCGGACTGCCCGGCGGCAACACCCGGGACTATGAACAAGACGACGGAGAAGGACTCTACCGCCGGACGGTCTACAGCTTCTGGAAACGGATGGCGCCTCCGCCGAACCTGGAAGCTTTCAACGCTCCGAGTCGTGAGGTCTGTACCGTCCGGCGTGAACGGACCAACACGCCCCTGCAAGCGCTGGTGATGCTCAACGATCCCCAGTTCGTCGAAGCGGCTCGCAATCTTGCCGAGCGGGTACTGCGCGATCACGAGGGTGACGACGACGCCGCGGTGGTCGACCAGATCGCCCGCCATGCCCTCAGCCGCCCCATGAACGATCGCGAACAGGCCGTGCTGCTGGAAGACCTGCGGGCGTTCCACGATCATTACGAATCGCATCCCGATGACGCGGAAGCCTTGTTGGCCGTCGGCCAGTCCCAAGTGGCCGATTCGATTGCGGCACCCCGACTGGCCGCCTGGACCATGGTCTGCAACCAGGTGTTGAACCTGGATGAGACGATCAGCAAGTGACGCCGATCGACTTGAACAACGCCGGACACAAAACGCTCGACACCGTCCACACCGTTCCGAGAAACTCACGATGAATCGCTTTCCCCAACGAACCCCGCTTCAGACTCGCCGCCAGTTCTTCGCCGGCGGTCGCAACATATTGGGATCGGCGGCGCTCGCGTCGCTACTGGGTGAGAATTTCGCCGGCGCGGCCGAGGACCGTCCCATCGGACCCCACTTCGCCCCCAAAGCCAAACGGGTCATCTACCTGCACATGGTCGGCGGTCCCTCCCAAATGGACCTGTTCGACTACAAGCCGGAAATGAAGGAGTGGTACGACAAAGATCTGCCCGAATCGGTGCGGATGGGACAACGGCTGACCACGATGACCAGTGGCCAGGACCGGTTTCCCGTCGCGCCGTCGAAGTACAAGTTCAACCCGGTGGGTGAGTGCGGCCTTTGGATGAACACGGAACTGCTGCCGAACCTGGCCAAGAAGGCCGACGAGATCTGTTGGATGCGGAGCCTGCATACCGAGGCGATCAACCACGAACCGGCGATCACGGCGCTGCAGACCGGCAACCAGGTCACCGGTCGGCCCTGTCTTGGAGCGTGGGCGTCCTACGGATTGGGTTCCGAAAACGAGAACCTCCCCGCCTTCGTCGTGCTGGTCGCGACCCCCACCAATCGCGATCAGGAGCAGGCGATCTCCGGCCGATTGTGGAGCGCCGGCTACTTGCCCGGCGAGCACGCGGGTGTCTCCTTCCGCAGCCAAGGCGACCCGATCCTGTACATCAACAACCCACCCGGTGTGCCCGATTCGATTCGCAAACGCTCGATCGATGGGCTCAATCAACTGAATCGGATGAACCACGAGTTGTTGGGGGATCCGGAAACCCAAACCCGAGTTCGACAATACGAAATGGCGTTCGGCATGCAGGCGAGCGTGCCGGAGCTGACCGATCTGAGCCAGGAGCCCCAGCACATCTTTGATCTCTACGGCGACGAGGCGAAGAAACCAGGGAGCTTTGCCAACACCGCTTTGATGACGCGGCGTCTGGCCGAACGGGGTGTCCGCTTCATCCAGGTCTATCACAACAACTGGGACCATCACGCCAACGTTTCCGGTCGAATGCCGAGTCAATGCAAGGACGTCGACCAGCCCTGCTATGCCTTGCTCGAGGACCTCAAGCAGCGAGGGATGCTCGAGGACACCCTGGTCATTTGGGGAGGCGAGTTCGGCCGCACCATCTACACCCAGGGCCGTCTATCGCAAGACAACTATGGGCGCGACCATCACCCGCGTTGCTTCACGATGTGGATGGCCGGTGGTGGGACGAAGCAGGGGACGATTTACGGGGAAACGGACGACTTCTCCTACAACATCGTCAAAGATCCCATTCATATCCGCGACTTCCACGCCACGATGCTGCATCTGCTCGGTTTCGACCACGAGCGGTTCACCTACAAGTTCCAAGGGCTCGACCAACGCCTTACCGGTGTCGAAGAGGCGCGCGTGATCCGGGAACTGCTGGTGTAAATCCGCCCCTCAGTCGTCATTCACGCTCGCCGGCCAGCTTCTCGCGATGCCAATCGGCGATTTGACCTTTGAGCGTGACGTGCGGAGCCACATCCGGGCGACCGGGGTGAACCTCCTGTTGTTCCAGATTCCACATCTGGCGGGCGTTCAGCTCCATCACCTGGTCGGGCAGGTTACTCAAGCGGAACCGCCCATCGGCGTCGCTGGTCGCCTCCGCTTCATAGGCGTACCGCTCACCCGGCTGCCATTCAACCGGCCGGGCATAGACCTCGACTCCCGGCACGGGCCGCTCGGCCTGGTCGATGACGATGCCCGTGATCGCGCGGCCTTCCCGAAGCCGAATCTCCATCGGCTGACCGTCCCTGCGAAGCGGCTGACGCACCGGCACGAAATCGCGACGACTATCGATCTCCATGAAGTACTCTCCAACCGAGGCGCTGATCCCCTCGATCTCGAAGGTTCCATCCCGATCGGTGACCGAGTCCTGTCCGAAACTGATCGTCTTGTGCCTGTGTTCGAAACGCAGCTTGATCGGTAATCGCGAGACGGGATCGTCATGTTCATCGAGTACCACGCCGGAGACGTCGACGGTCGACGAGAACTGCAACGTGACCTCGCCCGTTGGATTTTCCGCGGTCAGTTCCAAGGGTTCTCCGACTTGAACATTGTGGCCTTCGTGGACGCTCACCACGACTTCGGCGCCGAGGATCACCGGTGACAGGAAGAACTCGCCCTGCTCGTCGACCCGCGTGTTCCCCAACGACTCAGTCCGAGATTTCTCCGGCTCGGGGCTGTGCCTCATCCTGCAACCGACATTGATTTGAGGACCGGTCGCAGGGGTCCCATCGTCGCGGAGAATCCGGCCCGTAATGGCGCCGGCCGGCAAAACGTCGATGGTGGTCTCCAGCGGTTCCTCCCCTGCCGGCACGTCGATGCGCGGGTGATCGAACCAGAAGCCGACCGCATCCTCCCCGTTACCACTGATCCGTCCCGGAGCGAACGCCTCGACGCGAACGGTCGGTCCGTCAAGTTCCACGTCAAGTTTCTCACTCCCTCGGCCCCTGGGGCGATCGCGGTTCTCAGGCGTCGTAAAGAGCTGCGCCGAACCCCGTATCGGAGCTGGGCCGTCGGGTCCGCGGAAGGTGATCACCACCTCGCGCTTCGGCAACTCTGGTTCGGGGGTTGTGAAATCAACGACCAGATCGTCGCGCGACTCGGAAAGTTCGAACGAAGCGCGACGAGAACGAATCGTCCTGCGAGACCCAGCTTGGAAGTCAATCTTCCCGGCGCTCAAATCTTCGATCACGAACTCTCCGCGTTCGTCGACCGTCGCCTGCCGGCGAGAGTTGGGGTAGGGTGCGACACGACGCGCTTCATTTTCGCCGACATAGTTCGTGTAGTAGAGAATGTTGGCGGAGTCATCCGTCGTGTCGGCATCGGCTGAATCGAGTCCAATGACCCGGCCGCGGACAACCAGGGACGGCAATAATTGCCACTGCAGGCCCGACTCTCCGGCGAGCACCTCGTCGATCACCCCCGCCACGCGGTCTCCGTCCTTCAAAAACAGCGTGTAGCTTGCGGTGTCCCGGAGCTCGGTCAGCGAGAAGCGTCCCGCGGCGTCGGTGACAGCGAGTTTCCGCTTCGTCGCATTGGTCGTACCTGGGCGAACCTCACGGGATTGCCAGATTTCGATTCCCTCAGCCGGTTCGCCCTCGTCCGACAACACAATCCCTGAGGTCGGTCGGGCCGCTTCCATGACCAACTCGAGCTCGCCACCAGGCTCGAACGTCTTGGGCTTTGTCGTCAAGCGTTGGTAGCCCTCGGCATCAACATAGATCTGGTAAGGATGCTCGCTGAGATGCTCCAGTTTCGTCGTGCCGCCCTGCACGGTGATCTGCGGCACCGAGACGATGCCCTGGCCCTCCACGACCATCGTCATCCGCAACTTCGCCCTGTCGATCGATTCGCCGTCCTCGTCCACAATCCGCACGGCAGCGTCAAAACCCTTCTGCAGCTCGATCTCCTCCAGCGTGACTGTTGAGTCAGCATCGCCGGAAATCGGCCCGCGGACCGCTGGCGCGTAACCATCAGCACGAATCCCGATCCGTGTCCTGCCGGTGTGAACCTCGTACTCGAATTCGTTGCCGCGGAAGTTTTGTCCCACGATCCGGTTGGTGTTGGGCGAACGGGTCACGAGCGTCACCGACGCACCCTCCAACGGCTGACCGTCAACGGTGCGGACCGTTCCCTCAAGCGTGTACGTGCCGGCCGCTTTCGTGGTCGCAGCGCCGACCGCCTTGCCAGTTTCCACCAAGTGCTTGACTCGCTCCTCGTCGCTGAGCAACTGGCCGGCAACTGCGACTGCTAGATCGGTGCCGCGCTGCAGTGCGATCAAGCCGGCGAGGGCCAACAGAGAGACCACCAGACAGGTCTTCAGCGGCATCCGTTGGCGCGGGCGGTAACCTGGCGTCACGAGTCGCTCGATGCGATCCCGGAGGGATCCAGGTTCAGCGTCAAAGGTGACCGCCGCGATCGCGTGGCCCGCGTTCCGTTTCCCGGCCGGCTGGGCCCGCTCGACCCAGCGAACGAGTACCTCCGCGTAACTCCAGGGCGACGGGGACACTGCAGCCGCGGTGGCGTCACAGCACGCTTCCCGCTCACGGCGCACCTGGCGGCTGATCCACCACACCGCCGGGTTGAAGAACAAGAGCGCCTCAATGAGCAACTGAAACAAATTGACCAACGCATCGTATCGCCGCACATGAGCCAACTCATGGGCCAAGATCGCCTGAAACTCCGCGGGCGCCAGTCCCGTCATCAGCGAGAGCGGCAGCACAAGTGTCGGTCGCACGACACCGACGATCATCGGTGTGGAAACGCGTTCAGAGCCAACCACGCGGAGCGGGTTGCGGATCGACATGGCATGTTGAACTCGGCGAAGCATCTCCAGCAGCGCCGGGTCCGACACCACCTCGCCGTCGGCCAACGCCCGCGCCGCCAACACGCTACGAAGCTGGCGGATCAACATGACCGAGGCTCCCAGCAGCCAAAGCATCGCCAGTGCGCTCGCCGCGTCGAGCGACGATTCCCCAGCCGGATCATCGAGTGAGTCATTCGATTGATGCACACCCGGCAAGGCATCCGGCCCCGACTCAGCAGTCGTTTCATCGACGCGGCGTTCCACCGAACCGCGCTCGGACAGCTGGGGCTCGTCAGCCGCTGGAGGCTCGGATTTTGCCCCAAAAGTGGCGGCATCGGTCGTCTCGGTGGCGGCAACATCGATCCGCGAATCGGCAACTGCTGGCGACCCATCGACTCGCAGCACCGACCACGTCACCAGAGGGCTGAGGACGACGCCGGCCAAGGCGATCAGGGTGAACGCGTATCGCCGTGTCACGTATCTCGGGTCCGTGACACGTAAGCTGAGCCATAGGACGAATCCCCACAGCGGAGCCTGCCAAAGCGTGTGAGCCAGCACCCGCACCAGCGTCGCGGCGTCCAGGGAAACCAGAAAGGAGAACGCAATGATTTCATTGACCGGGTTCATGACTCTCCCTCCCCGCTACGCGATCGGCGGGCGGCATCGTTGATTACGCGACGGATCCGCTTGATCTCCTCGTCCGAGACGTCCGTGCTGTCGAGCAACGCCTGGACCGCGCGCGACGGATCGCCGCCGAACAGATTTTGCATCAGCGTCTGCAGGACCGGCTGCACGACCTGCCCACGCTCCACCGCGGGTTGAAAGACGTGCGTTTGACCCTCCCGCGTCGCCGACACCAACCCTTTCCGCTGCATTCCCTGCATGACCGTCAAGACGGTCGTGTAGGCCCGCTGCTTGCCGTCGGGCAAAGCCGCGAGAATCTGCCGGACGGTCGCCGGGCCGAGATCCCACAGCACCCCCAGCACCTGCATCTCCAACTCCGAGGGCCGAGCCGATTTCATCCCACGCTCCCTGTACCAAGACCAGTTACTACGCATCTAGTATCCAGATACTACTGGTGTAGTATTTGAAGGTCAATCGCGGTTCGGGAAAAAAATCGAAAAGAGAAACAGGAGTTTCGTTCGTGAGAGTGACTGCGGTCGAACATTGACGTTGCTTTTCCTGCGTGGCCGTACCGGATTATTCTCGGAGCTCCTGCGATACGACCTCGGCTTTTCGATGGCTTGTCATGGGTTGGACGAGCAGCAAACAGGCCAGCAGCGCGGCGCGAGGCGGCATCTGTTCGATGACCACGTGTTCGTCCACCGCGTGTGCTCCGTCCCCAACCGCTCCCAGCCCGTCGAGCGTCGCGGTGTGGAGACTGCACCAATTGCCGTCGGAACCGCCGCCGGCAGTCCCTTCCTGGAGGGCGATGCCGAGCATTTCGGCGGCATCCAGTGCCCGCTGCCAGAGTTGACGGTTGCGGCCGGTCCGCTCCAGCGGCGGGCGGTTGAACTCGCCGCGGATCGTCAGTTGCGTCCCCGGAAGGGTTGGCCGTAGCGCGTGAATCGCCTGTTCGACTCGTTTGGCATCGGCTTGCGTCTGGACGCGGACGTCCACCTCGGCCGAACTCTTGGGGGCCACGACGTTCGGTCGCGTTCCGCCATCGATGGTTCCCACGTTGACGGTTGTCCCTTGCTCAGGATCGTTGAGCGCGAACAGTGCTTGCACGACGTAGGACAGTTCGAGGATGGCGCTCACCCCTTTCTCGGGATCCAGACCGGCGTGGGCCGCTCGCCCGGAGATCTCGATCGTGAACCGACCGACTCCCTTTCGCGCTGTTTTCAAGCGTCCTTCCGGGCCCAAGGACGGCTCCATGACCAAGGCTCGATCCATGATCCGGGCGAGTCGGTGGATATGGGCCTGTGACTCGGGGCTGCCGATCTCTTCGTCGCTGTTGATGAAGAACACCGGCTGGACTTCCGGGTGCAGGCCCAGCTCGCGCAGCGCTTCCAACGCGAACAGAGCCTGCACCAAGCCGGCTTTCATGTCGTAGACGCCGGGCCCGTACAGCCGCCCCCCATCTCGCCGAACAGGCATCTCGGCAAGCGTCCCGGCTGGCCAGACCGTGTCGCCGTGACCCAGCAACAACTGGCGTGGCTTTCGTCCCCGCGCGCCGAGGACCGCCAGCAGATGACCGCCGGTTGCCCGGCCAGGGATTCGACGACAGCGAAAGCCGAGTTCATGAAGTTTCGCCGACAACATAGCGAACACCGGTTTCTGTGATACCGGATCACGCGACGGCGATTCGATCGCCGCCATTGCGACCAGAAAATCGACCATCGCGTCAGATCGGCGGTGCAGCAGATCGAGGATCCGACCGCTGACGTTGGAGACGTTCACGTCCCGTCACCCCGGAGAAACCCCTGGGGTAGCGGAAACGCGTCCGCCCGATCGAGCTCTGGGTAGCGTCCCGGTGCGACGGTAAAGAAACGGTCCCCGATCGGATGGTCCGTGTCGAGCTGAACCAAGTCCTTTGGCGGTGTGTCTTCGTTCAATCGATCGTCTCCAACAAGCGGAAGGGGCCACGAAACCCGATTGTCACGCCGGGCCCTGACTACCGCGATACGAAACCTCTATCCTAGTGCATCGAGCCTTTCCCGACGGCGTTTTCCCAGGAGCTGCGACGTTGAGTTCGTTTAAACCGAATGCGAGTGATTCCGAGTTGCCAAGCGATTTCCTGCGTGCCGATGCCATGCGCGCCGACCCGCGGATCACGGAAGCGAAGCGGTTGATCGCCGAAGCGGTTCAGGACCACCAGAGTGGCTTGGCCGGGGCGTCGGCAGCCGCGCCTCAAGCCACGCAGGGTTACCAGTCATTGCTGCAGCGTTTGCAGGCGACCCGCGGCGGACCGCCGATCTGGCCCTACCTTTCTGCCGGGCTTGGCCAGGGGCCTTATGTCGAACTGGCCGACGGTAGCGTCAAGCTGGACTTCATTGGCGGCATCGGCGTTCACGGTTGTGGTCACAGCGACCCGAGGATGATCGATGCGTCGATCGACGCAGCGCTGGAAGACACCGTGATGCAGGGGAACTTGATGCAGCATCCACCGAGCATAGAGATGAGCGAGCGTTTGATCTCGCTCGTCACAGCCGGTGGGGCACCGTTGTCGAATTGCATGCTGTCGACCAGTGGCGCGATGGCCAATGAGAACGCGTTGAAGATCGCGCTGCACCACCGAACGCCCGCCGACCGCGTCTTGGCGTTCGATCACGCCTTTGCGGGCCGTTCGCTCGCCTTGGCTTCGTTGACCGACCGCCCTGACTATCGGGCCGGCTTGCCGCTCGCCCTGGCCGTCGACTACCTGCCGTTTCGAGACCCGAAGCAGCCCGAGCGAAGCCAGCGGTGGGCCGTCGATGAACTGCACCGTTTGCTGAAGCGACACCCAGGACGATACGCCGCGTTGTGGGCGGAGGCGATCGCGGGGGAAGGGGGCTATTACGCCGGTAGCCACGAGTTTTTCGCCGCTCTTTGTCAACCGCTGCGCGAGGCCGGCATCCCAATCATCTTTGACGAAGTCCAATCGTTTTCTCGCACCAGCCGTCCCTTTGCCTTTCAGCATTACGAGCTCGACGAGTATGTCGACATTGTCACGGTGGGGAAGATCACGCAGGTGTGCGCGACGTTGTACCGCGAATCGCTCCGGCCGACGGCTCCGATTCTCAGCCAGACCTTCACCGGTTCCTCCTCGTCCATCGCCACCGGGATCGCGATGCTCGACGCCTTGGAATCAGCCGACTGTTTCGGGCCGGAGGGAAACAATGTTCGCCGTCATCGGTATTTCGCCGAAGGGTTGTTGCGGCTGTCCGAGAAATACCCGGGGCGAGTCGGCGGGCCATTCGGCGAAGGGATGATGATTGCCTTCACCCCCGGCGACGGCAGTTCCGGCGCCGCGAAGGGGCTGATGGAAAACATGTTCGACGTTGGCTTGCTCGGTTTCATCTGTGGCGCCAACCCGACCCGACTTCGCTTCCTTCCTCCGCCGGCGATCACGACTGAAGCTCACATCGATGCGGCCCTGGAATTGCTTGACATTGCCCTGAGCCGCTGGCAGCCGTAGGCCATCGGGGCGATGGGGAGGGACGAGAGAAATCGATTTCGATGGAAGGATAAAGGCATGTGGGTCGTTCGCGCCGTGGAACTTGATGATCTTGATTCACTGCTCGCGCTGATCCGCACTGCGACCAAGGGTTTGACGTCGTTGCAGCTCGACCGCACTCGATTGCTGGACCGGATCGAACAGTCGGTGTTCGCGTTTTCCCGCAGCAGCCCATCGCCGTGGGGCGAGCCGTACGTGTTGGTGATGGCCGACACGGAGACGGGTGAGGTGGTCGGCACGGCGACCGTGTTTGCCAAGACGGGGGGCTACCAACCGTTTTACACCTACCAGGTGGTTACGACCGATCACCATAGTGAACTGTTGGGTGTGCATCAGCGGCGGACTCGCCTGGAGCTGTTGCGGATCCACGACGGCCCGACGGAGATTGGGAGCTTGTTCCTGCTACGGGAGCATCGGGGTGCTGGGCGCGGACGTTGGCTGTCGCTAGCCCGCTTCGCGCTGATCGCGATGCGCCCCACCCGCTTCGCCGACCGCGTGATCGCCGAGATGCGGGGTTACGCCGAAGACGACGGGACCGTCCCATTTTGGGAATCGGTTGCGGCGCGGTTCATTCCCGTCGACTTCGCCGTCGCCGACACGATGTCGACGGTCAATAAGCAGTTCATCGAAGAACTGATGCCACACGAACCGATTTACTTGAACTTGCTGCCGCCGCATGTCCGCAAGCATCTCGGCCAGGTTCATGCTGAGACCGTGCCGGCACTACGTATGCTCGAGGGCGAAGGGTTTCGCAATGTGGACCAGGTCGACATCTTCGATGGTGGGCCGGTGGTCAGCTGTGAGACGACGGAGATCGATGCCGTTCGCCGCTGCCAATGGATGACCGTCGCGGAGATCGTTGATGGGCCGGTCGTGGAGGGGCACCGACGTCATGATTCGCAAGTCCAAACCCCGCCGGTGATCGTGGCGAGTGAATCAGGAGGCTTCACCAGCCTGCTGACCCACGTTCGCCAGGTCGAAGCGAGCGGGCAAGGTGCAATGGCAGGTCTGACTGGCGAATCCGAGATCGTTCTCGGCCGTGACGATGCCGTGGCCCTTGGCGTGGAACGCGGCTCCCGGTGCATGCTTTTACCGTTAACGCGTTAGGGGCGACATGCACCGGCGGTACCGATCATCGATTGTGCCTCGGATGCGTCATTGCTCAGCATCGATGATAATGTTTTGGGCCGCCAAGCGTTGCCGAAGTGCTGGGTTGGCCGAGGGGAGGAACTGCACCTGAAACTCACGCTGCATCGACCAGGTCAGCCCGGTTGTAAAGCTGACCCCCAGCCGCTGACTCGACGGGAGTTGATCGAGCAATTGTTGCATTGCATGCAGCGGGTTCGATTCCCCGAGGATCACGACGCGTTGGCATTTGCGCAATGAATCCCGCGCCGACCCGAGCCGGGAGGAGGCGGACACATCATCGCCACAGCGAGCGAGGTGTGGCAGGGGGACGGCCTGGTCGGGAAGCCGGACCGGGGCGCGGTGTTCGTTGTGCGAATTGGGCAGCCGCAGGTAGCCGAGGGCCATCGCGGTGCGGGCGAGGCGAAGGGGATCGTTCTCGTAACCCCACAGCGCATCGAGGGGGACAACGAGGAAGGACGTGACCACCTGCATCCCGCCGCGACCGCTGTACTCGGCACCGCCGTAAGCGGTACGAGTGACGGCGATATGGTTGGCGTCGACGGGAAAGTAGCTGAGGCTCCATGCGTGCGGCCGGGGATCGACCAGCGCCCCGTGGCTGGGAGCCCAGCGGCACAGCGACTGTCCCATTGCCGAGTCGATCCCCTCGGAATGGGCCACGAGCTGGTATCCCTTCCGATGTTGACAGTCGGCCGAGGCAAAGACGGCCTGTTCAGCCCACATGCTGGAACCCCGGCTTGCTGTGTCGGACCAGCCATTCCAGTGGCTCGCTGATGCCTCGTGGCTCCACGTGCAACGGGACATTGAGTTGCCGACCTGCGTCATCGGTGAGCATGGCCGCACTACCGACCACCCCGGCCGCGAAGAACGCGTGCCGATCGAATGTCTGGCGGCAGTACTCCAATAGCCGCGGTGTGTGGTTGGCCGCGAACGCCGTCGGTTCCCGCTCTGCTTCGGAGCATCCATCGCACTTGGTGAACACGACGGCTACCGCGGGCGCGTCGGCCCGTGGGCCTTGGCCTGGATGGGGCAGGCAATCTTGGGACTGGGCGATATAGGCGGCGACTTTCATGGCGAACAGATCCTCGCTCGGTCCGGCATCACGGACCTTGACCGAGTCGCACAGAATCAGCAGCCCGGCGGATTTGGAGACGACATGTCGAATAGCCGGGAAGATCCCTGCCTGATCGATCTCCGAGGCGATCGCCTCCCCAGCGAAGTCAGGAGCGATCAGGTCGATATGTTGATCCGGGCCCCGCTCGGCCGTCGGTTTTTCGACTCCATCGGACACCGTCACTTGGCAGTGCAGCCACTTCCAATGGTCCGCCTCGTTTGGCGTTTTGTCTGGAAACATTCGCTGTTCCAGGGCGGTGACGACTTGGTGTTGCAACGAGACCGAAAAGGCCCCAGTGGCGAGCCCTCGCAATCGTTGCGAGCCCTTGCT
>CAYWXT010000024.1:0-34401 GCA_964462125.1 uncultured Pirellulaceae bacterium | reverse complement strand
ATTCAATCGGCTGAACGTGACGACCAATGAAGGGGGCTCGATCTACGACGAGGTCTTTGCCCGCAATGTGATGGACCGAACCGACGCTTTCGGAACGGTCTTTCTCGGTCTGACCACCGGTTGCGCGGCGTGCCACGATCACAAGTTCGATCCGATCGCCATGCGCGACTACTACTCGCTGTACGCGTATTTCAACAGCTTGGATGGTCGCGCGATGGACCAAAACATCAAGGACCCGCCGCCGGTGCTGGCCGTTCCAACCGAGAATCAAAAAAACCAGCGTGCCGAAATCGAAGCGGCGATGGACGACCTTCGCCAAACAATGGATGGGCCGATTCCGGCGGTCGATCAGGCCCAGCGGAACTGGGAGCGCTCGCTGGTCGACGGGGCTGAACCCTCGGTCGCCACGCTGGTTCCCGAGACGGTCCATTCCGAATCAGGCAAGCCACTGGTCATCACCGATGACGCCGAGGTCACGCTGGAAGAAGACGCTGCTGCGAAGGAGACTGTCACGATCGTGGCACCGTTGCCGGAGGATGCGGCCTGGCAGACGCTGCGGCTGGACGGCCTCGTCCCATCACCGGAGGACCGTGTCGGTGCGTCCGACAACGGCAATGTTGTTCTCAGTGAAATCGTGGTCGAAACCAGCGATGCCGCCGAGGGGGATGATTGGATCGAACTGCCGATCGTCCACGCCTTCGCCAGCCTGGAGCAAGATGGGGGGGGCTTCGCCATCGCCTATGCCCACGACGGTGAAATCAACGACAGCCAGGGTTGGGCCGTTGCCGGTCACAAGCAAGCCGGTCCACGCACCGCCTGGTTCATCTTCGGTTCCCTGCTCGACGAACCGCCCGGGTCACGGATCCGTGTGCGGTTGCATTACCAATCGAAATTCGCCGCGCACCAGTTTCGCAGTGTGCGGCTGTCACTCAGTGACGCCGCCCCCAGCGTCCCCGCCGAGCAACAGATCGAAATCGGCCCGGTCCACGAGGTCGGTCCGTTTCCCGTTGAAAGTCCCGCACCGGGTTACGGGCGAGAATTCGCTTCGCAACAGGCCGAGTTCGACGCCGAGCAAACCTTTCGCTACGAGGACCAGTCCTATCGCTGGGAACGCCAGGATGAACGGGATCAGATCGAGGTGCATGAACTGCCCAGCGTCAACGACCGGGCGTCGGTCGTTTTGCTGCATCAAAATCTCCGCGCCCCGGCCAATCAAAAGGCTACGCTCCTGCTCGGGACCGATGACGGCCATGTGGTTTATCTGAACGGGAAGAAGATCGGCCAGAGCAAAGGGCCCGGCACGATCCGTCCCCTCAGCGAATCGTACGAGTTGCCGCTTCAAGAAGGTGACAATCGGCTGTATGTCAAACTTGTCAACCACGGCGGCCCCTCGCGGATCTCGTATGCCTTCCGGTCGCCCGCGATCGGACTCCCCGCGCGACTGGTCAAACTGCTGGAATCCCCCGCGGCGGAGCGCCGCGACGAGGACACCGAGGCGATCCGGCGGTACTACCGTCAGGTCGTCAGCCTGCACCCAGAGTGGCTGGCCTTGGTCGACCAGAAGAAAGGACTCGAAAAGGCGAAACAGTCGTTGATCGACTCGTTCCCGATGACGCTCGTTTGGAAGGAAACCGAGAAGCCGCGCCAAGCCCGTCTGCTGGTCCGAGGCCAATACGATCAACCGGGCGAGGAGGTCGATCGATCGACGCCCCCGTTCTTACCGCCGATGCCCAGCGATGCCACTGCCGATCGCCTCGGCTTGGCACAGTGGTTGACATCCGATGAGCACCCTCTCACGTCGCGGGTAGCGGTCAATCGTTTCTGGCAACAACTGTTCGGAACCGGGCTGGTCAAAACCAGCGAAGACTTCGGCAGCCAAGGGGAACCGCCGAGCCATCCGGAGCTGCTCGATTGGCTCGCGGTCGACTTCCGCGAAAAGGGTTGGGACGTGCGGCGGTTGATCAAGTCGCTGGTGATGACCGAAGCCTACCGCCGCTCGGCGGTCGTTTCCCCGGCAGCCGGTCGCATCGATCCGCACAACCGGCTGCTCGCCCGCGGGCCGCGGTACCGGCTCGACGCCGAGGTGCTCCGTGATCAGGCCCTCGCGCTCTCCGGATTGCTCGTCAATCGGCTCGGGGGTCCGAGTGTCAAACCGCCCCAACCAGAGGGCCTCTGGTACGCCGTCGGCTACACCCGCAGCAACACGGCGAAGTTCCAGGCCGACGAGGGGGAAAAGGTCTATCGCCGCAGTGTCTACATGTTCTGGAAGCGGACCAGTCCGCCGCCGCAGATGTCGACCTTCGACGCCCCCAGCCGCGAATCGTGTACGGCGCGGCGTGAGCGGACCAACACGCCGCTGCAGGCCCTGTTGATGCTGAATGAATCACAGTTCCTGGAAGCCTCCAAGCATCTCGCGAAACGGCTGTTGTCGGACGGCGATCTGAGCGATGACCCGCGCGACCAGGTCGCGTGGTTGTTTGAAACGGTCACGATTCGCCCGCCGAGTCGTGAAGAGGCGGACGAGCTGTTCGGACTCTGGGTTGACCTGGTCGATCACTACGAGGCCCACCCGTCGGAAGCGGTCGCCCTGGTCGATGAATCGTCCCCGTCCCTGGCCGCCTGGACCGTCGTCGCCAGCACGCTTTTGAACCTCGACGAGGTCGTATCCAAGTAACCGCCGTACGTCCGTCCCGCCGCACACGAACCGTCACCGCCACACACGAACCGTCACCGGGACACGAAAAAGAGTCCTGACCCCTTTTTTGCCCCGGACCGTCACCGCCACACACGAACCGTCACCGGGACACGAAAAAGAGTCCTGACCCCTTTTGGGCCCCCTTGCTTAATTAACCGATGCACATCGCCAACACGCTACAGAACCTGAACCGCCGCGCGTTCTTGTCCCGGAGTTCGGCCGGACTTGGAGCGGCGGCTTTGGCCTCGTTGGAATCGCGCCGCGCCGACGCCGCCAGCGGTGGGCTGCCGAGCCTGCCGCATCATGCGCCCCAGGCCAAGCAGGCGATCTACCTGTTCATGTCGGGCGCCCCCAGCCAGATGGATCTCTGGGATCACAAGCCGGAGATGGGGGATTGGTTCGACAAGGATCTGCCCGAATCGATCCGCATGGGCCAGCGGCTGACGACGATGACCAGTGGCCAGGACCGCTTTCCGATCGCGCCGAGCATCTACACATTCGCCCCCCACGGCGACAATGGCACCATGGTCAGTGAACTGTTGCCCCACCTGGCAACCAAAGTCGACGACATCGCGCTGATCAAGTCGATGCACACCGACGCGATCAACCACGACCCGGCGATCACGTACATCTGTACCGGTAACCAACTGCCGGGACGGGCCAGCCTCGGTGCCTGGTTGAGCTATGGGCTGGGGAGCGAAAACGAAAACCTTCCCGCCTTCCTCGTCATGACCGCTTCGTGGACCGGCCGCCAAGAAGCCCAGGCACTCTACAACCGGCTCTGGGGCAGCGGGTTTCTGCCGAGCAAGTACCAAGGGGTTTCGCTTCGCAGCACCGGTGACCCGGTGCTCTATTTGAACAACCCGCAAGGGATCAACGCCGACGTCCGCCGACGAATGCTCGATTCACTCGGCTCGCTCAACCAACAGACCGCCGAGCGGATCGGCGACCCCGAAACCAACGCCCGAATCGCCCAGTACGAAATGGCCTTCCGGATGCAGACGAGCATCCCCGAGCTGACCCGCATCGATGACGAGCCGCAGTACATCCTCGACATGTATGGGCCCGACGTGACCGTCCCAGGAACCTTCGCCAATTGCTGTTTGCTCTCACGGCGGATGGCCGAGCGGGGCGTCCGCTTCACCCAGATCTTCCACCGCGGCTGGGACCAGCACACCAACTTGCCGAAGGACCTGCCCAACCAGTGCCGCGATGTCGATCAACCCTCCGCCGCCCTGCTGACCGACCTGAAGCAACGCGGCATGCTCGACGAGACCCTGGTCGTCTGGGGGGGTGAGTTCGGCCGCACGATGTATTGCCAAGGGAAACTGACGAAAAAGACGTACGGCCGCGACCACCATCCCAAATGCTTCACGATCTGGATGGCCGGGGGGGGCGTGCAGGGTGGCGTCGTGCACGGTGAAACGGATGAGTTCAGTTACAACATCGTCCGTGACGGTGTCCACATCCGCGACCTCAACGCCACCATCTTGAACCAGATGGGGATCAACCATGAGCGGTTCACCTACCCGTTCCAAGGGCTCGACCAGAAACTGACCGGCGTCGAACCGAGCCGCGTCGTCCAAGAAGTGCTGGCGTGATCCCACGATCCGGCTCGTCGAGACAGATGTACGTCGCTTTCGCCGAAACGGATGTGACAGCTTTGCCTAGCGGTTGACGCGGTCTTGCTCCAAAAATTCCGACACGTCCGCCACGCGGGCTTCCGGCTCCGGGTTGGGCTGAAACAGCGAGCCAAAAAAGCCGGGGGATCCTGAATCGCGGGACGGCGGCGCGGCCGCCGGGGCCGACCACCAGTTCATCGGATTCAGCTTCTGCGGGTGGAGAACCTCTTTGGTCTTCTGCCAGCTCTTGTGGCTGGTCGCTGAGACGTCGTCCCACAAGCTGTTTTTCTTTTGCACGATCCGCTCTTTGTCCTCCGGCGCCGGCAGCAGTTTTGGCAGGTTCCACTGCGGCGGATTGAACGTCGGCCAATTCCAATTCGCCGGGTTCACCGCTTCCATGGTGCGGCCGATCGGCCCCGGTTCCATCGGCGCAGGTTCTATCGGCGCAGCGGCCGAGGCGGGCCCCGGGGAGACGGTGGAGGGTTGAGTGCCGCTGGGCTCCTGAGCCGCTGTGGATGGCGGACCCGAGACGGGGGCTTGGGCGGTGGCGAATCCGGCAACGCAAAAGACCGAACCGGCAAGCAAACTCGCGCCGAACCGCCGAAAACGAGACATCTTCGACCGCGAACGCATGGATGGAATCTCCCATCGTGAACTTGAATCGTTAGCCTGGAAGGTCTATGACAAATTTATCGTCCACGATACAAGCTCAACTTTCCCCAAAGTCCGGGCTTTCGTTAGCCGGGCTTTCGCTAGCCTCGATCGCCGCCACCACGGCGGTGACCGCTGCGGCCGTCCTCTTTCGGCATCGCGACCCGCCCTCTGCCGGCTGAACTGGTTTCGATATCATCGCGGGGGAATTGACTGCATCCGACGGAAAATCGAGATCATGAAAACCGACGAGCTTCGCGAAAAATACTTGGCCTTCTTCGAGACCAAGGGATGTGTCCGCAAACCGAGCGATGTGCTGGTCCCGACCTGGGACCCGTCGGTGCTGTTCACACCGGCGGGGATGAACCAGTTCAAGGACCATTTTCTGGGCAAGGTGAAACTCGATTTCACCCGCGCCGCGACGTGCCAGAAATGTTTGCGGACCGGCGACATCGACAACGTCGGACGGACGGCGTACCACCACACCTTTTTCGAGATGCTGGGCAACTTCAGCTTCGGGGACTACTTCAAGCGGGAGGCGATCAACTGGGCCTGGGAATTCCTGACCGCCAAGCCGGGGCTTGGAATCGATCCGAATCGGCTGAGCGTCACCGTCTACAAGGATGACGACGATGCGGCGGAGATCTGGCACCGGGACGTGGGGCTGCCGACCGCCCGGATCAATCGGATGGAGGAGGACGAGAACTTTTGGCCGGCGTCGGCTCCCAGCCAAGGCCCCGACGGCGTCTGTGGACCGTGCAGCGAGGTCTACTATCGGCTCGACGATGGTTCCGAGGTCGAGATCTGGAACCTCGTCTTCACTCAGTTCAACCGGATTGGGGACCCGCCCAACAACCTGCATCCGTTGCCGAGCAAGAACATCGACACGGGGATGGGACTGGAGCGGACCGCCAGCGTGCTGCAAGGGGTCCCCACGAACTTCCATATCGACAGCCTCTTTCCGATCGTCCAAGCCGCGGCGGACGTGACTGGAGTGGCTTACGAGTTCGAAAGCGACCCGGGCCGGCGGTTACGGCGGATCACCGACCACGTCCGGGCCGCGACCTTCGCCGTGCACGAGAACGTCTATCCCGGCGCCAACGGGGCCAAGTACGTCATTCGCCGGCTGATTCGACGGGCGGTGTTGGACGGTCATCAGATGTCGTTGCGGGAACCGTTCCTCTATCAGCTCGTCGCCGCAGTGGCCGAGGCGATGAAGACTCCCTACCCAGAGCTGTCGGAAACGGTCCGTCGCGTCGAAGGGGTGATCCGCAGCGAGGAGGAACGGTTCTTCTCCACCCTCGACGCTGGGCTCAACCGAATTGAGAAGATTTTCCAGGAGATGCGGTCTTCCGGAACCGGCATGATCGCGGGGGATCAAGCAGCCGAGCTGTACACCAGCTACGGCGTTCCGCCCGAATTGGTCCAGCAACTGGGGGCGGAGCACCACTTCACGTTCGACTGGGCCGGCTACAGCGAGGCGATGGACGAGCATGCCCGGGTCAGCGGCGGCGACCAGTTCAAGCTGTTTCAAACCGGCCCTCTGGAAACGCTCAAGGAGGTCCTCCGCGAAACCCACTTCGTCGGCTACGACACCCTTCGCTGCGAGGCCACCGTCCGCGGGATCATCACCGGCGACGGAAGTGACGAAGAGCAGCAGGGAAGACTGGTGGGGGAACTGGATGCCGACCCCGAAGACCCTTGCCGGTTGGTGCTCGACCGCTCCCCGTTCTATGCCGAGTCCGGGGGGCAGGTGGGGGATCGCGGCACGATCGCCGGCGATGATTTTCGCTTCGAAGTCACCGACACTCAGAAACATGGCGGGTTGATCGTCCACCACGGTCACGTTGTCTCCGGCGTCGTCAAAGAAAGCGCCTCGTGCATCGCCGAGGTCGATCAATCGAACCGCGACGCGCTCCGCCGCGCCCACTCGGCGACCCACATCCTGCATCACGCCCTGCAGAAAAATATTGGGCAGCATGCGCAGCAACAGGGGAGCAAGGTCGAGCCCGATTGGTTGCGATTCGACTTCACCAACCAGGAACCGTTGCCCGAGGAGTCGCTGGTCCAGATCCGCCAGGATGTCCTCGACCGGGTCGCCGCCGATGAACCAATTCGCTGGGACGTCGTGCCGCTGAGCGAAGCCCGCCAGTCGGGGGCGATGATGCTGTTCGGGGAAAAATACCCCGATCCCGTGCGGATGGTGTCGATGGGCGAATTCAGCAAAGAACTCTGTGGCGGCACACATTTGGACCGAACCGGCCAAGTCGAGGCGTTCGAATTGATTGGGGAAGAAAGTGTCTCGGCCGGGACGCGGCGGGTCGTCGCGGTGACCGGACCGAAGGCCGCCGAACACCGCCAGAAGACGATCGATGCGGTCAATCGAGCCGCCGAAGCACTCGGCTGCGACGCCGCCCGACTGGCCGAACGGGTCCGCGAATTGGTCAACGAGACACGGCAGCTCAAGAAAGAGCTGCAATCAGGGCATGCCTCCGACCATCCCGCGGCGATCCAAGGAACCTCGTCGCGCCCGGTCAACGACTATTCCCAGGCCCGGACGATCCTTCGCGACACCGCAAGGCTGCTCAATGTCGCTGGACCCGATGTCCCCGAGCGAATCGAAACGCTCCTCAGCGATCGCCAGTCACTGTTATCCCAGCTTCAAGAGATGACCCGCGGCGGCAAACTCTCCGCCGATGACCTGATCGCCGCAGGAGAAACCATTGGCGATACCTTGCTGATCATCGCTGAGACGCCCGGCGCCAACCCGAACGTGATGCGAGGCTGGATCGACCAGATCCGCAAGAAAAGCGATGGTCCGACCGCAGTGATGCTCGCCGCCGCCAGCGATGACAAGGTGCTGCTGGTCGGCGGGCTCAGCAACGCTTTGGTCGAGCGAGGATTGAAAGCTGGCCAATGGGTCGGAGCGGTGGCCAAGGTCGTCGGTGGCGGCGGAGGAGGACGCCCCGACATGGCCCAAGCCGGCGGCAAGGATCCGGCAAAGCTTCCCGAAGCCCTCGACACTGCCCAAACGCTGATCCGCGAACAGCTCGGTGCCAAACACTAGAATCCGAGTACCATGGTCGTCCAGAACGCCCAGCCGCTGCCACGATCCGGCTCGGCGAGTCGGATGCACGTCCGTTTCGCCGAAACGGATGTGGCAGTCGCTTGACGGTGAGCCGATTTTTCAATCAAACCATGAGCACCAAGTCCTCCCCCACTGGCCAGCGACGATCTCGCGGGCCCTGGATCATCGCCCTGCTGGTCGTTGCGCTGCTGGTGCTGCATCAGGACAACTGGTTCTGGGAGGACGGAACCCTGGTCTTCGGAGTCTTGCCAATCGGGATGTTCTGGCATGTTTGCTTATCGATCGGGGCGACGTTGACCTGGGCGTTGGCAACCAAGTTTGCTTGGCCGCTCGATGAGGAAGCTTCGTCGGAGGAGACGCGCTGATGCACCCGGGGCTCCCCCAACTGATCATCATCCTCCTTTATCTCGGCTTGCTCTTGAGTCTGGGGGTTTTCTCCAGTCGTCTGTTCCGGGGGACGCGACTCGATTACCAGGTTGCCAGTCATTCGATCGGCCCATTCCTGCTGCTGATGAGCCTGTTCGGCACGACGATGACCGCGTTCGCATTGGTCGGCAGCACCGGCGAGGCGTTTCGCGAAGGAATCGGCGTCTATGGGATGCTGGCCAGCAGCAGTGGGATCGTTCACTCACTCTGTTTCTTCTTGGTCGGCGTCAAGGTCTGGAAAATCGCCCGCCGCAACGGCTACACGACGCAGATTGAGTTCTTTCGCGACCGGCTCGAGAGCGATTTCGTTGGCCTGCTGCTGTTTCCGATTCTGGTCGGTCTGGTGATCCCGTATCTGCTCATCGGCGTGATCAGCGCCGGGACCGTGATGCAAGGGCTGACTGCCGGTTTGTCGCCGGAGTGGTTTCCGGCCTACCTGGACGATGGCTCGGACGATCCGGCTGCCCATGGCGGCGTGCCCCCCTGGCTCGGCTCGCTGGTGATTTGTGTTGTCGTGTTGATCTATGTCTTCTTCGGTGGCATGCGGGGTACAGCCTGGGCCAATACCTTTCAAACCGTGGTCTTCATGGCCCTCGGCGTGGTCACCTTTTACGCGATCGCCAACAAGCTGGGGCAGCAGGAGAGCTTCTTTGCCAACCTGAAAGTGCTCGGCGAGGCGATCCCCGAATCGCATGCGACGCGGGTGGAGATGAGCAAGACGAAGTTCATGACCTATCTGCTGATCCCCTTGTCGGTCGGCATGTTCCCACACGTTTTCCAGCACTGGATGACAGCCCGGCATGCCAGCACCTTCAAGTTGTCAGTGGTGTTCCAACCGCTGTTCATCATGATCGTCTGGGTCCCCTGCATCTTGGTTGGCGCGTGGGTGGTGGGCGTGTGGGCCGACCCGAACTTGCGTCCTTCGGGGCCGCCTTTGCCGGACAACCCCAACGCGATCCTGCCGTTTTTGGTCAAGACGCAAACAGGGCAGTTGCTCGGTGGGTTTTTGGCAGCGGGCATCTTGGCGGCGATCATGTCGAGTCTCGACAGCCAGTTTCTCTGTCTCGGCACAATCTTCAACAATGACATCTTCGTCCATTATCGAGGCAGCCACCGGGTCAGCGACCGCCAGCAGGTGTTGTTCACGCGGCTGTTCATTATCGGCATCGTCGTGGTGACGTATCTGTTCAGTCTGGGCAATCCCCGCAGCGTCTTCGCCCTCGGCGTGTGGTGTTTCAGCGGCTTCACGGCGCTGTTTCCCATCGTGATCGCCGCGCTCTATTGGCGGGGTCTCTCGGCGGCCGGAGCGATCGGTGGGATCTTGGCCGCGATCATCAGCTGGTGCATCCTGTTCTATTTCGCGACCCATGTTCCGGTGGATCAAGGCGGACTGAGCAAGTTCGTGTTGCAGGTGCCTCTGGCTGGGGAGACCTACGAGGTGATGCCCGTCGTCGCGATGATCCTCAGCTCGCTGGTCACGATGGTGCTCGTCTCGCTGGTCACCCCCAAGCCGAAACCAACCACCTTGAACAAGTTTTTCCCGCCCCAACCGTAGCCGAAGGCAAAAAAGAGTCCTGACCCCTTTTTCTCCTCAATCAACCCACGACACTCCTGTGAGAACGCACCCAATGTCTTCCCCCCACCCGCTTCTGCTGATTGCCAGCCGCTTGCTAGTCGCCGCTGCCTGTTGCTACGTGTGGATGTTCGCGGCGCCCCCCGATGCTTGGGCGGAAACCTCCGACCGGCCCAACGTTTTGTTCATCATGTCCGATGACCACGCGGCCCACGCGATCGGTGCCTACGAATCTCGGTTGGCTCCCCTGGATCCGACGCCAACGATCGACCGCTTAGCCCGCGAAGGGGTGTTGCTTTCGAACGTCTTCTGCACCAATTCGATCTGCACCCCCAGTCGCGCGTCGATCCTGACGGGCCAGTACTCCCATGCCAACGGGGTGACGACCCTGAGCGGATCGCTGGCTTCGCCGCAGCAACATTTGGCGAGGTTGATGGGTGAGGCAGGTTACGAAACTGCCATGATCGGCAAATGGCATCTCAAGCAGGAACCGAAGGCCTTTGATCACTACGCCGTACTCCCCGGCCAAGGCTCGTATTTCAACCCGGTCTTCCGCGTCCACGGCCCCGAGTCCTGGCCGGACAACACCATCAGGGTTGGTGGCTACGACTCCAAGCATTCCTCCGACGCGATCACCGATCTGTCGTTGAAGTGGCTCCGCAACCGTGAAAAAAAAGATCAACCTTTCTTCCTCATGCACCATTTCAAGGCACCGCACGATAACTTCGAAAACGCGGAACGCTACGATTGGCTGTATCAAGACGTGGACATCCCGGAGCCGGAAAGTCTGTGGCAGCGCGGCGATCACGGGCCGGTCGATCGGCCTCGGTACGGGACCTCCGTCGGCAAACGGAACACCCGCCGCAACATGGGACACCACATGTTCGTCGACCGCGATCTCGACGATGAGGCGTACAAACGCGAAGCGTATCAGCGATACCTGAAGAAGTTCCTCCGATGCGTTCGCGGAGTTGACGACAACATCGCGCGGTTGCTTGATCACCTGGAGTCCAGCGGGGAACTCGACAACACGGTGATCATCTACACCGCCGACCAGGGGTTCATGCTCGGCGAACACGACTACATCGACAAGCGTTGGATGTACGAAGAATCGCTCCGCATGCCGTTTGTCGTTCGTTATCCGGAATCGATCCCGGCAGGAACCCGCTCCGATGCAATCATCAACAACGTCGATTTCGCCCCCACGATTTTGGACATCGCAGGTGTTGCCGCGCCAGATTTCATGCAGGGGCGGAGTTTCAGGAAGATCCTGGAGGGAGCTCGCGAACCGGAGGACTGGCCGGAGGCGACCTACTATCGCTACTGGATGCACATGGCGCATCACGACAACCCCGCGCACTACGGGATCCGTACCAAAGAGTTCAAGTTGATTTTCTTCTACGGGTTGCCCTTGGATGCCCCCGGGGCGGTCCAGGAACCGACTGAGCCGCATTGGGAACTGTATGACTTGCGCACCGATCCCCAGGAAATGAACAACGTCATCGACGACCCCGAGTATGCCGAGACGGTACAGACATTGAAGCAGCAACTAACGAAACTGAAAGAGCAGGTCGGTGACACGGATGACGACGATCCCGAACTGCAGCAGCGACTGTGAGCCGACGGCGTCTTCGTAGCCGAAGTCGCAGAGGCCTCGAGGCGCGTGGGAACGCTCTGCGAGTTCCCCTACGCTATAAGTTTCCTTAGCAATGAGCAGGAAAAAAGTGTCCGGTATCTTTTGTGCAAAGCACCCGGAGGGTGAGCCCCTCGCAAACGGTACCGGACACTTTTTTCCCGCACGATCCTTACGCTCCGAATCGTTCCCCAGTTTTCCCTCCGCAAACACAGGCTCCAGCATGCCACGCACCTTCACCGTTCTGCTGTCAATTGCCGTTGCACTCTGGATTGTCGCATTTGTCCCTTTCACCCCTGGCGAGGCCCGCGCCGAGCAGCCATCGGAGAAGGATCCGAACTTCCTGTATATCATCGTGGACGACCAGTCGCCGTTTGATTTGAAGTGCTACAACCCGCGTTCGGAGTTATCCACGCCGAATTTAGATCGATTGGCGGCTGAAGGGATGGTGATCGACGGCGCCTACCACATGGGCTCCTGGGTCGGTGCCGTCTGCACCGCCTCACGGCACATGATCATGTCCGGCCGCACCGTGTGGCACATCCCCGACATCCGCCAGCGACGGTTGAACCCCAATGCAGACGATCCAGCCCTGGTGCCCCCGGGGCTGGCCGAGCAGACGTTGCCGGCGGTGTTCAACCGTGCGGGCTATGCCACCATGCGGACGTGCAAGCGGGGGAACAGCTATGAGGCGGCCAATCGAGAGTTCACCGTCCGCCGCGACGCGACCAAACGGGGTGGAACCGACGAGACCGGCAGCGCCTGGCACGCCGAGCAGGTGCTCGACTACCTCGCCGAGCGGGAAGCTGCCGCGGCGGACGATCCGTTCCTGATCTACTTCGGCTTCTCCCATCCCCACGATCCCCGTAACGGGAAACCGGAATACTTGGCCAACTATGGCGCGGTCAATCACACCGATCCCGACAGCGTTCCGCCGGCGAACCCCAAGCAGCCAAAGTTGCCCGAGAACTACCTGCCCGAACACCCCTTTCACCATGGCCAACCCGGACTGCGGGATGAGGTCAGCGTGGTTGGCGTTTGGAAGCGGCGTGACGAAAAAACGATCCGCAACGAATGGGGTCGGCAGCTGGCCTGCAGCGAATACATTGACGCCCAGATCGGCCGGGTACTGGAGCGGCTCGAGGCGATGGGAGAGCTCGACAACACCTATATCGTCTACACCTCCGACCATGGCATGGCGATCGGCCGCCACGGGTTGCAGGGAAAGCAGAACCTGTATGAACACACTTGGCGAGTTCCCTTCCTCGTCAAGGGGCCCGGGATCGAACCCGGCTCGCGGGCTGAAGGGAATCTGTACCTGCTCGACACGCTGGCAACCCTCTGCGACCTTGCCGGGATCGACGCGCCGGAAACCAACGAGGGGACCAGCTTCCGTCCGGTATTGGAAGGAACGGCCGAGACGATCCGCGATGTCCTGTTCGGCGTCTACTGTGGCGGAACCAAGCCCGGCATGCGATCGGTCAAACGAGACGACTGGAAACTGATCCAGTACGATGTCTTGGAGGGAGAAGTCAAGGAAACGCAACTGTTTCACCTGGGCGAAAACCCCCACGAATTTCTGGCCGAGCATCACGACCCGGAGGTGATTGCGTTGACCGGAGTGACGCCGGAGGAACATCAGCGGAACCTGGCGGACGATCCCCGCTACGCGGACCGGCGAGCGGAGATGGAGGCGTTGCTGTTGTCCGAGATGCGGCGGCTGGACGACCCCTACCGACTTTGGGACCAACCTGAGTGACATTACTTCTGGCGGCAGGGGCGGGCGGAGGCGTTTCCTTCCCCCACAACCTGCTGAGGGAAGCCAGCGGCCAGTCGCTGGGCCGGGACGTGGGGGCGTGGCGGCAGTGGTGGGAGTCGGTGGAATGACTTCGACCCGGTTTCCCCAAGCCCCCTCCGAATACCGTCCGCATACTCAACTCGCGCTGCCCCTCCACCCCCCCCAACAAGGCTGTTCGCGAACTCTCGTCGATAATTTCCCACAAAAGTTTCTTGGCGGAAGTTCTTGCTCGTTGACAATCTGGGTGCAAGATAGCGACAATTAACACTACCAGGGCTTAAGGGTGCAGTGCTTGCCCACTACTGGTTTTCCCCATTGCCATGTCTTTATCCTCCATCGGTCAATCCTGTGGCCTTGATTACGTGAGCTGTTGAGGGGAATTGTTGCTGGGATCGATCCAGCCTTTCGTTCTTTTTCCTTAGGAGTTTCAATATGACTGCGAACAAGGTTCGTAGCCTCGGTTTCACGTTGGTGGAACTGTTGGTCGTGATCGCCATCATTGGCGTGTTGGTGGGTTTGCTTTTGCCCGCCGTGCAGCAGGCCCGGGAGGCCGCTCGCCGAATGGAGTGCTCGAACAACCTGAAGCAGCTCGGGCTCGCGCACCACAACTACGAAAGTGCCTACAACATGCTCGTTGCCCGAAAGGGGGGAACGGCTGGTGCCGCGAATAACCTCGGCAACCGGAACCGGCTGTCTGGGTTCATCGGTTTGCTTCCTTTCATCGAGCAGAACCAGATGTGGGAAGCGATCCAGGCCGGCGACCCAACCGCGAGTCCTCCGATCGCCTTGGGGGGACCGACTGCTTGGGGTGGATTCGGCCCCTGGAACGCTTCGCCGGAGGCGGTTCGCTGCCCCTCGGACCCGGGGAACATCCCTGGCGGCCGGCGGAACAGCTACAGTTTCTGTGTCGGTGACCAGACCGAGGGAATTCGTGACCGCCAAGCGGTGCGCGGGATTTTCGCGAACCGCCGCGGCACCAGGTTCCGCGACATTACCGACGGCTTGTCCAACACGGTGATGATGAGCGAGCGTTTGATTCACCTTCAAGGCCCGCGGGGGCAGAACCCGACTCCCGCCGTGTTCCAGGGAACCGAGTACCTGGTGGGGACCGCGACGCCAGTTTCGGGCGTGAACGACAACCCCAGCTTGTGCTTGACCGTGGTGGTGGGCAAATGGTACGTGGAGGGCCAGGGCCTCAATAACCGTACAGGGATTTCCTGGACGGACGGCCAGCCCCACTACGTCGGCTGCAACACCATTTTGCCACCGAACTCGCCGAGTTGTGCCGACCGCGGCAGCTGGGGGGATCAGTTGGGGATGGTCATCCCGCCGACGAGTCGTCACACCGGTGGCGTCAACGTCGTGCTCGCCGACGCCTCGGTGCAGTTTATCACGGAGAACATCGACGCCGGCGATTCGACGATGCGGCCTTGGCGCTCCAACAACAGTGGCGCCGACTCCGGGCCCTCACCATTCGGCGTTTGGGGCGCGATGGGCTCCCGGGCCGGTGGCGAATCGGTCGACATGCCGTAGACTCCTTGGTGATAGCGTTTTCGCAAGGAATCGGCTGTTCATCCAACCGGGTGCGGGCGCTACGCGTTCGCACCTTTTTTTCCTGGCCCATTATTGCACTTGAGGGATTCAACTGAATGAAGATGAAGAAGTTGCATGCTGGAGTCGTGTCGGCCGCCGCATTGATTGGCGTCCTCGCGACCGTCGGCTGCGGGTCGTCTCGTCCATCCACCTACCAGGTCACCGGAACTGTCACTTACGAGGGAGACCCGGTCGAAGGGGCCACGGTTTCCTTCGCGTCAACCGACCCTGAGACGCGGGGCGCGATGGGGGTGACCGACAGCCAGGGGCAGTACGAGCTGACGACGTTCGAGAAGGCTGACGGCGCGTTGCCCGGTGAGTTCAAGGTTCGGGTGTTCAAGTACGATCGAGAACCGGAAGAGGTCGAGATGAGCGACGGCCCCCCGGACCAAATCATCGAAGACATGCCGGACGACTACGAGCCGGAAGCCTATGAGGAAGCGGAACCGGCGCAGCACCTGCTGCCGGAGGAGTACGCCAGTCCCGCATCGACGCCGCTGAGCTTCACTGTGGAGGCCAGCGACGAGAACGTTTACGACATCGATCTCGAATGAGGCCGGTGTGACAAGAGCGATTCACGAGAAAGGCGAGTCACGGATTCGCCTTTTTTCGTGCGCTTTCTGCTTCGAGTCCCAGGGAATTCTCCCGACATTTCGGCGCGACCAGACACCCCCGCCTCTGCAGGGTGGTTTCGGCAAATCCGGCGAATTTCCCAAAAAACCGGGAAAGTATCACGAATTTTGTTGACAGGGGCTCCAAGAACGTGGAAAACCGCTGTTAGTTTTGTTTAAGGGATGGAGCGTTTCCTTTAAACGATTGCCTCGAGCGCCTTGTCTGTTTCGGCAATCGGTCCTTGCGCGGGCCACGATTGGGCAGGTGACTGTTGTAGTGGCGGCCGTTTTCGGCACGCGCTCCACCCGTCGTTATCCTTTTCAAGGAGACTTGTCATGACTGCGAACAGAGTTCGTAGCCTCGGTTTCACGCTGGTGGAACTGTTGGTCGTTATCGCCATCATTGGCGTCTTGGTGGGCTTGCTTTTGCCCGCTGTGCAGCAGGCCCGCGAGGCCGCTCGCCGGATGGAGTGCTCCAATAATTTGAAGCAATTGGGCTTGGCAAACCACAACTACGAAAGTGCTTACAAGGCACTGCCGCCCCGCAAGGGAGGAACGGGAGGTTCTTCGCCAAACCCCAATTTCTTAACCAATCGCAATCGGGTGTCGTTGTTCATCCCACTGCTCCCGTTTGTCGAGGAGTCCCAGATGTGGGATGCGATCATGGCGGGCGACCCAACTGGTAACACGGCGAACGGGAATCCCGTCGGTCCCGGTGGCCCCCGTGGTTGGTGGTCTGCATGGTCTGTCTGGAGAACGGCTCCGGAAGCTTACCGGTGCCCCTCCGATCCCGGGAATCGGGCTGACGTGGATAGGCGCAACAGCTACAGCGCCTGTGTTGGTGACCAGATCTTTGTCATTCGAGATCGGCGCGCGGTGCGTGGCGTCTTCCCCAATCGTCGCGGGGTCCGGTTCCGCGACATCACCGATGGCCTCTCCAACACGGTGATGATGAGCGAGCGTCTGATTCACGAACGAGGCCCACGGGGTCGCGACGGTGGTCCGGCTGGATTCCAACAGACCGAGTACTTGACCGGGACTGCGGTCGACGCGGGCGACCGAGTCCTCGTCGACAATCCGGCACTTTGTCTGACCAAGGTGGTTGGCAAGTGGTACGTCGAGGACCAGATCGTGAACAATCGGACTGGGATTTCTTACACGGATGGCCAACCGCACTACATCGGCTGCAACACCATATTGCCACCCAACTCACCGTCGTGTGGTGAGTGGGGAGTGTGGGGTGACCAGCGGAACATGATCCTGCCTCCGACCAGCCGTCACACCGGCGGGGTCAATGTGGTGCTTGCCGATGCATCGGTGCAATTCATCACCGAAAACATCGACGCAGGCGACCCGACCTTGCCGAGTAAGCGCTCGTCCAACGCGGGCACCGATTCCGGTCCGTCTCCCTACGGTGTGTGGGGTGCGATGGGATCCAAGGCCGGTGGCGAATCGGTTGAAATGCCCTAACGGGCATGGTTCGCATCGATTGTGAAGCCACGCAAGCACATCAGTCAGGTGCGAATGCTCCGCGTTCGCACCTTTTTTTTTTGCTCTTCTCATGACGTTCATTTTCAGGAGTCCGTTTTGATGAAAAAAGTCCGTCCATTCACCCTGCTGGCCGCGGCCGCCGCACCATTGGCGGTACTGGCCACGGTCGGTTGCGGAGACTCCCGACCGCCAACCTACCCCGTCACAGGGACCGTCAGCTACCAGGGCGATCCAGTGGAGCGGGCCCATGTCAGCTTCTCTCCAACCGAAGCGGACATCCGAGCCGCGACGGGAGTCACCGACAGTGACGGGAAATATACTCTGACGACGTTTGAACAAGACGACGGGGCGATGCCAGGTTCGTACAAGGTTCGGGTGCACAAGTATGATCGTGAACCGGAACCAACGGAGGTCACGGAAGTGACCGACGATATCGACGTGCCGTTGGACTATGACCCCGACGAAGGTGCTGACATTCCTCCGCCCCAGCATGTGCTGCCGGAGGAATACCGTAGCAGCTCGAAGACGCCTCTGAGCTTCACCGTGGAGGCAAGCGATGAGGGGAACGTTTACGACATTGACCTCGAATGAGGCTCGATCGTTTTGAACAGGTTTCGCGGGAGGCGAACGGATCCGTTCGCCTCCCGCTTTTTGTTTGCCCAGCCATGAAGGGTCCAGACTGCAAATGGGACAGCGAGGCGCAGTCCGGCGGAGCGATGCGCGACCGCCGGCTACGATCTGACAACCGGTTACCCGCGGCGTGACACCTGATTCCAATCACGGCCGCCGGGGCGCATTCGCGACATGGGGAAAAGACCGGCTCTCTTCCCGTTCCCCTACGGGTTGGCGTTGGGCACCGTTTGATTCCACCAAATCGCGAGATAGAACTTCTCCTCGCGGTCTCCCGCGACCATCGGCCCGGAGGCGACGGCGAAATCAATGTCGTCGTCTCCATCGAAATCGCCGCTGACGACGGTTGAATAGAAAGGGCTGCCGGTTTCCAGCGTGTGCCGTTCAAAGCGCCCCGGCTCGACCTGTTCGAGACAGATGATCGAGCCAAGTTTTCCTCCGGTGACCGTTTCCGGTTCGACGTTCCTCGGCAACCAGGCGACCGCGACGATGTCCAAGTCGCCATCGCCGTCGACGTCGAACACGGTTGTCGCATAAGCGCCAGGAAGCATCGCCAGGCGCCGATGGCGGAATTCCAAATCGCCCTGGTTTTCCAGCCAATGGACGCCATGGGTGGGGGCCGCAAGCAGGTTGTCCCAGGTGTCGCCGTTGGTGACCAATAGGTCGATCCGCCCGTTTTGGTTCAGATCTGTCAGGGCGAGGCTGCTGGAGCCGAACGTCAGATCGGGGCCGGCCCAAACGCCGAGTCGAAGGAAAGGATTTCTCCCGCCCATCATCGCAGCAGGGTCTCGTTGCATCCGATTGAGAAACAGGTCAACCGCCTCGTATTCCTGGCCGACCAGGGCGGCGAAATCGGGGTGGCCATCACCATCGAAGTCATGCACCGGCAGGTTGATCGCCCCCGGCCGGTCATCCAACATCTCCCGCTCGAACTGCAGCGACTGGTCCCCCTCGGTCACGTTTCGCAACAGCCAAGTCCCCCCCGTCCGCTGCCAGCCGAACTCAGAGACCAGCAAATCGAGTTTGCCGTCGCCGTCGACGTCAGCGGCTTGGACATCCGCAACGCGGGTGAAATCCGAGGCCAACGTTGTCGTTTCAAACGCCGAACCGCCAGAAGGCCGGTGCAGCAGCACCACGCTTCCCCGTTTCTCCTCGGTCGGCATGTAGCTCCCCATGTCTGCCACCAGGAACTCGGTCGACCCGTCGTCGCTGAATTGGACCGGACGGATTCGGGCGGGATGCTCCAGGCGGGCCAGGATGATCGGCGGGGCGGCGGCGTCGGTCGGGTCCATCGCAACGACCTGGCCAAACTTCATGTCGGTGGCGACCAGCATCGGCCGGCCTCCTTCCTGAAGCGGCGTCCAGATCAGCGTCGAGACCTCGGGGAGGGTGGCTTCGGCAGGCACCGTTCGCCTTTCGACTCGGAATTTCGTTTCCAAGGGAGTCGTCGCCTCCGGCGCCTGTTCGAACTCCACTTCCACCGGCGATCGGCTCAGGTAATACGCCAGGGTGACGTGGGGTGCCGGCGGATCAAGGTCGTTGCGTCTCGAGCGGGCATAAAACTCGTATCCCCGCTTGATCTCCTCGGGCCAGCGGTCGCGGGCGAAGCTGGCGGGACTCGGCACGGCGTGACAATCACCGCAAAAGGCCTCGACCTTGGCAGATAGCTCTGGGGAAGGTTCGGGGAATCGGTCGGTGGCCGCCCCCCTTGCCCGTTCCGCGATCGCTGCCGGCAAACCTCGTCCCGGCCCAGCCTGCCTCCAAACGGCGGCGGTGGTGATCGCCAGCGCCGCCAGAGCGATGGCGGAACCGACCAGAATCGACTTCAAGGTGATTGCGAACATGCGTTACCGGTTCACTGATTGATCGCTCATCCAACCATGCCCGACCACCGTCAAGCACGAGGCTCCGGCGACACGATGCCGTGAGGCGATGTGAATGATCTCAGGCGTAGCGTAGCACATGTCATGCGACTCCTGGACCTTCCATTCAGCGGTGAATGTGGGCAAAATCAACGCGCTGGCCCTGCGCCCCGTCGCGGGACTCACTCAAGAGCTCCGACGGGCAGAAGTCTCTGCGACTTCGCCTACGTGGTGTGACGTCTGCAACGTGGTGCAACGGTTGGAAAGCGATTGTCCCCATCCTGTCCTCGGATGCCGTGATGTCTGAATCTGATTCCGCTGGTGCATCCTCCCGATCGACCGCGCCTGCAAGGGTGACGACGCGAGGGCTGCAGAAAATGCGCGACGAGGGCCAGGCGATCTCGATGCTGACGGCCTACGACTACCCCACCGCCCGGATTTTGGACGAAGCGGGAATCGACATCCTGTTGGTGGGTGATACCGTAGCGATGGTCGTCCAGGGTCACGACACAACGCTGCCGGTGACGATGGACCAAATGATCTACCACTGCGAGATGGTCGGCCGGGCCGCGAGCCGCGCCATGGTGGTCGTCGATCTCCCCTTCCCTGAAGGCCAGCTCGACCTGGATCGAACGGTCGCATGCGGCGCCCGGGTATTGAAGGAGACTCGCTGCCACGCGGTCAAACTCGAAGGAGGGGCGGAGCAGGCGGAGCGAATCGAGCGGTTGGTCAACGCCGGGATTCCCGTCATGGCGCATGTCGGGCTGCGTCCGCAGAATGTGCACGTCGACGGGGGCTACCGAGTCAACCGTGACATCGAGCGTTTGGTCCACGACGCGCGTGTCGCCGAACGGTCCGGTGCGTTTTGTGTCCTGATCGAATGCGTTCCCGAACAGGCGGGGCGGGCGATCACCGCCGCGGTGGCCGTCCCCACCATCGGGATCGGCGCCGGCGGAGGCGTCTCCGGTCAGGTCCTCGTGACGAACGACTTGATCGGGATCACCTCCGGCTATCTACCAAAATTTGTCCGCCAATTCGCCCAGGTCGGCCAGAGCATCCACGACGCGGCAGTCGCCTACCGCCAAGCGGTCCAATCGGGCCAGTTCCCCGGCGATTCGGAAACGTTTCACTAGTCCGACGTTGATTCCTGCTGGATCGCATTCAATTCGGCGCGGACCTGCTCGAGCACGGGTTGCGCCCAGGGTTGCTCATCGAACAGTTCCAGGATACCTCGCAGCATCTGCTTCTGCTCGGTCGCTGTGAGGTGTTCGCGTCCCCATTGGATCCGCTGGAGCAATTGTTCCACCCGCCGGTCGGGTCCGGGAACGGTCGTCGCATCGTGCAGCTTCGCCAGCTCCTGCTCGACCATGGCTGCCATCCGTTTGGCCTCTGGTCCCTCGGCCGCACCGCCGGGGGCGTAGACATTCAACCAAGCGTTGAGTTGGCGACGGGCCTGGGCCGGTTGCTCGGCGCGGGCATCCATCGCGTCGAGGAAGGCTTGTTCGATCGGGTCAAGTTGTTCGATGCCCCCGGCCCGATTCGCCTGAGCCTGCAAGCGGCGCACGGAACGTTCCAGGGAAATCGTGTCGCCGATCGATTCCACTTGCCCGGTCCGTGGGTCGTCCGGGTATTCACTGAGGAATTGCCGGACCAGGGGTTCGGCCGAGGAGAGCTCGCCGGACCGCTCGGCCGAGGCGACCTGCTCGTAGAGCTGGTCGGCGCTGGGGGACTTGAAGGCGTAAGCGATCACGGCGATCCCGCCGGCCAGGATGGCGATCATCCCGATGACCGACAGCACCTGGAGCCAGCCGGTCGGCTGCTGGGAAGATTCCGAGCCAAGCAGGCCGCCGGGTGCGTCGGACGAGTTCACTGCCTGGTAGTGAGAACGTGGGGGCGTCGCGACGTCGAACTCATCGCCCTCGCCGTTGGACGTTTGATGCGTCTTGTCCGATACGATCGTAGCGTCATCGGGGGAGGCTCGGTGGGGCAATCCTTGGTTCGACGCGACCGGTGTTCGCTCACGGGAAGAATCAGGTTCGGAGGCATCGATTGCCGCACCGCCACCGTTGGTTGCATCGTTCCCCGAAACATTGGTTCCCTCGCCGCCGGCATCTTCTGCAGGACGGTCGGCCGTCACTTCGCGGTCCGGGTCGGCGTTTCGTGCCAGCACCGTTTGGGATGAATCCATGTTGAGCGTCTGACCGCGTTCGAGCCCGGCGCGGGTGGCCTTCAACCGTTTAAGTACGGCCAGGGCGGTTGGCGGACGTTCCTCCGGTGCTTTCTCCAACAAGTCATGGACCAGGGAGACGATTTCTTCCGGTAGCTCGGGATTGATCAAATCGAGGGGGACGGGGCGATCTTGTTTCAGAGACTCGATCACGGCGGTCAACCGTTTTCCGGAAAAGGGGGCGCGGCCGGTCAGCATCGCATACATCACGCTGCCGAGCGCATAGAGATCGGTACGTGGCGTGATCGGGCCGCTTTCAGCCTGCTCGGGCGCCATGTAGTCCGCCGTCCCCAACACCGAACCGGCGACGGTCTGATCGATCGATCCAAAGAGTTTCGCAATGCCGAAGTCGACCAGCTTGACCGTGCCGTCGGCGGTCAGCAGCAGGTTGGCCGGCTTCAGGTCACGGTGGATCACTCCCAAGTCATGGGCGTGCTTGAGCGCCCCGCAGACCTGGATCGCGATATCAATGGTCGGCAGCCAGTCGAGCCGCTTGAGCCGGCTGATCCGTTGCTGCAACGATTCCCCCTCCACCAGTTCCATCGAATAGAACAGGTGCCCCGCCTCTTCCCCGTACCCGATCAGCCGGACGATGTTCTTGTGCCGGAGTCGCTTCAGCGTTTCGACTTCGGCCGCGAACCGGCGACGGAACTTCATCTCATCGGCGACCGTCGCGGAGATCAACTTGACCGCGACCCGCTCCTGGGTCTGCTCGTGAACGCCTTCGTACACAGCCCCCATCCCGCCGCGTCCGATCAGACGTCGGATTCGGTAGGGCCCGAGAAATTCGAAGGCTGCCATGGATGCCAATCGCCGAGTGGTGGGATCAAATCGTTACTTTAACCTGAACCCCTCTTCCCCAGGAAGACATTCCCCAAATCGGGGCTTATCCGTAAGATGCCCGGCATGACGGGAGTTCTCGATTCGAAGCGTTGTTTGACCCTGGCCGCCGGCTCGGCCGGTCTGCTGTGGGCGGCCCAGCCGCCACTGGGCTGGTGGCCGTTGGCCTGGGTCGCGCTGCTTCCCGGGCTACTCCTGGTTACCGCGGCGGAGCCGCTTCCCCGCTTCTTTTATCGTTCCCAGTGGCTCGCCGCGACGGGGTTTTGGCTCGTCTCCCTGCAAGGGCTCCGTCACGCCCACCCGCTGATGTTCCTCCCCTGGATCGCCCTGGCCGGATACCTGGCGATCTACTTCCCGTTGTTCGTCGCCGTCACCCGACGCCTCCGCTTTCACGGCGTCCCGTTGATCATCGCCGCGCCGGTCGTCTGGGTCGGTTGGGAAGCGGTCCGCAACTATGCCCTCACTGGCATCTCCGCGGCGATGTTGGGACATACCCTGGCCGACGTTCCGCCCCTGATCCAAATCGCGGATCTGTTCGGCAGCTACGGCGTCAGCTTCGTGGTCGTGATCGTCAACGTCGCATTGTTTCTGTTGCTGTTGGGCAAGCGGTTGGACGTTGGGCGTGGCCAGATCGCAGGTTCTCTCTTCACGGCGCTGCTCGTGTTGTCGGCAACCGTCGGCTACGGCCAATACCGCTTGAGTCAGTCGACCGGACCGGCGCTGGGGACGATCGCGTTGATCCAGCGAGACGAACAGACCGAATACGCGCAGGATCGTGACCGCGAGATCGAAATCTTTCACCGCTACGCCGAGCAGTCCCTGGAGGCGCTCCGGGAAACCGAAACGAGCGTCGATGCGGTGGTCTGGCCCGAGTCGATGTTCTCCGGTGCTCTGCCGTGGGCCGAGTCCTCTCCGCAGGCAACCGCTCCAGGCGAGCTGGGATTCTCCCCCTCGGAGTTTCGCTCGCTGATCGCGGAGAACCAGCAGCGGTTTCTCCAGCGGGCCGGCGACCTGCAATCGGCCCTCGCCCTCGAAAACGGCGCCGGCCAATCGCCCGCTCTGATCGGCGGCTGCGGGGTGGTTCGCTACGCGTCGAGCCCGCAATTCTACAGCGGTGTCGTGCAGATCACCCCCGACGGTCAGCTGGGGAATTGGTACGGCAAAACACACCTGGTGATGTTCGGAGAATACATCCCGCTGCTCGGATCGATCCCAGGTCTGCGGAGTCTGGTTCCGCCAGGGATGGGATTGCAGATTGGCAGTCACCCGCAGCTGTTCCAGGTCGGTTCGGTGCAGCTCACCCCCAACATCTGTATCGAATCGGCGGTCGAACGGGTAACGGTGAACCAGCTGCGGCAGCTTCGCCGCGGCAAGACGACCGATTCGATCTCCGGCACGATGCCCGATGTGATCGTGAATGTGACCAACGACGCCTGGTTCGACGGGTCAAGCGTCGTCGCCCATCACCTCCGCTGTGCCCAGTTGGTCGCGGTCGGTTGTCGCCGCCCGCTGCTTTCGACCGCCAACGGGGGACCGACCGCCTGGATCGACAGCAACGGCCAGGTCGTGGAGCGGTTGGGCTTTCGCGACGATGGCTGGATCATCGCCCGTCCCGAGCGGGACGCGCGCTTGAGTTTATATGTCCATATCGGCGACCTGCCGGCCAAGCTGTTGGCAGGAATCGTTTGCCTGGTGCTCGCCGAAAGCTGGATCGCCCGTCGGCGTCAGCGGAAGCCATCCGTCCCAGCGTAGTGCCGTTGCCAAGTCCGTCCGTCTCGCCAAGCCGGATCGTGGCCGCGCCGCTCAATGCGCCGGATCCGCCTGGGGAGAGGCCGAAACGACTTGCACTGGAAGCTCCGGCAGCGATTCCAGGAACAGCCGACCGTAGGGTTTGGTGCGCACGCGGGGATCAAGCACCACCACCATCCCTTCGTCTCGGGCGGTCCGGATCAACCGGCCGAAGCCTTGGCGGAATTTGATCACCGCCTCGGGCAATTGATACTCGCGAAACGGATTTCCCCCCTGCGCCTGAATCGCCTCCAGCCGCGCCTCGAGCAAGGGATGGTCGGGAACCGCGAACGGCAGCTTGGTGATGATTACGTTCGTCAGCGCCCCGCCAGGGACGTCCACCCCCTGCCAAAAACTGTCCGTCCCGAACAGCACGCCCCGAGGGTTGCGCCGGAAGGCGTCCAAAAGCTGTGTCCGGTTCTGTGAACCCGCCTGGCTGTAGAGCTGCAGCCCACGCTGGCTGAGCCAGGGCGCGAGCGCCGCAGCGGTTCGGCGAAGCAGGTCGTAGCTGGTGAACAAGACAAACGCGTGGCCGTCGCTCTGGGCGGTGAACCGCTTGACCTGCTCGGGCAAGGCCCGCTCGAATCGGTCCCGGTGCTGGGATGGGTCGGGGAGGTCACCGACGACGACAACGCGGGCCTGGCGGGCATAGTCGAAGGGGCTGCCGACGCGGGCGGATAGCCCATCGGTGAGCCCGATGCGAGATCGAAAAAAGCGGAACCGATCGTCGTTTCCCGTCGCCAGCGTTGCACTCGTCATCACCACGCTGCGAATCCGGTTGTCCTGGAACAGGGATTCCCGCAGCGCCGCGCCGACGTCGATCGGGGAGGCGGCAAGCGTCACACGGTCCATCCCGCGCCGCGAGCCGGTCCGTTCCAGCCAGTACACCGAGCCGTCGAGTTCCTGGGCAAGCCACTGCCGCAACGCCCCCGCAAGTACCAACAGCCGTTCATGGGAGGACTCGAACTCCTTGGCGTCGGACGGTTCCTCCTGGGCATCGGCCTGAACACGAAGTCCCCGCGCCAACTCCTCCATCGGCTTGCTGAGCGGGTTGTCGACAACGTGAGGCCGGTCAACCCGACCGTTTTTGCGACCGGAACTCTCCCACCAATCGAGCAATTCCGCGAACAGCATGTCGGCGGCGTGACGGCAACGGGTCACGAGCTGCGCTAACCCCTTCAGATCGTGGGTGATGAGCAAGCCCTTCTGCGTTCGCTCGTTGTACAACCGGTTGAACAAAAATTCGAACTGGCTGCTGCTGAGCCGAATCCCGAGATGGTCTCCCGCAACCGCTTCGGTCGTGTGCGCCTCGTCGAGGATCACCGCGTCGTAATCGGGCAACAGGGAGACCCCTTGGCGGCGCAGCGCCAGATCGCTGAACAACATCGCGTGGTTGACGACCAGCAACTGCGCATGGTTGGCTCGACGGCGGGCGCGAAAATAAAAGCATTCCTTGTAATGGGGACAGGACCGGCCGAGACAGTTGCCGGTGTCGCTGGCCACCTCGTTCCAAACCGCCCCGTCGGGACGCAGTGGCAGCGTCGTCAGCGAGCCGTCGCCGGTGGATCGTGACCACTTTTGGATCGATCGCAGCTGATCAAATTGCTCGTCGGTCGCCAGCATCGAGGTGGCCTTGGCCACCGCACGTTCCATCCGCCGGATCGAGAGGTAATTGCTGCGGCCTTTGACAAGGACCGCCGAAAACTCCCGCGGGATGATGCTGTTGAGCAGCGGGATGTCCTTCCCGATCAACTGTTCCTGCAGGCTGATCGTGTGCGTCGAGATCAGGACCCGTCTCGACCGCCGCTCCGAATCCGGCTTCGCGTCGGCCGGCTTCGATCGCTCGCCAGCCCGTTGCGGATTCGCCGATGGCAGTGAATCCGCACCGCACGGCTGTTGGCCATCCGGGTCGGACTGGTCGTCGGTCGCGTACAGGATCGCGGGAATCAGATAAGCGAAACTCTTGCCGGTTCCCGTTCCCGCTTCCACGACCAAGTGCTGCGACGTCTCTAACGCCTTGGCGACATCCCGGGCCATCGCGATCTGTTGAGAACGCGGCTCGTAGTTGTCCAGCCGTTGACTGATTCGGCCGCCGGCGCCGAGAATTGAATCGACAGTGAGTTCGTCCGTCACGATATTCCGCCGGGAAATGCGTCGGCGGTCACGAACCAGCGCGTCGGCGTCACCAGCTGGGAGGGGAACCGGTGGGGATCCCGTCGCAATCCAAGCACGTGCCGGAGCGCCTCCTGTTTCGCCTCGCCGGCGACCAGGAACCAGATTTCACGACCGCTGTTGATCGCCGGTGCGGTCAAGGTATAGCGATAACTGTCAAATTTCTCGACCCAGTTCTCCACAAACAGTCGGTCCAAGGTTTGGATCGCTTCGGTGCCGGGGAACAGCGACGCGGTGTGAGCGTCGTCGCCCATGCCGAGCAGGACCAGATCCCAAGTCGGCAGTTCTGTCTCCGGGAACGCTTGCCGGATGGTCGCCTCATACCGGCGCGCCGCCGTCGACGGATCGTCGACGATCACGGGGACCGGGTGAATGTTGGCCTCCGGCACCGGAACGTGGTCGAGCAACGCCTGGCGAACCATCCGTTGGTTACTCGCCGCGTCCGCCGCAGGTACATTCCGTTCGTCTCCCCAGAACCAATGAATGTCGGTCCACGGGAGATCCCGGCTGGCGAGCATTTCGTACAACACCCGAGGGGTCGATCCGCCGGAAAGGGAAACCTTGCACGTTCCCCGCTCGGCGACCGCCTGCTGAACCGATTGGCAAAACGCATCGGCGGCAGCGATGTGCAGGTCGGCCAGGGAATCGTAGGGGGCGATGGTTCCGTGCATCAGGAGCAGCGTTGGGAGCGAGGTCAAAACGAAAATCATACGCGATCCACCCGATCGCGGCGCGGCGCCCTGTTTCAGAGCAACTCCAGATCCGCAAACGCCAACCGGAACTGGATCGTTCCCGATTCAAACTGGATCTGCGCCGTCCGCTTCGGACCGCGGCCGGTGACGGTCAGGATCGTCCCCTCTCCGTAGGTCGGATGCCGCACCGAAGTCCCGGCGCGATAGTCGGCCAAGGAGACGGCGCCGCCGGACATCAGATTCGCTGCGGTGGTCAACGCCGCGACCGAGGGTTGTGAACCCGGCGCCGGTCGACGATCTCGCCCTCCCGATGCTGGCGGTTGTTCGGCCTCGGGCAACTGGCACATCGCTTCCGCTTCACGCACCGAGTCGGCGGTTGCGTCGCCTTCGGAATCGGTGTCGCCTTCGAAGTCCCAGGCATCCGGGTAGCCAGAATCGCTCTCTTCCAAATCAAACGTCTCGGCGAACGACTGAGAGCTGAATACGGTCGGATCGATGAACTGCAGTTCGTCCTGCGGCAACTCATTCAAGAAGGGACTGGGGATCACGGGACGTTCATGGCCGCGCGACGAACGCCGTTTGCAGAAACTGAGTTGAAGCCGCTGCATGGCCCGCGTGATGCCGACGAACAACAGCCTCCTCTCTTCCTCGAACTGCTCGTCGGATTCCTGCGAACGGTAGTGAGGGATTGTTTCGTCTTCGACCGCGATGATGAACACGTGCGGAAATTCCAATCCTTTGGCTGCATGCAGCGTCATCAGGGTGACGTGGTCATTTTCGTCTTCAAACGCGTCGGTGTCGGCTACCAACGAAACCTGTTCGAGATATAGCTCTAACGTGCCGTCTTCGGGGTGCTTGCGGTCGAACTCGACGGCATCGGTAATCAACGCTCCCACGTTTCCGGAGCGATCGAGGTCGTCGGTGCCGTCGGCCAACTTCTCCAGATAGGTTTCGTACGCTGTCTCCTCGACCACACTGCGCATCAGATCCTCAATCGAGGCGGTCGCCTTTATGGCCAGCCGGTCCAACAGCGTGACGAAGCGCTGGACCATCGCCAAGGGACGTTTCCCCAAAGACTCGATCGCCGCGGCATCGCGGGCCGCCTCGAGCAGGGACAGTCCATTCCGATCGGCGTGTTGTTGGATCCGAGTCAGGGTTTTCGCCCCGATCCCGCGGGGCGGCGTGTTGATGATCCGTTCGAACGCCGCGTCGTGATCGGGATTGTTGATCAGATGCAGGTACGCCAGCAGGTCCTTGACTTCCTTCCGCTTGTAGAATTCCGTCCCGTTGACGATCTGGTACGGCAAGCCGATGTGGCGCAAGGCGTTTTCGAGCCAATGGGTCAGGTAGTTCATGCGGAAAAAGATCGCAAAGTCGCGCGGCCGCAGACCTTCGTTCTCGATTCGATGCGCGATGGTCTCGATGATCTGCTGGCCCTCGTCCTTTCCGTCTTCGTAAACCCGCAAGACCACCGGTTCGCCCTCCCCGTTGCTGGTGAACAGCGTCTTCGATTTGCGGCGGCGGTTGTGACGGACCAGCTGATCCGCAACCCGCAGGATGTTCGGGGTGCTGCGGTAATTCTGTTCCAAGCGGACGGTTTTGACCGCCGGATAATCTTTCTCGAAGTCAAGAATGTTGTTCAGGTCGGCCCCCCGCCAACCATAAATCGACTGGTCAGGGTCACCGGTAACGGCCAGGTTGGGATGGTCGATCGACAAGGCTCGCACGATCGCGTACTGTGCCAAGTTGGTGTCCTGGTACTCGTCGACCATGGCGTAGCGAAACCGCGCGTCCAGCTCTTGGCGTATCTCCGGGTGCTCGCGAAGGAGCATCGCCACGTGCAGCAGCAAATCGTCAAAATCTACCGCATTGGCATCGAACAGCATCTGGCGGTAAACCGGATAAACCCGCGCCACCAACGTCTCCTCCGAACTGAGCGCGACTCCCTCCAGCATCGAAGGGGTGACGATGCGGTTCTTGAGCCGGCTGATCGACGAGGCGATCTGGCCCGGAGTGATGAAATCGGTCGAAACGTCGGCCCGTTTGATCGCCCGCTTCATCGCCGATTTCGAATCTGCCGTGTCGTAGATCGAGTAGTTTTCCTTGAGCCCAACCAAGGCGGCGTATCGGCGGAGCAATTGGGCACAGAATCGGTGGAATGTCCCCAGCCACACCGACTGGCCGGGGGCCAACCGCCCGACCCGCTCCCGCATCTCCGCCGCCGCCTTGTTGGTGAACGTCAGCCCCGCGATCTGCCAGGCAGGGATTCCGTGGGCGAGCATGTGAGCGATCCGATGCGTGATCACCCGCGTCTTGCCGCTGCCAGGGCCGGCCAGGATCAGCAGCGGGCCGTCCCGATGGCAGACCGCCTCTCGCTGGGGGTCGGTTAAGTCTCGGTAGATCGCATCCATGGCCGAGTTCGTGTTGGAGGAGCTCACGGGAAAAAGTTCACCTGATGGTCGGAATATACCCGTTTCTGCCGCGGCGCTCAGGGGTTTTCACCGCAAACGCCCGCACTTCGGTCATGCCGCGAAAATGGGTCTGTGTGCTATCATGATCCCACGTCAGAAATACATGGCAACGAAGGATTCTCGATGGCTGCGAAGAACGTTCTCGGCAGCGAGTTGGCTGTCTGTGGCACCGACCCGATGACCGGATTTTACCGAGATGGCTGCTGCAACACCGGCGGCGAAGACGCCGGCTTGCATGTGGTCTGCACGGAGGTCACCGCGGAGTTCTTGGAATTCAGCCGTTCCCGCGGCAACGACCTGTCGGCCCCCAACCCAATGTTTCGCTTCCCCGGATTGCAACCGGGTGACCGCTGGTGCCTCTGTGCGGCACGCTGGAAAGAGGCGTACGACGCGGGGATGGCACCCCCCGTGGTCCTGGAGGCAACCCACATGTCGGCCCTCGAGTTCGCCTCCCTGGAGGAACTGCGCCAGCACGCCGTCAAGCAATAAGGATCGCGCGGGAAAAAAGGTGTCCGGTACCTTTTTCCCGACCTGTCCCGCCCGTTGGGACGATCATCCCCCGGGGTCCGAGTAGACGGTCAGTCCCGCCAGATTCTTGCGGGAACCGGACGGACGGCTGGTGAGGTAACCGACCAAGACGCAGCTCACGATGCCGCTGGCGGTGTAGAGGAAGCCGTGGACCGCGGTGAACCACCACAAATAGATCATCATTGCTGCGCCGACCAGGGCACCGCACAAGGCGCCCCTGGCGTCGGCCCGGCGGGTAAAGACGCCGAGCAGGAACAGACCGCCGAGGACTCCCATGAACAGTCCAATCACCTTGATGAACGCTTCAAACCGCGAGTGAATCGTCGGATCCAGAAAGAACAGCGCCAACAGCGTCCCGGCCACTCCAAGTCCAAACGTCAACGTCCGGGCCGCGGTCAGATAGGCCCGCTCGCTGCGGCATACGTTCAGCGGCCGCAGGAAGTCGGTGATGACCGTCGTCGCACCGGAGTTCATACTTGTCGACACCGTCGACTGGGCAGCGGCGAACAAACCCGCCACGAGCAGGCCCGCAATCCCGAGCGGCATCTCGCTGGCGATGAACAGCGGGAAGATCTGGTCGGTCGTCGTGGTCGGATCGAGCCTTTCGGGGTGCGAACGATAGAAGGTGAACAGCGTTGTCCCGATGCCGAAGAACAACACCGTCGCCGGGATTGTCATGATCGCGTTGGTCCAGATCGACCGGGCAGCAAGGCTCCGTGTCGCTGTCGTCATGTAGCGCTGCACAACCGCCTGGTCCGCGGTGTACGAGGAGACGTTCTGGCCGATCGCACCGATGACCACCACCCACAAGGCGAGCTGACCGCTTGTCGCGTCCCAGTGAAAGTTGGCGAGCCGAAACTTGTCGGCCTCCCACGCGGTTTGGCCCGCTCCGGTCACGCCACCATCGGAGCCGGTGACCAACAGCACCAGCGCCAGCAGGGCGCCGCCGAACAACACAACCGTCTGTAGCGTGTCGGTCCAGATCACCGCCTCGATCCCGCCCAGCGTGCAGTAGATGATGCTCAGCACCCCCATCAACAACACACACTGGGCCGGCGTCAACGGCGTGGCGACCGCCAGCGCCAATCCGGTCAGCGACATCACCACGGCCATCCGGAAGATGTGAAACAAGGTGAAACTGGCACTGGCGAACAGCCGCACACCGCGGCTGAATCGCTGTTCGAGGTACTCGTAAGCGCTGGTCACGTCCAAGCGACGGTAGAACGGCAGCGCCACGCCGACCGCCAACACCGCCACGACCGGGATCATGAAGTTGCCGATCGCGTAAACCCAGTCCTGAGCAAACGCTTTCGAAGGGATCCCGGTGAAGGTCAGCGAGCTGAGCATCGTCGCGAAGATGCTGCAGCCGGCCGCCCACCAGGGAACGTGCTTGCCGCCGCGAAAATAGTCGTCGGTGTCCTGGTTCCGCTTGGCAAAGAACACCCCGACGCCCACCATCGCCAACAGGTAGCCGATCAAGACGCCGTAGTTGACCGCGCCGAATTCGGCCTGCCGCGAGACCGGCGCCACACTCCACACCGACGCCGAGCGGACCCGCGGGCGAACCTCGCCGCTGGCCAAAACGATCCGGTCCCGCCACGTGACCGCCGTAGTCGTCACGAGGTTCTCCGGGATCGGACCGGCCGAAGCCCAAGCGTCGGTGATGGTGTGGTAGACCAATGCCTGATTGGGAAACCCCGGATGGTCGTCCCCCAATTCGTCTGACTTCAGAAATAACGATCCATCGGCGCCGCCAAGAACGAACAGGTAGCTCTGACCGACACCGATCCCGTTACCGGCCATCACGCATCGCGGCGCATCGGAACGCCGACGCCAACGGGAACTTTCCGGTGTGTACTCCCAAACATCTTTTAAAAATTCGACCCGCGATTCCGTGGCAGCCGGTGCAGGGCCCGCGGCTAGCGCCGTCGGCTCGCGTCTATCGTCTTCCCGCCGACCGCTGATCACATAGACACAGTCGTCGTAGCCGTTGTGCTGGGCGACCGTCAGGTTGAAGGCTCGTGATGCACCAGGCCAGGGGTCCAGTTCCTGCCACTGAAAACGATCGGGATCATCCCGCTTCGACAGATCCAGCGACCAGAAATTCTTCATCGCCGAATCGAGGCCGGTGTCGCGCTGGCCGCCCGCCAAATAGATCGTCGTCCCGACAAGGGTCGCTTGGCCATACGCGCAGGGCGCAGGCAGCGTCGGATAGTCGACACGCGTGATCGATCGGGTGACCGCGTCCCAGCGGAGCAGGAACACGTCTTGAAAGGTTCCCTCGGCGTCATTGCCTCCCATGCAGACGACACCGCTCGCCGTGGAGACGGTCGCTCCGTAGGCGATCGGCTGCGGGAGCTGGCCCCCGTCAACCCATTCCAACCCGCCATTGGACTCCGTGAGCACGTGGATCTGATCGTGCCAAACCTTGTCCGACTCCCACACCGGCTTGGGAAAGTTGGCTCCGCCAGCAACGATCAGGGCATCGTGGTGGACGCCGACCAGCGCACCTGCCACGCCAAGTTCATCCGGCAGCTCGGGAAGTCGTTCCCAATCGAGCCAGCCCGAACCGGAGGAACCCAGACCAGTGGGCGAGGAGAGATCGTCTTGGCCATGAACCACCATCGACATCCCGCTGACCATCGCAAAGGCGATCGACAACCAAGCAACGAGGCGAAGCAAATGGCCGCGGGGCATGCTCATGCAGTCCTCTTAGGATGGCCTGCCGCGTCAAGCCAATCGAAAAACCCAAGCTTCTGCAAGTCACCGCGCAGCGAGGCGATTTGCTCGACGCTGATCGAAGCGATCGGCAATCGCGGCGGGCCACAATCGAGGCCGACCATCGCCATGATCGCTTTCTGAGAACCCCTCGGACCGTACGGCGCGAAGGTCCGCACCAGGGCCTGCGAGCGAGACTGCCAACGACGGGCTTCTTCAAAATCGCCGGCTGCAAACGCGGCAAGCAATCGCTGATAGAGCGGGGCGGCAAAGTTGTAGGTGCTGCCGACCGCGGCCCGGGCCCCGGCGACGAGTCCGCTGAGCAGCATCTCGTCCATCCCCCACAGAATCTCGAAACGACCTTCGGCCTCCTCCACGCACGCCTGAAATTCGTGCACGCTCGGTGCGGTGAACTTGATCCCCCGCAACGTCGGAATCGATTGCTCGCCGCGGTGCAGGAACTCGACCATGTTCGCGGCGACGCCGGTCACCCAAGGGATATGGTAGTAGTAGAACGGCAGCTCGGGGGCTGCCGCTGCAATCGCTGCCATCGAGTCGACCAGCGTATCGAGCGAGTCGGGTTTGAAGTAAACCGGGCTGACGGCGGAGATCGCATCGGCGCCGCTCGCCTGAGCATGCGCCGCCAGTTGAGCTGACTGGGCCAAACTTTCGCAGCCGACTTGAACGATCACCGGCACGCGTCCCCGAGCGGCCTGGACGAACGCCTCGGCAACTCGGCGGCGTTCCTCCGCGGTGAGGGAGACCCCTTCGCCGGTACTGCCGAGTACATACAGCCCATTGACACCCTGCTCCGCCAGCCGGTCCACCATGTCGGGAAGCGCCGCGAGGTCGACCGCACCCCGGTCGGTCATCGGCGTGAAGGTGGCGGCGATCAGTCCACGGAGGGGCGTTGGCACAGCAGGCATCGGCAGGTCACTGGGGGCAAAGCACCCAGTGTAGGCGATGCGGAGAGACGTTGGGCCGATCTGCGACACCCTTCGGGGTCGGCGCCGCGCGGGGCGCGACGCGTTCCGGCGGTGCGCTGCGCGACCGCCGGCTACGATCTTAAAACCCCTTCGGGGTAAGGACCCAGGGCGACGGATGCGATCTGGGTTCGGGGTAAAAATCTAGGGGCGCTGCGCCGTCATCGCGGCGCGGCCACGATCGCGAAGGGATGGATCGCGCTCGGCTAAGATCCCGAAGGGATCGCAGATCGGTGGCGCCAAAACGGTCGCTCGCGGCGTGCGATCTGGCGGCGTCACGCGTTCTCCGCGGCGCCGATCTGCGACGCC
>CAYWXT010000023.1:0-34645 GCA_964462125.1 uncultured Pirellulaceae bacterium | reverse complement strand
GAGCACCAGCTCGGTCATCCCCAAACTCCCGTTCATCGGCGTGCGGATCTCGTGGCTCATGTGTGCCAGGAACTGACTCTTCGCCTGATTGGCCGCCTCGGCGGACAAGCGGGCCTGGCTCAACTGCTGCGTTTGCCGCTGCAGCACGACCACGACCGTGACAGCCACAGCGGCGAGAATCAGCGCCGCGACGACAAACTGTCTGCCCAAACGACGGACCGGCGCATAGGCGTCCTCAATCGGCTGCTGAGCCACAACCACCCAGCGGTTCTCGCCGATCGAAACCGGCACGAACGTTGCAATCATGACCGTGTCCGCCAGCGGATCACGGTACTCGATCGCCCGCGGTCGCGTCCCGTCGACCATGGGCGACGTCGCCAGGTCCGCATACGGTTCCAGTTCCGCGTATTCGTCATAGGGACGATCGTCCAAATCGACCTGCGGATGCGCCGCCAACGTGCCGTTGTGGTCGAGGACAAATACGTAACCGCGGTCGCCTAACTTCACCGAGTTCAACCAATCGGTGATCGCATCGAGGCGGTACTGAAACGCCAGAATTGCGATCACCTCCCCCTCGTGGCGGATCGGTACGGCAACGGCCACCACCCAAGGCTTGGGCAGCGCATGCCGCCGGTAGACTTCCGAAATGTACGGCTCCCATCGCTCCGAGACACCGCGATACCAATCGCGATCAGCAAAGGACTTCCCCAGTGACTCCGAGGCGCGTGGAAAATCCGCCCACAACAACCCTTCCGGGTCGGTCACAAAAGTCCGATCGACCCGCGGTGAGGAGTCCACCAGTGCCCGCAACCGCCGCCGCAACCCCTCCTCGTCGTGATCCGCCGCCGCTTGAACCACGTCCGGCAGCAAACTGAACGCCTTGGCAAGCTGCTCGCCCGCCTCCAAATCATGGCTGACCAACTGCGCCGCGATCTGCCCGGCCGACTGGTTGTTCGAGCGGACAATACGGCGGACCGACGAGGACGTCAGCCAGAAGGAGTACAAACTCAATAACACGATCGGCAACAGGGCCGCAGCAACCAGCACCGCCCAACCGGTGACCGTATTGGTGAACCAAGGGCCGGCCCGCCGGAGGTAATCAGCTGCGGCCGGTTCGACACGCATCTCGTCAGTTCCTCTTCCCCCTGCCAACCGCTGCCCAACTCCACGGCGAGCAGAAAACCAAGCCGGCGACCAACCACCGCCGGTTGTCGCCCCCAATCCTTATGTTGTCGCGATTCGCGTGCCAATATGCAAATGTTTCGCGATCCTAACGCGCGATGTCATAGGCAAACAGCAGATCCTGGTCGCGGATATAAAGCGTTTGTCCAGCGATCACGGGGTGGGCCCAGATCGCCCCTTTGTCCCGCGACAGCTCGGTTTCCCGCGGCAGGGTCAGGATCCCCCGCTGTTCCCACCCCTCCCGGCTCGGCGCGACTAACACCACCGCCCCGTCCTGGTCGTTGTAGCAATACAGCCGGCCGTCGGCATGGGCGATCGATCCACTGCTGTTGGGGCGGATCTTTTCAGTCCAGAGCACCTCGCCCGAATCCAGGTCTTGCGCCATCCAGGCACCGCCATCGGAACCGCTGAAACCGTAGATCGTGCCGTCGACCAGCACGACCCCGCCGTGGTGGTTCATCATCGTTTTGCCGTCGAAGTGATACGCCCGCTCGGTCTCGATGCCACCATCCTCGGCCGCCTCCACCCGCAACAAGGTGTTTCCCGCCCCGTAGTCGCTGGTGTGATACAGCATTTGCCCATTCAGGATCGGCGTGGGGATCACGGCGGTCGGGTTCCCCGTTGCCTCGTCACGGAACAATCGCTCCCCAGTGTCAACATCGAAGGCCACCAATCCCGACAGGGAGGCAGTCACGTAAAAGCGGCTCCCGCCAACGGCCCCCTTGATGACCGAAACGTATTGGGCCCCTTCGTCGAAATCGCGGCTGTGCCACACCGCCTCGCCGCTCCTCCGGTCCACGGCGATCATGAAGTTCTCTCCACCCGGGGTCACGACGACGCGATCCCCATCGACCAGCACCGACTCACTATAACCCCACTTGGGGATCGAACCGTCATGGTCGCGGACCAGATCAAGCTTCCACTGCAGCTCACCATCGGTTCGATCGAGTGCAGCCAGGATGCCGATGTCGGTCAATACGAATACTTGGTCCCCGTCGACCGTGGGCGTGCTCCGCGGCCCCCCTCCCCAGCCATGCAGGTAGTCGTCGTCGGTGCTCGCCCGTGACAGTTCCGTCTCCCAATCCGCCACCCCCGATTCGGCATCGACACAAAGAGCAAAGCAGGCACCGGCTCGGGAGCCCATCGTGTAGACCCGCCCGCCGACAACCGACAGCGAGGAGTAACCACGGCCCGTCTGCGGGAACTCCCACTTCAATGTCGGCCCTTCGTCCGGCCATTGCCGAAGCAATTCCTGGGGAGCAGCATGCCCGTCACGATTCGGCCCCCGCCACTGCGGCCAATCCGTGTCATCGGCCGCCAGCGGCAGTGGGAGGGCGAGGACAAACGCGGCGAGAGAGAGACCGCGAAGGGTCATCCAGGGGGTGGAGCGGTTCATCGGTGCAGAGTGCGACGGGGAGGGTTGGGGAGGCTGGCCAGAATCCCAATTATATCAGGGCAGACCGCCGAAAGAATGCACTCGATCATGCAGCCCGACATTACACCGACGAGTGCGTCCCCTCACTCATTTGCAAATGGACCAGGTCGCGGTAGCGCCCGCCACGGCCGAGCAGGTCCTCGTGGTTGCCAACCTCGACGACCCGCCCCCCCTCGAGCACAATGATCTTGTCGGCACCAACGATCGTGCTCAACCGGTGGGCGATGACGATCGCCGTACGGTCCTGAAGTAATTCCGCCAAACTCCGCTGAATCAACTGCTCGCTCTCACTGTCGAGATTGCTGGTCGCCTCGTCGAGGATCAGAATCCGCGGGTCGGCCAGAATCGCGCGGGCGATCGCCAACCGTTGTCGCTGGCCGCCGGAAAGCTTGACGCCACGCTCGCCGATCATTGTGTCGTAGCCATGCGGCAGCTGACGAATGAACTCGTCGGCCGCGGCCGCCTCGGCCGCCATCACCACCTCCTCCATCCCGGCCCGTCGGCGGGCATAGGCGATGTTCTCGCGAATCGTCCCGTCGAACAGGAATACGTCCTGCTCCACGATGCCGAGCAGCCGGCGGTAACTGGCGAGCTCGATATCGCGGAGGTCGAGCCCGTCAAGATAGAGACTGCCAGAGCTGGGATCGTAAAAACGGGCGACCAGGTTGGTCAGCGTGGTCTTCCCGGCACCGCTGCGACCGACCAACGCCACCGTTTCGCCCGGAGCGATGTCGAGCGATACGCCCCGGAGCACCTCCTCGTCGCTGCCCGGGTAGGCGAAGGAAACGTCGCGAAAGGAGACCGCTCCGGCGACCTGATCGCGGCCCAGTCGGATCACCCGCTCCCGCTGCGGTAGCTCCGCGTCGGTTTCCAGCACGTCGAGCACGCGGTCAAGTCCCGCCAAATTGTTCTGGAACGTGACAGCGCTGGCCGCGATCGTCGCCAGCGGATCGAGCAACATCGTCAGATAGACCAAAAACATCATCAGGTCCCCCAAGGTCAACTCCCCCGCGAGAATCTGGTAGCCGCCGTAGAGCAGCAGGCCCGTCGATGCGAGCGGGACAATCACGTCCCAGATCGTCTCGATGATCCGCGTCCACCACCACGTGAATAGTTGCTGGCGAACCAGAAAGTCCCCCTCGCGGACGAACCGCCCCGATTCGCTGCGGCTACGCGAAAAGGTGCGGACGACGCGGATCCCGCCAAACGTCTCGGTTGCATTGCCATCGATCCGCTGACGTTGTTTGCGAATGTCCCGGTACAACGGTCGGATACGATTGATCCAAGTGCGGTGGGTGGCCCAGACGATCGGCAGCAACAACAGACCACCGACCATCAACTTCCAGTCGACGAACATCAAGATGATCAGACTGCCGGTGAACTGCACAATCGCCCGCCAAGGGTTGTACAGCATGCTGAAGATCAACTCCGCGACGCCCCCGGCATCCTCGCGAATCAGGCTCGCCACGCCCCCGCTTTTCATTTCGTGAACGCGGTGCAGCGGCAACCGGATGGCATGTTCAAATACCGCCCGGCGGACCGACACCTGAGTCTGATTGACCGCCTTGGTCGCCATCCAACGGCTGGCCAGATGGACCGCGGTGGCCATCAACGTCACCACCGTCACCCCCGCGGCGATCGCCAACAACAACTCCATCGGCGTATCGACCCAGCCTTCGACCCAAGCGGCGATCACCGGCGGCAGCGGCTTGGGGGGCTCGGTCAACACCGAATCAATGGCCAGCTTGGTCCCCACCGGCGGGATCAGCCGCAATCCGATGGCGACGGTCAGCAGCGCCAACGCCGTGACGATCTTCCCCCGATGCCCGGTCAAAAGCCGCCAAAATTCTCGGCACAACTCCCCGAACCCCCGCTCCCGGTCCCCCAGCTTTTTTGGAGAAACCTCGCTGCGGCGGTGCGGACGCGAACGCTCTTGGCGGGAATTCCGCTGGCGAACGGTTTCGCGGTAATCCTCAAATCGATTGCGGCTCGGCTCAGTTGGCATGTTGTATTGGTAATGACACCACCGGCTTTCGACAAGGTTACCGCTCGGCAGGAGACAACAGCCAGGCAGGCTGTGCTACACTGCTCGGCGCGCCCAGCTCCCGTTCCCAAGCACTCGACGGCAAGCACGATGCAGCGGACCGATTACGTTGTCCTGATCCTTTATTTCTGCGTGATGGTCGGTATCGGCATCTGGGCGATGCGCCGGATCAAGGACCAGGAAGACTATTTCTTGGGCGGACGCGGCTTCGGCAAGCTGTTGCAAACCTTCGCGGCGTTCGGCGCCGGGACAGGGTCGCATGAGCCAGTCACCGTCGGACGGACCACGTGGACCAGCGGCCTCAGCGGGGTCTGGTCGGCGTTGATGTGGCTGTTCGTCACTCCGATCTACTGGATCACCGCGGTTTGGTATCGCCGCATGCGCCACATGACACTGGGCGATTGGTTCGTCGAACGGTACGAGTCGCGGTCCTTGGGAGCGGCCTACACGTTGTTCGCCATCATCTTCTACATGTTCTACCTCTCCACCATGTTTTCGGCGGTCGCCAAGTTCGCGGTCCCGCTGATGGGGGTCGAATCGCTGTTCGGTTGGGAATTGGAACGCGTACTCGTCCCGGTGATCGCCGGCGTGGTCATCCTGTACGGCGTCCTCGGCGGACTGACCGCGGCTTACTGGACCGACTTGATCCAAGGCTTCTTCATCATCCTGCTGTCGATCCTGCTGATCCCCTTCGGGCTGTGGGCCTTGGTCGAACAATATGGCGGACCGGACAGCCAAGGAATGATGGACGGTTTTCGGATCATGCACGAGCGGGTTTCGGGCGACTACTTCAATCTCTTTTCCGGGCCGAGCAGCGGCGAGTTCCCCGTGCACTACATCGTCTCGCTCTCGCTGTTGGGACTGATCGGGATCGTCGTGCAGCCACATTTCATCGCCACCGGTGGCGGTTCGGCCAAGACGGAGGACGAGGCCCGCATCGGGCTGGTGACCGGAAACTTCCTCAAACGGCTCTGCACAGTCGGCTGGGCGCTGACAGCCCTGATCGCACTCGCCTTGCTCGCCGGCAGCGCCGAGATCGCAGCCGATCCCGATCGTGTCTGGGGAGCCGCCGCCAGGGAAATCCTGGGGCCGTTGAATCTCGGCCTGGTCGGGCTGATGCTTGCCTGCTTGCTGGCGGCGCTGATGAGCTCCGCCGATACCTACATGATCGTCACCTCGGCCCTGGTCGTTCGCAATTTGTACGCCCCATACATCAACCCGAATGCGGACGAACGGACCTACGTGCGGGTGGGACGGATGACGGGGCTGGTCATCATCCTCGGCGCATCGGCGGTCGCCCTGAAGTACGCCGACGTCTTTGGACAGTTCAAGATGGCGCTCGATTTGCCAATCCTGTTCGCTGCGCCGTTTTGGGTCGGCATCTACTGGCGACGCGCCACCCGAGCGGCGGTTTGGGGAACAATGTTGTTCTCGTTGATGGTGTTCTTCATTCTGCCACCCCTGGTTCCCACCCTGTTCCCAGGCTTGCGGGAGAGTCCCGCTTTGATGGCGACCACCCAAAGGGTCACCACAAATGTCCGCCGGACAGCGACCGAATCGGACGTGGCCCGGCACCAGGCTTGGGTGGCGGCCCGGGCGGAGCTGGACGCCGAGGACGAGGCCGCGCTGGAAATGCTGGGACCCGAACCGCCGACGGCGGAGGTCGGGGAGCCGATCACCGTGAGCCGGCAGGTCGGCGGGAACTCAATCTTCTGGCACGGCGGGGTCACCCCCGTCGGCGAAGTGCGGACCGAGGAGATCGAGCGAACCGAAGAGGGGAATGTCGAAACGGTCGTCGAACGGGTCGTCGGTACCCAACGGGGCGAGGGAGCGCTGAACATCGACTTCGTCCTCTACTCCGCGGTCGGGATCGACCTGTCCGGGGCAACCAAGGCGGCACTGGAAACGCTTCGCTTACCCGCCCGACTACTCACCCCCTTCCTGCTCTTCATCCTGCTCAGCTGGGTTACCCCGCGAGGCTCGACCGACGCCCTCGATCGCTACTATGCCAAGATGCGGACCCCCGTCCGCGCCGATCCCGAAGAAGACCGCCGGGTCCTCGAAGAGGAGTACCGAAACCCCAACCTGTCACGGAAACTGTTCCCCAATTCGAACCTGGAGTTTTTCCGACCGTCACTCAAAGACCTGGTTGGATTCTTCGGCTCGATCGGCATCTGTGTCCTGATCATTCTCTTGCTCGTCTGGGTGGCCGGAATCGGCGCAAGCTGAATCCGTGTCTGATCAAGAACTCGCGCTGCGGTAACTGCGCAGCGCCAACTTGAAGATCATGCGACTAGCGACGACGCTCAGAACCGTCGCCAGCAGTCCCCATCCAACCAACCACCACTCCCAGGGGGCGCGGGGATCGAGCGGCTTGGCCAATAACCGAGCCGGTATGTTGACGACGACCAACACCGGTACGACGAAGGTGAAGAAGCCGAACAAGGGACGCCCCCAGCCCACGTTGTAAATCTCCATCGGGTAGCGGCTGAAATTGGTGATGTAGAACCAGAAATTGTAAAGCGTCTGATTGCGGCCCAACCAAATGCTGGTGGCGCTCAAACAAATCATCAGGCTGTACATGATCGCCACGCCGCAGCCGATGAACAGCACGTACAAAAATGCCGATCCCAGAGACGGCAGATAGGGCGTTGCACCAGGCGACGGCAGAAGCGGATCGGGCTCCCGGGTCGCTAGCCGAACCAGCGACACAACCGCGATCACCAATCCGGCAAAAAAGTTCGCCAAGGCACTCCAGTCAATCCGGCGGAACGAGATCAAAAACTGGGTATCGATCGGCTTGAGCAGCGCGAAGTCCAAACCGCCGGTCCGAATCAGCTCGCTGAACTCTTCCGCGTTGGGCATGAAAAAGGCTTGAACCAAACTGTTGATGAACCAGGTTGTCGCCAGGAACAGAAAGAATCGCTCGCGGTCCCAACCGGTCGCCTCCCCGATCGAGGCGGTATGCTGAAAGATGATCAGGTAAAACCCGACGTTCATCAGCGTCCACCCCAGGCTGCTGACGCATTGCAGCGCGAAATTGGTGCGGAACGTCATGTCCCGAACCAGGCTGTTGCGGGCAAAGGTCAGAAACACACTGAGGTAGTTCGGTCGGGCTGCCTGGCTCATCTCATTCGCTCCACACACGGTCACCCGCCGTAGCCGCTGTAACGCCGCACGCCCCGCGCATAGGCGACACGGCAGACCACGATCAGAAACACCAGCCACGCCGCCTCGATCGCGATCTCGATCCACAACTCATCCTCGGGAATCTTGCCCAAAAATACCGCCGCCGGGAAATAGGCGAGATACTTCAGCGGCAACCACTGCACCACCGCCTCCAAGCCGTCGGGAAGCAGCGTGAGTGGGAACATGTGCCCGGAGAGAAAGAAACTGAACAGCATGAACACGAACAACAGCGACGAAACTTCCAGAAACCAAAAGCCGATCATCCCGATCGCCGCTTCGAGAAAGAAACCGATCAGGAAGCCCATCAATAGGGAAGCCAGAAACGCGGCGAAGACATGCAGCGGCGGAAAGCCGGATATGAAGTAGTGGCGACAGAGGAAAAAAACGAGGGCAAACGGGGCGATCGCCACGGTGTAATAGGCGAGCTTGTGGGCGACGCGCGTCAGCAACAGGAAACCGACCAGGTCGATCGGTTGGACCAGATAGCGTTTGATCTCCCCCTCGCGGATCTCGCGGCTGATTCCCGAGGCCAACCCCGGCATGCTGGAAAACGCCCGCGCGATCATCGTGATCAGGTAGTACGCCACCATGTCCTCGAACCGGAACCCGCCGATCGACTCGGCCCCCTCCCCGGTCGGATCGCCGATGGAGTCGAAAACGGCGTACCACAAAAAGATCTGGGTGACGATCGGCAGGAACCGCATCAGGGTCCCCAGCGCGAAATCGCCGCGGTAAACCAAACGCTCCTCCAGTGAGGTCCGCAAAATCAACCACCACAGCCCAAACCGCCACCCCCACCCCGCAGGGCGGGAGTCCGAAAGCGATCCGGGCGAGGTGGGAATGGTGGACACGGCAGAAAGGGTGATCGCAAAGCGAAAGAAGGACGCTCGACCCTCTTCTTACCAACTGCCCCGCGATTCGACGAGGCGACATCCGCCGCTTGCGCCCGGTCCAAACCTCGCTACGCCGTTGCAAACAGGGTGCGCCGGGGAGCGGGTGCGGGCGACTCGGGATCGACGAATCTGGACGATACCGGTTCACGCTCCATCGACCGCAGCGTGTTGGCGAGCGCCGCACCCGTCTCGCCCCGGCAACGAGCAATCAATCGCGCGACCTCGTCCGCGTCGCTGATCTCGGAGATCGGGTGCACACCGTTTGCCGTGTGCGCCATGACCAACACACGTTCACCACAACGGACCAGGATCAGCCGTGTCCGGGGATCGATCGCATGGCTCCCCAATCGCTCCAGTGCCTCGGCGGGAAGTTCCCCGCGTCCCGCGTGCCGGGAGCCGAATCGCCGAGAAGCCCACACCAAGGCGGCGAACAGGCCGAGCACAACAGCCAGGCTGGAGGCCATCGTCACCGCGGGTCCCGCCAACCGACCGGCCTCGGAGTCGGTCGCCTCCGACCGGGGACGCTCTGGATCCCGCTCCGCTTCAAGCGACGGAAAGGAAGGGCTGGGACTGACGATCCGCACCGGAGAGGATGGGCCGTCCGGCTCCGACGCCGACGCCGCTGGGCTCAACGCCGCGGCATTGAGCCATGACAGGGCCGCGAGCAGAACTCCCAGCGCGGTTCGCAACGTCACCGCCGCCCAGCGCCGCCGATCGAGCCACCATCCCATGCAAACAGACATCATCAACGCGAATCCTTCGCTCTGCTGTCACGCGCCGACCAGTTCCGTCACGCGGACACAAAAATTGTCATTCATCACGAGGACTTCCCCGTGGGCGATCAGCCGTCCGTTGGCGAAGATGTCGACCGGGTCGCCGGCTAACTTATCGAGGGCGACCACCGAACCTTGGCGAAGCTGGAGCACGTCCTCCAGCCGCATTTGGGTTCGCCCGAGTTCGATCCGCAGATCGAGTTCGACCTCCCCGAGCAGGTCGATCGGTTGCCCCTCGCTCGCCTGAACCTCGGCAGCCAGCTCATCCAGGTTGAATGGCTGCGGCGCCGCCTCCGAGGCGGTTCCGGTCGCCTGTTCGAGAGACTCCGAGGCTTGATTCAGCAGCTTTTCGATGTCGTCGGCGTTGAGAGGCTCCTTCCCGCCGTCGGCATTCGGTTCCGCCGCCGGTGCGTCAGGAGTTGTCCCCGGTTCGCCAGGAGATGCCGCCTGTTCGTCAGGAGATGCCGGATCAGACACGTCACCCTTCCTCCAAAGACCCTCGTGGTTCCGCCGCTACTCCTCGATCAGCTGATAGTCGTGAAACCCGATCCCCAGCAAAAAATCCTCATCGAGGAGATGGTTACATGTCGTCAAAATTCGCCGTTCGAGCAACCCCAATTGATTGTCATTCAATTCCGAGAGCTCGCTGTTGCGGACCTTCATCCGGATCGCATGCCGCAGCCGACCATTCTTGGCGCTGAACTCGGCCTCCATCTTGCTGCGGTTTTTCTTGCGAATCAGCCCGTAGAGACGCATTTCGACCCGAAAGAACCGATCGGTATTGACCGGGCTGAAGGTCTCGCCGAAGGTCCCCAGATCAAACTCCTCGACTTCGTTTTCACTCGAGCTCTGTTCCTCGGCCTGCTCCTCGCCCTCCTGGACGGCCTGGATCAGCCGAGCCTCGGCCAGGGCGCTGACCTCTTCCGCGCTGGGGACGAAGAAGAAGAACATCGCGGTCTCGAGCAGCACGACGAGCGCCACGAACGCGATGACGATCCCCTTCCCCTTGCGGGGTTCCGGCGCTTCTTGCGCTTCCCCTTCATCGTTGCTGTTTTCAGGAATTTGCTTCTCAGCCATGGAGCTTCTCACATGTCAACGTTGTTGGTGGGGATCGACTGGGCGGCCCGCTCCTCGGCGGTGCCCTGCAGGTCGCTGACCGTTTCATCCAGCAGGAACACCTCGGCGCGGGGATTCTTGGCGACCGAGGCGTTGTCTCCCGAATGATGCATCGGTTCGCTGCTTCCAGCCGAGGAAAGACGAAAGCGGGAGGCCGCGATCCCCGCTTCGTCGACCAGAAACTGTTTCACCGCGGCAGCCCGCCGGAATCCGAGCACCATCGCTTCGTCCGTTCCCTCCGTCCGCGCTGCAAACTCCGCCGAAGTGTGCCCACGGACCTCAATCTTTTGCGGCTTGCCGCGCAGTTGCGCCGCGGATTCCCGCAAGATTCGCTTCGCCGCCGCGTCCAGCTGCGGTGAACCGACCTCAAAAAACACGACCGATCCAATGGCGGTCGTCTGGCCGGGACGCACGATCCGCACGTGCGGATCCTCGCCCACCGGAGCCTTCTCAGGGACCCCGCCCCGCGCGGTGTGTTTCTTCCGAGCCCGACCGGTGGTCGACTGGACCGAAAACTCGCTCACCCGGGGACGCGTGTCACCGGGAGCCAGGGCGTCAAGCGTCCGCTCGTAACCGAACTGCTGCCGAAGCGAATCCACCATCGCTTGGTACTGGTCCTCCTCTTTGATCTCGCTGAGCGAGACCAGCATGATGAAAAACGTCAACAACAGACTCATCATGTCCCCGAAGGTCACGACCCACTCTGGGATCCCCGGTTCGTCCTGCTCTTCCTCTTTCATCAGTCAGCGTCGCGTTGGTCGGCCGGCAAAAAGGTTTGCAGCTTCTGGTTGATCGCTCGAGGGCTCTCACCCGATTGGATCGACATCACGCCGCGGATCGCGATCTCCATGCTGATCATCTCCTGGCGACTCATCAGCCCAAGTTTCTCTGCGAACGGCGAGAACAAAACGTTGGCAACGATCGCCCCATAGAGCGTTGTGATCAGCGCGACCGCCATCCCCTTGCCAATCCCCGACGGATCGCTCATATCCTGCAACATCATGATCAGCCCCATCAGCGTCCCGATCATGCCATACGCCGGGGCGAACCGGCCGAGCTGGCTCATGATCCCCTTGCCCTCCCGGTGACGGCTGCTCATCGCCTCCACCTCCGTACGCAATACCTCCTCCACGATCTCTGGTGTCGTTCCATCGACCGCCATCTGAATGCCGCTTTGCACCAGCGGATGTGGAATGTCGGGGATCTTCGATTCCAGCGCGAGCAGCCCGTCCCGCCGTGCCGTTTCCGCCAAGGCCACGATCTGCTTGATCAGGTCCATCCGGCTCTCGGGTTTGTTGAAAAACACCTTGAACGCGATCTTGGGCGACTTGAGCATGCTGGCCAATGGAAAGCTGATCATCGCCGCGGCGCTCGCGCCCCCCACCACCACCATCACCGATGGGATGTCGATGAAGGCCGTGAACGGAGCCGAGCCCAAAAAGATCGATCCGAGGATCAATCCGATGGCCAGGAGCAGTCCGATGACGGAAGCGATGTCCATGGTGTCGCGGTCCCCCCACGGGATACGGTCGCGCCGCGGTCACGACGAGCGGCGGCGGTCGTTTGGTCTGGGCAGAAAATGTTTCTGTTGCTGGTAACAAATCGCAGCGTCGACAACGGCGTCCATCGATTCGCGGACCATGATCCGCTCGCCGCTGGTCAGCGTGATGAAGGTGTCGGGGCGACATTCGATGTATCGAATCAGCTCAGCGTTGAGCACGAACGATTCGCCATCGAGTCGAGTCAGCTTGATCATCCCCGCACGTCCCCCGCGCTTGTCCCGCCGCCGCGATCGTCCATCAGGGGAAATTCCATCCCCCGTGTCAGAGAAACCCTAGATCACGCTCGGCGCACACGAGCGCTCGCGTCCGAAAAGAACCGCCTTGGCCTGACCCGCAACGGAAACCGCATACCCCCAGCAATCGATCCAAACCACACCGCCGGAACGGCCTAGCGGCGCAGCGGCCGGTAGAGGTCGAGTTCGGCGCGATCGGCGAGTTCGGCAAACAAGGTGACGATCCCGCGCAGGCCGCGGACCAGGCTCTGCTCAGCCTCCAGTCCTGGTTCCGCCCCGATGCGGAAGAAGTAGGAACGGGGAAGCTCGAACGCGAGCTCCGGCGGTTCCCCCACGCCGATCGCCAAAATCACCGCCTCGAAATCCCTGCTCGAGTTCGCCCCCGAGTCGTCCTGGACCGTGAGCCGGAAATCGGGTGCCACGGGACCCCCGTCCCGTTCGTCATCCGCTCCGTCGCCGGCCACCTGATCGCCGGTCACCTCCAGCAATTCGATGCGGGTCACCGTCGCCGGCATCTGCAAACGCCCCCGCAACAGGTCGGTCTCCGTCAGAGCAATGAGGCCCGATTCGAGCCACTCCCGGACCGTCTCCGGACCCTTGCCAGGAAACCGTTCCGGGAACTGAGCCTCCAACGCCGATGCCGCCAGGGGTGACCAACAACGGCTGCTGGGCAGCGGAAGCGGTTGTTCGAGCCGGTCCGAGATCGCTCCCCCCACGGCCGAACGCTCAAACAACGTCACATCGTAGCCGAGAAACCGCCCATACAGTGCCGCTTCGATGCCCAGCGGTCCGGCACCCACCACCGCGATGGTCCCCGGCGGTTCAAGCGTCGATCGCTCGCGGTCACCGCCCGGCTCCTGGATACCGCCATGGTCATCCATGCGGCTCGCGTCGTGCGCGGAACCCTCTGGCGGCTCGAAATTCTCAGCGGTCATTCTCCCCTCCACTCACCTTGTTGTTGCTTGCCGACCCGAAATCGGCTCAGGTCCAACTCCGGACGATGGCCCAATATCTGGTCGGCCAGGGCGACGGCCGTTCCGCACGACCAATGGATCCCGCTGCGGAAGTGCCCCGCCGCGACGTACAGGTGCCCCGTCTCGGGGATCCTTCCGATCATCGGGAAGCCGTCGAAGGTCATTGGCCGCAAACCGGACCACGATCGTTCCACCACGGCGTCTCTCAATCCTGGACAGACACCACAGGCGAATTCGTAAAGCCGCTGCAAGACCTCCGGCGTGGTGCCGAAACGGAAGCCGACCTCTTCCTCGACCGAACCGACCAGCGTCCTGCCGTCGTCACGGCAGACCAGGTAGCGATGGCCGACATTGACAACGCTGCGAAGGAGCGGCCGAGCGGAGCGCAACAGCAGGATCTGGCCGCGGACCGGCACCAAGCTCTGCTCCAGCCCAAAACGGTGGGCCACCCGGCCGCTCCAGGCCCCGCCGCAAACGATCACCGCATCGGCTCCCCGCCACGAGCCGCCAACGAACACCTCCGCCCCCTGATCCCGATCGCGGAGATCGTCAACCGAAGCCCCTTCCACCAGTTCAGCACCACCGTCCCGCAGGGCAATCGTCAGCGCCCGCAAAAAGTCGGGGCTGCGGATCTGGCACTCCCCGGGCACCCACCACGCGGCGGCGGCGGGCTCGGAGCTTTTCCGAAATTGGGTCGTCTGCCCGCCTAGCGGCTCTTTCTGTCTCCTCTCCGCCGACTTTGCGGAGGAGAGGGAAAGGGTGGGGGGAGTTTCAGAGAGACCCTGATCCTGGGCCCGGATGTGAGCTCGGGCCCAATCGGCCAAGCCTGGCTCGCGACGGCAAAGCTCCTCCAACGGTTGCCGATCACATTCGATCCCCAACGCCTGCCAATAGTCGGCCATCCCGATCATCGCGGCCCGTTCACCCCGGCTCTCCGCCAGGTACCAGCCGCCGCATTGCCGAAAGCCGACATCGACCCCGCTGACACGACCCAACTCCTCGGCCCAGCGGGGGAACAGGGCATGACTGTAGCCGCGCAACTGGTCGAGCGGGTCGGTCGCCGTTTCCCACCGCGCCGGCGGCAGGATCCCCGTGGCCGCCCAAGAGGTCCCACACCCGATCCGCTCGCGATCCAGCAGCGTGACCTGCTGCCCCCGGCGGAGCAGCTCCCACGCCAGGGTCAACCCGACCGCGCCGCCCCCGACGATGATGATCCTGGCCTCCGAAGTCTTGATGGCCTCTGCAGTCATGGTCATTCCGACGCTGCAAGGGAGGACTCGATGGCGCGGCGCAGTTCATCCGCATCGGAGTTGTGATGCGACCGCTCCTGAAGATTCTGACGCAATCGCTGGAGTTCACCAACCGTGTCCACGTCCTCTTGCACGGCGAGTTGCGCGACCGTCAATCCAGCCTGCTGCGCGCGCCGGAGCGTCAACGCCAGTACCTCGCCCGTGCTCCAGGGAATCTTGCGAAACAGCCCCCCGTAGGACGCTCGCCACGGTCCCCGCAGTCCGATCAAATAGTAGCCGCCATCGACACTCGGACCCAACACCACCTCCGCCAAATCCAGCGCATCGATCGCTTGGTTGATATCGCGCGGCCCCAAAGTCAGACAGTCCGCCCCGATCAGGACGGCGCGGAGCGGCGCCCCACCGGCCGGCTGCGGCGCCGCCAATTGCTCTTCAAACCAGCCTGCCATCCGCCGGCCCAGGTCACCACTCCCTTGCCCCACCAATTCCCAAGAGCCGGGTACGGTGGGTGTCGCCTCGGCCAGCCGATCGATCGGGTCGAGGACCACCTGCCGATGGGCCGCGACACCGGCGAGGATCTGGCAAAGATGACCCACGAACACCTGGTGCAGCGCTGCAGCTTCCCGCATCCCGATCGACTCGCCAAGTCGCGTTTTGACCCGGCCAGGGGCCCAAAACTTCGCCATCATCCCGAGAACACTGGGACGAAACGGGGCAGAATTGATCCGATCGGCAATCGACGTGGGAATCTCGGCTCTCCTGTCGGGATCGGGCTGACGAGGAAAAAATTCGCGTGAAATTGGATTTTGGCTACGATAAACTTAACGGCCGCTACGGCAGGTGGTATCCTCCCAAACCTTCCGATTTCGCTCCATGGGGTCATGGCCGGTAGCCCATGTCACAAATCACCTCGGAACGCTTCCTCGAGATGGTTGCCAAAAGCAATCTGGTCGAGAAGTCCGCGTACGATTCGTTCGTCGCCAAAATCAAAGAAAAATACGGCGACAAACTCCCCAGGAACCCCAAGCAACTCGCCGCCGCCTTCGTCAAGCGAGGCATGCTGACCGATTGGCACGTGGAGAAGTTGCTGGCCGGAAAGTACAAGGGCTTTTTTCTCGGCCGGTACAAGCTGCTCGGACACATCGGCACCGGCGGGATGAGCAGCGTCTATCTGGCCGAACACACCCGCATGCATGACAAACGGGCGATCAAGGTCCTGCCGCAGAAGCGGCTCCATGACGCGTCCTACCTGGCACGCTTCCAGTTGGAAGCCAAGGCGATCGCGTCGCTGAACCACCCCAATATCGTCCTCGCCCACGATATCGACAACGAAGGGGACGTCCACTACATCGTGATGGAGTATGTCGACGGGTTGGACCTGCAGACGCTGGTCAAACGGGACGGCCCCATGGACATTTCCACCGCTGCCGAGGTGATCGGCCAAGCGGCGCTGGGGCTCCAACACGCCCACTCCAAAGGGGTCATCCATCGTGATGTCAAGCCGGCGAATCTCCTGATCGACTCCGATGGCACGGTGCGATTGCTCGACATGGGCCTGGCCCTCGTCGCCGAAGCAGGCGGGGCGGAGGAGGCGTCGCTGACCGTGGCCCACAACGAAAATGTCCTTGGCACCGCCGATTACTTGGCCCCCGAACAGGCGCTCAACAGCCACACGGTCGACCACCGGGCCGACATTTACGGCCTCGGGTGCACACTCTATTTCCTGCTCACCGGCAAACCTCCCTTCAGCGACGGAACGCTTGCCCAACGGATCGCCCGGCATCAAACCGAAATGCCGAAGTCGATCCGAAAGGTTCGGAGTGAATGCCCCGGGGAGCTGGAAGGCATTTGCGTCAAAATGATCCAAAAGGACCCGGCGTACCGCTACCAGACCGCTGGTGAGGTGGCGGAGGTCATGGCCCGCTTCGCCGCCAAGGTCCCCAAGGGTGAAACCGTTCGGGCGGGGCTGGGGGAAAGCTTTCCCGACGAAGACTCCTCCTCGATCTCGTTCGGCAACGATGAACGATCCCCCTCCTCGATTCGTGGTGACACCGTCTCGGCCAAGAATGACGACACACTGGCGAGCAGCCGCTCGAAGCTACTCAAAGGGGAAGGGCTGAGTCCGAGCGACAGCGGCCGATTGGTCTCGGTCAAGCAAAAAGGCAACCCGTCCGATCTGCTCGATGGCAGCTTCCTCGATCTCGAAATCGAGTCGGGTTACCGTGGTGTCAGCAAGATCCACGAGAAGAGGGCGGACAAGGAAAAATCAGCTGCGGCTTCGTCATCAGCAGCCGGGTCAGGTGTCAACAAAACGGCGCCCCGCCAGGAGGACGACCGCGCCGTCCGCCAAGACTTCCGCAATCGCGTTTCTCGCGAATCGCGGAAAGGGCTCGATCCGATGCTGATCAGCGCCCTCGTCGCGGCCCTCTTCGTCGTCGCCATCGCAATCGGGTATTTCTTGGCCCGGGTGACCTCCTAGTTGGGCCAAGATGTCCGTCGTATTTCAGAGACCCTACCAGTTCGTCCCACCCCATCGAGGCAACGGGTGGCCCAGTCTGATCCAGCGGTTTCGGCTGATCGATTGGCACCTCCGCTTGAACGAAGGGGTGGTCTCGTACGAGTGCCGTCACGCCGAACGTTTCGCCGATTCGCTCCGCCGCGGTGATGGGATCCTGCTCGCCCCCAACCACTGCCGCTATGCCGACCCAATCGTCCTCGGGTGGCTCGCTCGCGAAGTCGGGACGCATCTGTTTGCCATGGCATCGTGGCATCTGTTCAACGAGAACGCCATGCAGTCGTTCGCGCTGCGACGCATGGGTGGCTTCAGTCTCAATCGCGAGGGCACCGACCGACAGTCACTCGATACCGCCATCGGCATCTTGGAAGAAGCGGAACGGCCCCTGGTCCTGTTCCCCGAAGGGACCACCAACCGCACCAATGACGTCCTCCAACCCCTGCTCGACGGCGTCACCTTCATCGCTCGCACCGCCGCGCGCCGCCGCGCAAAAAAACGAGGCGGCCGCCTGGTGGTCCATCCCGTCGCCCTGAAATACCTCTGCCAGTCCGACTTCAGCGATTGGGCCGATGAGCAGCTCAGCGCGCTGGAACACCGTATCGGCTGGCGACCTCCCCTGGGGCAAACGGTCCTGCAACGAACCCGGCGGCTTGCCGAAGCAATGCTGGCCCTGCGAGAAATCGAATCGTTCGGCCGCTCTCAAAGCGGCGACCTCCGCCACCGACGGGATCGACTGATTTTGAATCTGCTGCAGCGGGCGGAGCAGCAACTCGAATTGCATCCTGAACCCGAGGATCAATCGGTCCGCGATCGAGTCCGCAAGATACGCACCGAAGCCGTCGCACGTCACGTCACACGCGCCGATTCCTCGCCGGAAACATCGCGCCCGGCGCCCGCCACGCCTTCACCAGAGCTGAAAAACGCCGTGGACGCCGCGGACCTCGCCCAATTCCTGCTGGCATTCCCCAACCGCTATCTTCAACCCGGCCACGTCACCGACACGCGAATCGTGGAAACGATCCAGCGGATTCAGGAAGCGATGTTCGGCAAGGCGGCCGATACGATTCCCTTGCACGTTGTCATTGAGGTCGATGAGTCGATTCCGGTCCCGCCCGAAAAACCTCCACGCGATCGCTCTGATCCGATCCTCGGTGAATTGGAAACGCGCCTGTCGGCGATGCTTCAACGCTTGGCACAAGAAGCCCGCCCCGTCAACGATCCCCAGGCAGACGGACACGGAACGACCGGCGAACGCCCCGCTGCACGGCAGTGATCGACTGGCCGGTGCCTACAGCTGCGTTTGAAACGTCGTGTCACCAAGGTCCACACGATAAACTTGTTGTCCCTTGGGGTCGGCAATCCATACCGCCGTCTCATGGCCAACAATCCCAACTGGCCCCTGCAGCGGCTCCCCCTCGTGCCATACTTCGGTTTCTCCGTCAGGGGCGAACTTCCATATCGCGCTTCCATAGCCGTCGGTCACGAACCCGTAGTCCCCGAGCCACGCCAAGCCATTGGGGTATTGATAGGGCCGCCCTTCGACGATGACTTCGCTGGCGTCGGCCTCGACATCGACCCGATGGATCGCGTCGTCGTCGGGAGTGACGACCCACAGCTTTCCTGACGAATCAAACGCCAGCCCCCGAGCGTTGACGGCCACGACCCGTTCCGGCACGCCACCGTCAATCGGCAACCGCCACAACGATCGTGTTTCTGCGTCCCCCACATACAATGTCTGATCGTCCGGAGAAACGGCGAGCGCCATCGCGATACCGATACGGCCGTCGCTGAGCGGTCGCGGCTCGGCACCCTCCGATGCGACGTGATAAATCTCGCGGGTCGCTGAATCGCCGACCAGAATCCCGCCTGCCGGATGAATCGCCACGCTGCGGGGACGGTTCAGCGGCTGGCGCATCCGCTTCGATCCCCGAACGTACAGCTGACGTTCCGTTCCCTCCAAACGCCAAACCCCAGGCAGTTCCAAGTCAACGACGTACACAACCTCCCCATCGATCGCCAAATTGATCGGATATCTCGGCTCCGCCGCCGACCTTCCCGGCTCGTCGTTCCCCCGGCACGTCGCCGCTGTCATCGCCAGCGACAAGCAGATAATCAATCGCATCGTCCACTCGAATTGCATCGAAACCAACACATTCAGTCAAAAACCGGCATCATTCTAGTGCATTGCCACAGCCAACTCCCCACGCTCTCGCGCTGACTGTACCCCCAGCGATGTTCGACCGTTGCCCTGAATCACTTCGATTTGGCGGTTCACCTCGGGAACGTCGATCTCCTGCGCACGGCCGTCGGGCCACGTCACCTTCAGCGACTGAACCGCGTCCTCTCCAAGGCCGAAGGTGAGTGGCAATTCCACCTGGGACAGATAGCTGCGCGTGGGGGTGACGGTTTTACTGATCTGCCGACCGGACTCGAGGCCGACATCGACGCGGGCACCAATCGCGTCGCGGTTCGATGTCGTCCCGTTCCCGACCAGCCGCACCCGCAGCCAGTTGTTGCCTAGCTGTTGGTCATTTCGCAGCAGCCGCGGCGGCCCGCCGCTGGTGGTGAGCAACACGTCCAAATCGCCGTCCCCGTCAATGTCCGCGTATGCCGCTCCCCGACCAACCAGCGGCCGGGAAAACGCTTCCCCAGTCGACGTCACCGGCAAGGGGACAAACTCGGTCATCGATTCGGGACCGGCGTTCCAGAACAACTGCGGCGACTGTTCATAGCTTTGGCTCGCTTGGACCTTGGCGATGTCCTCTTCGAGATGCCCGTTGGCATGCAAGATGTCGTCCCAACCGTCGAGATCCGCGTCGAAAAAGAAAACGCCAAACGTCAACACCAGCCGCGTGCTGGGCCCAAGCCCGTTCGCAACTGCCTGGTCGGAAAACGTCATCGAAGCGGGATTGGAAACATAAAAGGCACTCATCTCGTTGGAAAAATTGCCGATCACAACACACGCACAGTCCGACTCCTCGCGGGCCGCCGCGATGTCGATCCCCATCGCCCCGCGTGCGTTCCCCTTGGAATCAAATGCGACACCCGCCGACGTCGCGATCTCCTGAAACGTGCCATTCCCCAGGTTCCGAAACAGGTTGTTTTGCACCGTATCGTTGGCGACCAAAACGTCGAGATAGCCGTTGCGGTCGAAATCGTGAAAGACCAACCCCAAGGACTTCGCCAGCGGCGTGCCGGTGGTCGGGGCATTGATTCGGATCCCCGCCTGCTCGGAGACCTCCGTGAATTGGCCATCACCGTCGTTGCGAAACAGACGCGGGTGGGCACCGCCGAACGCTTGGGGACGACCATAAGCCCGCTCGCCGCCTGTCAACCGAAACTTCTGACCCCGGTCCAACTCCGGAGACCATTCAAGGTAGTTGCAGACCCACAGATCCAAGTCACCATCGTTGTCGAAATCGAACCAACCGCAACCGGTACTCCAGTCGCCTGCTTCTCCCGCGACCCCAGCCGCCTCGGTGACATCCTCGAACCGCTCCCCAAGATTGCGGAACAACCGGTTGGGACCGCGCTCATCAGCCCCCTCCGAGCCGTCCCCAACCGGCGGCTCCCAAACCCCAGAGACGAACAGGTCGGGACGCCCGTCATTGTCGAAATCGCCGACCGCACAACCCTGGCCGTAGATAAAAAGATCCAATCCGACCTCCGCTGTAACGTCACGGAAATTGCCTTTGCCGTCATTCTCGTACAAGGACAATGTCGACATCTCGCCGTCACGGCCAGGTGCCCCATCGGCCGCCAGGTCGTGATGCCAAGGCTTCGAATTGACGAACAAGATGTCGGGAAACCCGTCGCCGTTATAGTCAAAGAAGGCGCACCCGCCCCCCATCGTTTCGGGTAACAGCTTCTCGCCCGCCGCACCGTTCTCATGGTGGAAATCAATCCCTGCCTGTTCGGTGATGTCCGACCAGGGAACCGCCGGCAATGAACGTTCGACCTCGGTGCGGAGTGTCGGCAATTCGACGGGCCGCGACTCGGCCAACTCCGAATCACGCTCCCAGACCACACTCCACAACACCACCAGACCAACTCCCAACCCCAATACCGCGACGACAGCAAGCGAATAGCGGACCGCGACACCGATCACGGCATCGTCACGCGGCTCTTCTTCGATGTCATTCAACTCGTTGTTCTGCATCACCATTTATTCCGTGCTCCCTGAATTTTCGTGATCGCGGTCGAGGGGATATATCACGAGCGCCTCGGCCGCATGGTCAGCCGCCGGGTACCGCTCACGAGCCTTGCCGATGACCGTCCCTTGGATCGAATCGTCACCCTTGTACCGGAGGTGCAAACGCCCGTGATGTTCAGCCCGCTCCTCGTCGCCGAGCAGCCGATAGGCACGTTCCAAATTGTAGTGCGCGGTCGCATTTTCCGAATCCAATTCAAGCGTTCGCTCAAAGGTGGAAATCGCTTGTTCCAGCCACGCGTTGCGCTGCTCTTCCATGGATGAACCGCGGAACTGCTGCGCCCGCTGGAATTGAACCTCGCCGAGTTCGTTGTTCACAACGTAGTCGCGGCTGAAATCGAATCCGCGATCCGGCACCTTGGTGGCCAAGACCGCCTGGAAGCTCTCGATCGCCGTTTCCAAATGGCCTTGCTGGGCATTGATCACCCCGGACAACCAGGACATCGTCCAGGGGGGCGCTGCCGGCGAGTCAAATGCCGCTGCACGGCTCAAGGCGGCCACCGCGTCGTCGAGCCGGCCCTCGGATTGATACACGCGAGCCAAATTCAGGGGTCCGTCAAATCGCTCCAGGCGCTCCACCTCCTGAAATGCCTGTTCCGCCTGCCGCAACTCAGCCTTCCCCTCTAGCAATAACCCGATCCCGTAGTCGTTCCATCGCTGCCACGGTGCAACGTCTCGGGCCGGGTTGTCGCGGACCGGCCGGTCGATCCCCTTGACCGGCAAGGTGATCCGATCGGTCGCCATCGTCACCACCGGCAACGGATTCCGGTAGGGTGTTCCCGGCTGGTGTCCCCGCAAGGGGTGATCGTCCGGCCGCTGCCGCTCGGCAATGATCGACATGTATTCCTGGTCAAACTTGCGGTATTGCAGTTTCAGCTCAACGGTCACGTGATCTTGCAGGTCCTCCGGCACGTCCAACGCATAGTGCACCACGCGGGCGGCGCCAGGGGGAATCTGGTGGTTGTAAAGCGGCACGCGAATGTCTTGCGGATTCCTGCGATTGATCCGATTGCCCTCCTCGTCCAGCATGAACACGTTGACGAAATACGCCCAGCGGTCGACCTCGCCCTGCTCATCCATCGCGCCGCTGCGGCCGATCACGCGGTCCCCACTGGTGACGGTGACGTCGAGCCAGATCTCATTCGAATCGGCCGTTCCCTGCGTGAAGGTATGCCCCAAGGTGAGCGTTCGGATCACCGACTCGAGCAGATACCGGTTGCCCGGTTCCAGCTCAGGGACGCTCGGCCGCAGCGGAGCGACCAGCTCCCCGTCAACGGTGCCGCCCCGCTTGATGCCGAACAGGTCCACCCGCGTGGACTGTTCCAAAAACTCGCTGTGGGTCGTGACCGCCTCCGGGCAATCCTTCAACCACGCAACGCCGGTGTTGGCACCGGGGAACAAGTGGTCGTGAACCTTGAGCTCGCCGGAGTCGTCGAATTGCTTGGCGCCAAAGTCCGTCGACGCATGCAGCGGCATGTGGCAGCCGTTGCAATCGGTCTCCGCCTGATCCGGGTAATAAAAACTTCTCGCCCCGTGCCCCGACACGCCGGAAAGCAGCCAGGCATCATAATGATTCTGGCCGCGGAGGAATTCTTTATAACCACTGACCGCCTCGGGAATGCTGACCTTGTGACACGTGGAGCAGAACTCGGCGTCTTGATGAAGCGGCTTCAGGAAGGTCTTCTTGTGGAACTCGGGCTTGGCCTTGACCAGCTGGTGATTGACCCATTTCAGTGCCGCATTCTCGCTGAACGCAAACGGGTAATGCAGCGGCTCCTCGATCGTGTAGTCCGCGTTGCCACGTGTGCTGTTGATATGTGTGATCGCGTGGCACGAACTGCAGGTGATCCCCGCCTGAGAGGTGATGTGACCAATGTCGTCAAATTCGGGATCGTCGAACGCGCCGCTGAAGAACGGGACGGGGTCATGGCATCCGGCGCACCAACGTGAAGCCTGGACTGAATCGTGACGCTCCAGCGCCGTCTCGCGGGTCTCTCGAACGCTCGCCAAATATGCCGGGTTGTTGAACGAGCTGAGGTGATGCGAGCTCTGCTCCCAGGCCTGATGCACGTCGGCATGGCAGTCGCGACAGTATTGATCCATCATCATGGCTTTCGCATCGATGAAGTTACCGGTCGAGGTGCGTGCCAGTGAAGGCCGAAAATACTGTTCGCCCTCTTGCGGGCCGACCATGTTCCAATTTCTCGGATCGCCCGAATGCAAGACCGCCGTCAGAGCGACAGCCGCGGCGACCGCCCCCAGATAGACAAAGCCAACCTTCCATTGGATCTTGGGGCCGGCAAGTCGATGCAAAACATAAAGCCACAGGCCGGCGACCGGACTGATCACGTGCGCCCAATAGACAAAAGAGCGGGTCGTCGGCTCCTTGAGTTCCAATCCGCCCACGCGCAGCAACAGCAATCCTGAAAACAACAGCACCAGCGATGCCGTCAAAAGCGCGTAGCCAACCTTCACCGCCCGCCGGTTCCGGCGGTAACGCGTGTTGGCCAAGTGGATTGACGCAAAGACAACGAACGGCACAACCAGCAGCAATCCCAGGATAAGATGTGCCAAGAACATGCACTGGTAAAAATAGTTCTGGTACGTCTGGTCACTCAACCACTCCAGACCCGTGATGGTTGCCAAATAGGCTGAGTTCGCGAACAAAATCGCAAGCATCAGCAGGACCACGTAGAGCAAGCGTCGCAGCTTCGGCCCGACCGCGCGAACGACCTTTCGCCGAACGGGCGTCGTGGCGGTGGTAGCAGTAGCAGTAGCGGTAGCAGGATTCATGCTTCAATCAACAAATAAGAAGGCTTCGCAATCGGAGGACGCCATCGCCGAAGTCGCAGAGACTTCTGACCGCGGAAAAAAGGTGTCCGGTACCTTTTGTGCAAAGCACCCGGAGGGCGAGTCCCTCGCAAAAGGTGCTGGACACCTCTTTTCCCTAGAAACCCTGAGCCGACGGCGATAGCCGCGGGCTCGGCGCCCCCTTGGCCATCCCGCCCAGGGACCGAGGCTAGCGCCTACGGTTCAGGCCATATGGCTTCATCCATGTTTTGGGACGAAGCGAGGGCGAGGGAGCTTCCGGAGAGGCTCTAAGCGAGATCCTGAGGCGGCGGCAGATCGATCGCCAACCACGGTTGGGGCGGAAATTGCCCGTCGGTCGGGATGAGCCACTGCAGAAGCATGGGATGGGCACCGGCCGTCGAAGCCGCATGCATGCTGGCGGTCAGCTCGGAGACCGTGACCCGATACGTCGAGGGGGCCAGCGGGCCCCACGGCAACGACTGGCATCGCCCGCCGATGCAGGGCGACGACGGTTGGTCTGGACCCTCGGACCGGGCAGGGAAAAAGCTGACACTGACCCCGAGGTCGTACCCCGACTCACCGCCCGCAGATCCATGAACCAAGTAATCGCCGCAACTCGCCCAACCCGTCGAGCCGCTGCCAAGGAGGCCTACCATGATCACGGCGAACGCAACCCAGCGTCGGGTCGGAATCGGCAGTAACGCGAGCGTGGTCATGAAGACAGTGACAAGCAGGAGAAAAGATCGACAGTCGGGATCGACCTGTCCAGCATTTTAACCACAGCCGGATTCATTGTGCAAACATTCAGCGTCCGGTCAGGCGATCACGTCGTGGATCACTCGGCCAAAGACGTCAGTCAAGCGGAAATCGCGACCCGCGTGGCGGTAGGTCAAACGCTCGTGGTCCAAGCCGAGCTGGTGCAGCAGGGTCGCATGAAGGTCGTGCATGTGGATTTTGCCTCGGACGGCCTCAAACCCGAATTCGTCGGTCTCTCCGTAGGCCATGCCGGGCCGGAAGCCGCCGCCGGCGAGCCACACGGTAAAGCCCTTGGGGTTATGGTCACGTCCGGTCCCGTTGTTTTGGGCGTACGGCGTGCGGCCGAACTCCCCGCCCCACCACACGATCGTGTCCTCGAGCAGTCCTCGTGCCTTCAGGTCGGCAAGCAGACCGGCGATCGGTTTATCAACCGCCTTGGCATGCGTGGCATGCTTCGGCAAGTTGGAGTGTTGGTCCCACGCCGGATTGGCGGAGTTGTCGCCATAGTTGACTTGAATGAACCGCACACCGGCTTCACACATCCGCCGCGCCAACAGGCACTTCTTGCCATAGCTTCGGGTCGCTGGGTCGTCGATCCCGTAATCGGCAAGCGTCTGTGGCGACTCATCGGACAGGTCCAGGATCGAGGGGGCGACCTGCTGCATCCGCCACGCCAGTTCATTGGACTCAAGCACGGCGTCCAGCTCGCCGGTCGCCGCCCCCCGCCGTTCGATCTGCTGCCGGCTCAGTCCTTGCAACAGTTCATGCTGGGCCCGCTGCATGTCACTCGAGATATCTTCGCGGACGAGGTTGTCGATTGCCAGCCGTTCCTCTCCCGCAACACCGATCGGCGTCCCTTGAAAGTGCGCTGGCAGAAACGCATTGCCGTAATTCCGCGGCCCACCGTTACCGATCGGAGGCGAAATGGAAATGAACCCTGGCAGGTTGTCATTTTCGGTCCCCAGCCCATAAAAGATCCAGGAGCCGATCGAGGGGCGAATGAAGTTGGTCGAACCGCAATGCAGGAACAGCGTCGCGGGGCCGTGGGCAACGCCGTCGGTATGCATTCCATGCAGGAAGCAGAGCTCATCGACATGCCGTCCCGTCTCCGGGAACAACTCCGACACGTATCGGCCGCACTCGCCATAGGGCTGGAAATCCCAAGGCGAACGCATCAAATTTTGCTCCACCCCACGCATCCCCGTCTTGGCCAACGCGCGGGCATCATCAAACGGCATCTTGCGGCCGTCGTTCTTCTGTAACTCCGGCTTGTGATCGAACGAGTCGACTTGGCTGACGCCCCCCTGCATGAACAGGAAGATGATCCGTTTGGCCTGGGGCGGATGATGCGTCGCCGCCGCACCCGAGGCTGCCGCCTGACCGGCCGCCATCGCCCCGGCCGCCAAGGAACCAAAGCCGCAGGCTGATTGCTGCAAGAACTCTCGCCGCGCCAATCGCTGCAGTTGTGCGTCGTCGATTTCGATGCGGGGTCTCATGAGACTAATCCAGAAAGCGGAAGTCGATGGAAGCGAACAGAGTGTGGATCAGTGCCTGCAAACGATCTGGTTCGACTGAGCCGTCCAAGAACGCGAGTGACCGACGCAGCTCATCGGAGGTCGGATGTCGACCCAAGGCAACCTCATAGAGCCGGGTGACCAACTGCGGCGGGTCGGCCGCCAGTGGGGACCGGGACCAATGCTCCGCCGCAGCTTCCACCCGTTCGATCACCCACGGGCTGTTCATCAGCGCCAGTGATTGGGTGGCCACCGTACTGCGCGCTCGCTGTCCGACCGAGACGCTGGAGTCGGCGAAGTCAAAGACGCGAAACAGCGGAGGGGGCGAGTTCCGAAACACCGGAGCGTAAACGCTGCGGCGAACCAAACCGTGCTGGTAGCCATAGTCCGCGTCGGGCCCGCCACGGATCTCGGACCCGCCAGCCTGGCGGTCGAGTTCATCACTGACGCTCAACATCGCGTCCCGCAACGACTCGACCGGAAGCCGCCGCATGTTGGCTGACCAATAACTGCGGTTGTCGGGATCGACCGAGCGGGCCGGATGATCACCCACGACCACGCGTCTCCGGTAAGCGTCGCTCGAGACGATCATCCGGACCAAATGCTTGGTCGACCATCCGCTGCGGATCAGTTCACCCGAGAGCCAATCGAGCAGCTCCGGGTGCGAGGGGTCGGCACCGGTGGTACCGAAGTTGTTTTCCGTGGCGACCAGCCCTTCGCCCATCAACCAACTCCAAACACGGTTCGCATAGACCCGAGCGGTCAGCGGATTTCTTGAGTCTGCGATCCACTCGGCCAGCGCCAGCCTGCCGCTCTGGTCCGGTGGCAGCCGCTCACCGACCTCCGCGGCCGGAGGAACCGCGGAGAGGAATCCTCGCGGTACCGGCTCGCCGTGACTGTGCACGTTTCCACGGATCCGGATTTCCAACTCCTCGACCGGCTCGCTTTCAACGACTGTCAAATACTTCGGCCGAGCATCGATCTCGGCTTGAAGTTGTTTCTGTTTGCGGACCAGGGTCTGCCGGCGCTCGGCCAGTTCCGTCATCTCTTCGTTATCCGGTCCGGCCTCTTCGCGGGGCGCTTCATCAACGGGCAAAAATTGGACCGCGTCGACGATGACGTGACCGTTGGCCTCCTCGTTGGAAACCACCACGAACGCCTGCCCGTCCGCTTCGAAGGGGAACTCGCCGAGTGAGTGCCACAGCCCCTCCTCCTTCGGCGGACGGCGTTGGTTGACCCGCACCGTGACCGACTCGTTGGCGCTGAAGACCTCAACCTGCACGTTGCTGGCGCGATTCGGGTTAGCGGTGTAGGACATTCGCACGCGGTAAGTTCCCTCGGCCAACTTGGCCGGCTCAAAGGTGGCCGTCTTGTCGCCCTGGCCGCTGTTGCCATCATGCCGGTAGCCGCTGCCGACGAAGCCGCCGACCGACGACGAGCTCGACCACTCCCCGACCAAACTGGCCGATTCGTCATCGACCACCACGCCGCGGAGATCCGCCACCGGCACCTGCTGCCGCGACGACTTCCCCGCGCCGAGTGCCTCCAGCTCTTTCAATTCGGCCTCCACCCGCTGCAGCTCATCGCGAAGACTCGCGAAGCGACGCTCTTCCTGTTCATCCAGCGGAAGGGGTTGTTCAATCCACCGCGATACGTTGCTGTGCTCCATGCCGCGGGTCGAACGGAAAATCCCAGCTAGCGCGTAATAGTCCGCGGTCGGGATCGGATCGAACTTGTGGTCGTGACACCGTGCGCAGCCGATCGTCTGGGCCAAAAACGCACGACCGACCGTCTCGAGCTGCTCATCAATGTGATCGAAATCCAACTTCGTCTTGTCCTGATCCTCCAGGTTGCTGTTGCCCAGCGCGAGGAATCCGGTCGCGATCGACGACCGTTGCTGCTGGCGAATATCCGAATGGGACAACAGGTCACCGGCAAGCTGATCGCGGATCATCTGGTCAAAAGGACGGTCCTCGGCAAAGGCATGGATCAAGTAATCGCGATATCGCCACGCCTCCGGCATCACTAAACCACGCAGCGTGACCGACTCCGCGTACCGCGCCACATCGAGCCAACGGCGTGCAAAGTGTTCGCCAAAATGATGGGAGGCGAGCAAGCGATCGATCATGCGGCCGTAGGCGCCGAACGAATCATCTCGCTCGAACGCGTCGATCTGCTCCGGCGTCGGTGGAAGTCCATGCAGATCGTACGTCAACCGCCGTGCCAGTTCCCGTTTGCCGGCCGGTCCCGCGGCGGACAACCCCTGGGCGGCGAGTCGCTGCTCGATGAGGCGATCGATCATCGAGCTCCCTTCGCCCATGGCCTCCTCCGAGCCAGGAGTGCCTGCAGCGGATATCGCGGAGTCGCTCCGCCTTGACGGTTCCTGCAATGCCGATGGTTCCTTCAATGCCGATGGTTCCTTCAAGGGACGATACGCCCAATGTTCCTCGGCACGCTCGACTGGCAATCCGCTCGCCCGCTCGGCGGCCGGGACGGACGATGACCGTGGATCGAATGCCCCCCCCTCAATCCACCGGGCAAAGACATCGATCGTCGCGTCGTCGAGCTTGCCATCAGGAGGCATCTGCAGGTCGGGGTCGTCGTAGCGGATCGCCTGCATCAGCAAACTGTTGTCAGGATCACCCGGGTTCACCGCCGGACCCAAATCTCCCCCAGCCATCCAACCCGACCGCGAGTCGAGAGCCAGACCACCACTGGGCTCGTCATCACTGGAGTGACAGTCGTGACAATGTTCGATCAAGGCAGGACGAATATGACGCTCGAAAAAATTCTCCGCCGCTTGCACGTCCTCCGGCTGGGGAGATCCCCCTTCGGGCTCCCCCGAACGGGCCGACGTCGCGAAACCGACGATCACGCAGACGCACGAACAGCGAATCCAAGCAGGAATCGATGCAGACGGTCGCCAACGGAAAGTGATGAACGAAGCCGGGGCACGACAGTCCCGGGGCGTTGAACTAGGGTGGGGCAACGGAAATCGGGTGGGCATTGTGAGTCGCGGGGAGGGCAGAGGCCGCCGAGCCAACACAGGCCCCCGAGCGGCTGGAAGCCCTCACGTGGTTGATTCAAACACACACTCTAAACTACCAATCCGGCGGGTGGCAGGCAAATACGACCAAGCAATCGGACCCGCAATCGATCGTACAATGTCGAAGTGACTCCCCGCACTCGACTCGCCCCCCCGCCGCTTGCGCATGCAGCGAATCGCGGTGGAGACGGACAGCTTTCTGACAGAACCTCGTTGCACCACCTTGCTCCGGAGATGTTTTCACCATGCGCATCGACTTTGCTTTTCTTGAGAGTTCGACGGTCGGCGGATGTGGTTCCGGCACCTTCAACAAGCGCCCTTTCGCGTTGGCTTGTTTCCTACTGCCGGTCGTTCTTGGCGCAGCGGCATTCGCCGAGGAGGCGGGCGATCGGCAAGGTGAACCGGCAGCGCAGGAGGTCAAAACGATTCCGGTCTGGTCGACCGGCACACCTCCCGAGTGGGCGTTGCTGCAGCGCGAGATTCTCGATCAGCTTTATCCGGCATCCCAGGTCCTGGTGGACAAGTACACACGCGAGGACGGGACGATCAACTGGCGGGACGAATGGCCTGGTTTTGATGGCTCCGACGATGGATACGAGAGCTTTTATAACTTCTCGCTCTACTACACCCTGGGGGGCCATCCGGCGATTCAGCCCCAGGCCGAGCAGCTGTGGGATGGGGTGACGCGTCAGTTTACTGAATATGGCCAGATTCATGATGAATTTGATGCCCACTACGACTGGATGCATCATGGCGAGTCCTATACGTACTTTTATTTCTTTGGACTTGCAAATCCCACATCGGCCCAGCACCGCGAGAGATCGGCCAAGTTCGCCGGGTTGTACTTGGGAGATCACCCAGAAGCTCCCAACTACGATCCGGAGACGAACATCATTCGCTCTCCAATCAACGGCAGTCGGGGGCCTCATTTTGTGAACACGGCTGAGGACTGGGTAACGCACCGTCCCATTCTGGCCAATTATCCCCTCCCCTACGACGACATCCCGAATGTTCGTTCAAGCGAAGACTGGAATGATGACGAGCGGTTCCCCTCGATCCTGAAGGCCATCAATCAGCGCATGATGCGAAACGATGTTCCTTTGAATCTGACGTCCACCAGCCTGATGACGAACGCCTACATGTACGGCCAGGACGAGCAATACAAGAACTGGGTGACACGGTACGTGGACGGCTGGATCGAGCGTGTCGACGCCAATGACGGCATCCTGCCCGACAACGTCGGGCCCTCCGGTGAGATCGGGGAGAACTTGGATGGGAAATGGTGGGGAGGCTATTACGGATGGCGGTGGCCCCACGGCTTGTTCAACCAGCTCGAAGCGACGATCATTGGGGCTTCGAATGCGTACCTGGTCAGCGGCGACCCGGCGTACCTGGAGCTCCCACGCTCGGTGATCGATTTGGTCACTCAACATGCCCGCCGCGACGGAGACCGGGTGCTAGTTCCTCACCGTCATGGAGACGACGGTTGGTACGACTATCGCCCCATCAATCCAAAGTACCTGGCGCAACTCTGGTTCGTCTCTCGAGCCGATGAAGATTGGGAACGAATTGAAAGACTCGTCGACACCGACCGCTGGAAACGACTCCGCTATGACAAGGGCAAGGGGGATTCCGAACATGCGGGGCCATGGTTGATGTATGTTCGGGGCGAAGCGAAGAACGAGGACTACCCGCTGGAAATCATGCGGGCGGGCTATGCCGAGACGCTGTCGCGACTGGACCAGATTCGCCAGGACGAGACGACACCGGACGAGCAGGATGTCCATCACTGGCAGAAGTTGAATCCCGTGATCCTGGAAGGACTCGTTCAGTCAATGCTGGGGTCTCCCAATCACATCTACCATGGTGGGTTGATGCACACGAGCCTCCGCTACTTCGATCCCCAGGCAAAACGGCCGGGCTTGCCGCCCGATGTCGCCGTGCTCGTCGAACGCCTGACGGCGGACGGGGTGCGGCTTCGGCTGGTGAACCTGCACCCGAGCGAATCGCGCCGCGTCACCCTTCAGGCCGGGATGTTTGGCGAGCATCATTTCACCCGAGTCCGGCAGGTGGTCGAATATCCCTATCAGTTCGACACGGTCGATGCTCGACGGTTCGAGGTCGAATTGCGGCCAGCCGCGGTGGGCCGTCTGGAAATCGACATGGATCGCTATGCTCATTCGCCAACCTATGCGTTTCCCTGGCACGGCGACGTCGTCCCCGAATAGCTCCGCCGTGACAGGATATTGCAGGATTGCAGGCGATGCCCAACTTGACCACTGCCCGCGGGTTCCTTCTGCTTTCCCTTTCGCTGTGTCTCCTGGCAACCCTGGCCTACGCCGCCGGTCATTCGGCCTTGGGGGGATTCGGTTTGGCCGCCGGCGTCGCTTGCCTCGCGGTGGCCTCGGCGAGTTCCCCGCGGTGGGGCGGGTGTGCGTTTAGCCTTTGGGTCCTGGCCTTCGTGATCAGTTCACTCGCCTACCCTGAACTTTTTCGGAGCTGGGGCGACTTTGAGCTCAAACGCCTGATCACCCCCCTGATCCAGCTGATCATGTTCGGGATGGGGACGATGCTCAGCCTGGCCGATTTCACTCGCGTGCTGAAGATGCCCCGCGCGGTGATCATCGGTATGGTTCTCCAGTTTTCCGTCATGCCGTTGATGGGGTTCACCCTGGCGACGCTGTTCGGATTTCCGTCAGAAGTCGCGGCGGGTCTGGTTCTGATCGGATCGTGCCCTGGCGGCGTCGCTTCGAACCTGATGACTTACCTTGCCCGCGGAAACATCGCGCTCTCGGTGACCATGACGGCTTGCTCGACGCTGGTGTCGCCCTTGATGACCCCGCTGTTGATGACGCTGTTGGCCGGACGGTTCATCGAGATTCCGTTCTGGGATTTGATGCTGACGATCGCCCAAATCATCATCGTTCCGGTGGTCGCCGGTCTGATCGCCAATGGCCTGCTTCGCCGATGGAACCTCCGCGGCGACTGGTTGGATCGCCTCCTCTCTTGGCTCGCCATGGTTTCCATCTGTCTGATCATCGCGATCATCACCTCCCTATCGCGCGACCAGCTGCTGCAGGTCGGCGTTGCCTTGCTGATTGCCGCCGTGTTGCACAATGCCGCCGGTTACGTTTTTGGCTACGGGGGCGCGTGGTTATTGCGGCTGGACGAGTCGACGCGGCGAACGGTGGCGATGGAGGTCGGTCTGCAGAACGGCGGGATGGCCTCGGGACTTGCGGTGAGCGTTCTGGGAAGCTCCGATGCGGCGTTGGCACCGGCCATCTTCGGTCCGTGGATGAACGTCTCCGGCTCGATGCTCGCTTCCTGGTGGCGTTCCCGGCGAACGGAAGACGCGATTGCGATTCGGCCGGTAGGATAATCGTGACCCGGTTCGTGACCTCCTCGGTTGGTCAGGACGTTCGTCTCGTTGCCCTCAAATTCAAGGTTGGTTGTCAATGATTGTCGGTGTCCCCACGGAAGTGAAACCGGACGAGTACCGGGTCGCGATGTTGCCGGTCGGAGTGGAGGAGCTGGTCAATCGCGGCCATCGTGTCCTGGTGCAAGCCGGTGCAGGGCTCGGCTCGGGGCTCGCCGACCACGACTACCTTCGTGCCGGCGCGGAACTGGTCTCCTCCGCCTCGGATGTCTTCTCCGAGGCGCAGTTGGTGGTGAAGGTCAAGGAGCCGCTGCCGCAGGAGCAGTCGCTGATTCGCCCCGGCCAGATCCTGTTCACCTACTTTCACTTCGCCGCCAGCGAATCGCTGACCGAGGCGATGCTCGCCTCCGGAGCGACCTGCATCGCCTATGAAACGCTACGGGACGACTCTGGACGACTGCCGCTGCTGACGCCGATGAGCGAAGTGGCAGGCCGGATGAGCATTCAGGAGGGTGCGAAGTACCTGGAGCGGCCGCAGATGGGGCGAGGGATCTTGCTCGGTGGCGTCCCCGGCGTCCCCCCCGCCCACATCACGATCCTCGGCGGTGGCATCGTGGGCGCCAACGCTGCGAAGATCGCAGCCGGTTTCCAGGCCGATGTGGCGATCCTCGATGTGAATCTCGATCGCCTGCGATACCTCGATGACATCATGCCCGCCAATGTGAACTGCCTCTACAGCGATCGGCATACGATCCTGGAACAACTCGACCGGGCCGACCTGGTGATCGGCTCGGTCTTGATCCCCGGGGCCAAGGCGCCGCAGTTGGTGCGGAAGGAGGACCTGCATCGGATGAAACCGGGCAGCGTGATCATCGACGTGGCGGTCGACCAGGGTGGCTGCATTGAAACGAGTCGCCCCACCACCCACGGTGACCCGACGTTCATCATCGATGGGGTCGTCCACTATTGTGTGACCAACATGCCCGGGGCGGTGGGACGAACCAGCACCTTTGCCCTCTGCAATGCCACGCTGGCCTGGGTCTTGAAACTGGCCAGCCTGGGAGCCGACTCTTTGCTGACCACCGCGTCACCACTCCGCGCCGCGATCAATATCCACAACGGCCAGCTTACCAACCAATGGGTCGCCGAAGCGTTCGGCTTACCCCATGAACCATTAGACGCTGCTTAGGATCGTGGGGTCAACGATTCACCGGTCCTGACATCGGCGGGGTTTCGAAGAACTCCCCATCAGCGATCATCCGCGGGTCACCGGTTCGCTTCAACTCATCGAGCAGTCGGCGTTCCAGCCCTTGCCGGGCCTGTTCGTACGCGGGATCGTCGGCCACGTTCGTCGTTTGATGCGGATCTTGTTTCAAGTCGTACAACTCTTCCCGCGGCCGCTTTCCGTAAACCCATTCAAAATGCTCCTTCCATTCCGGGTCCTCCCGCATGCCCACCAGCCACGCCTTGGTCGGCCCGGCGTCCTCATCGGGAAGGGTAACGAAGGTGCTCTCGGTCAGCTCTTCTTCGGTCGGCGGGTCGTCGCCATCGAGCCGGTAGGGGTCGCCCAGGGGCCAGCGGTCGGGGCGAAAGTTGATGATGTACAGAAAATCGTCAGTCCGGATTGCCCGCTGGGGATAAGGCATGTAGTCGTCGCGGGCCTGGGCCACATGCCGCTCGCGGCCGATGAAGGCGGCCGAACGTTCGGGATCGACGCGGCCCTGCTGGTCCGACGTGAGTATGTCGACGAGGCTCCGGCCGGTCAT
>CAYWXT010000022.1:0-34790 GCA_964462125.1 uncultured Pirellulaceae bacterium | reverse complement strand
ACAGTCCCATGCTGGCCAGACAATCACGTTCGGTGTCGGCGATGCCGCGGGCTTGGAGCCAAGCGGGGTCCATGCGGACCGGTGCGAGTTCCTCCTCGGTCTGCGGTTTTTCGACGAAACCGGTCACCCTCCCAGACGCGTCGACCTGCATGATGCCGAGCGCCGACGCTCCGTCGGAGGTGACCGGGATTCCGGCGATGGTGGCGTCGGCATTGGTATCCAGGTGCGTCTGCATCATCTCGCGAAAGTCCATCCGATAGAGCTGGTCGCCGGAAAGGATCAAGATGTGCTCGATCCAGCTTTCCTCGAGATGGATCAGATTCTTGCGGACGGCGTCGGCGGTTCCTTGGTACCAATCTGCATTGGCCTCAACGGTCTGCTGCGCAGCGAGCAGTTCGACGAACCCGCTGCTGAAGTGGTCAAAGGTGTAGGTTTGCCGGAGGTGGCGGTGCAGGCTTTCGGAGAGGAACTGCGTCAGAACATAGGCCCGGTTGAGGCCGCTGTTGATGCAGTTGCTGATCGGAATGTCGATCAAGCGGTACTTGGCCGCCAGCGGAACAGCTGGCTTGGCACGGATTTTTGTCAACGGGAACAGACGCGTACCACGTCCGCCACCGAGAATCAATGCGATCGTACGGTTCAGATTCATGGCCCATCCTGGGTGTGGAATGGCGAAAGCGGTTAGGTTCTATCGCAACAGCGGCCGCGATGAAAGCGTCGCAGCCGAAAGTGTCACCAGTACTTCTCGTACCGTACGCAACCGGCAACATCACCACCAGGTTCGTCCCGAAATCCAGCTTCCATCAGCAGCGGCAGCATCCCGGGGCGTGACAGAGGTGGCGCATCGGCGGCGACAATGCCGATCATGTCGGGGTTGCCGCAAAGGAACACATGCGTCCGCGCCGGATCGAGTGGATCATCCGCCATCTCCGCCAGCCGACCACTGGTGAACAGACCTTGCAGGTACAGCTTTCCGACGTAGTTCGGGTGGGTCGGATCCAGGTTTTCTGGCTCACGTGTCGTCAGGGCAAAGTAGCGATATTGGGGGAACTGCTCCATCAGTACCGCTTGCTCGGCGAGGTAGCCGGCATCGGAGCGGTGTCGAATGCTGGTGGCGTTGATGATCGGTCCCCGGTGGCCCCGGGCGAGCAGCGTTGCTGACATCGCATTGTGCGGCGCCTCCCCGGTTCCCGTTCCCAAAAACAGCACCGTCTCGTCGTCCTGAACCTGGCCCAGTTGGTATTTGCCGGTGATTTTTTTCTCCACCACCACCCGGTCTCCGGCGACCTTGCCGAACAGGCGCGGCGTCAGCGCCGGCGGTTTGCTCTCGGGCGTCTCCCCGTGCCGCACCAGCGTGACGTAAAACTCGAGGTACTCGACCGCGTCGACCGGGGTCAGTTTCCTGCGGTCGTCGAGCAGCGGACAGGAAATCGAATAGGCCCGGCGGACGATTTTCCGGCTCCGTTTTGCCGGGACGTCCTCCGCTTGGGTCCCCTTCAGTCTGGGTTCCCAATTGCCAAGTCCCAAGGCGACGTACTGGCCTGGCTCGAACGGCGGGATCGGTCGGTCAGGACGAATCCGGAACCGGGCGAGATCCTCGTGGATATCGATTCGTTCGATGATCGTGGCGTTGTAAAACTTCTCGCGGAGTTGCTGGGCCTCCTCCGCGTCGGGTGGGGCCAGCTCGCTCGTCTCACTCAAGGGGCCATTCGCCTCCGAAATTCAGGGGATCTTGATGGGCAGGGGCGGCGCAATCGCGGAAGGGAGTCAATATACTGAATCGAATGTCGGCCGACAGTCATCGACCACGGGGGGTGACCGGCCGCCGAAAACCATTTGCTGGCGATCGAGACCTTTTTTGCCATGATACTTGCCATGATCACGCAATTTGCACTCGGGGCGGCGCCGAGCAAGACAACGTACCGGTATCGGTATTGTCGCAGCGGAGAGGGGCCCTGCGGCGCGCGCGGCTCGGCCGCCGTCGCCATCGGGTTGGCCCTGGCGGCGGCACTGACGATTCCAGGGGACGCGCCGCGGGCGGAATCCTGGACCGACCTCCGCGGAAACCGAACCATCGAAGCGGATCTGGTCGGGCTGTTTGGCGACCAGCTGGTGCTGCGGTTGACCGATGGGCGTCGGGTGACGGTGAAGCTGGGTCAACTTCGAGCGGAGAGCCGGATCCAGGCGAAGGAGCTCGCTGAGCGACGGGCCTCCAATCGGGACGAGCGGATTGCGGAACTGCGCGGCCAAGCCGATGTCGCCGCCGCTGCCGCTCCCGATCCGTTGCCGGAACCGCCCTCAGCACCGGAGTATGAACCGCCGGCAACGGAGATGTCAGCGGCGGAAACGCTGGAATACCTCGACCGCCAGATGCTCCAAGCCGGACACCTCTTGGCGCTCTACGATTCCCTCCCGGACGCCCATCGTGATCAGCTGGATCAACTCGTCGCCCAAGCCTCCCTGAAGTTGGACCAAGCGACCTGGGACGCGGTGACCGGATCGGTCCACGAGATCGGAGACCTGATCGTAACAAATCAAAATTGGATCTTCTCGCACCCGCGATTGAATGTATTGGATGACGCGGGGGTCGAGCCGTTACGTGAGTTCGTCTTGTCCTTGGCCGGGCTGATGCGATCCGGCTTCGATCCCGAGGTGATGCGACTTGACGACCTGCAGACAATGCCGTTGCGGGAGTGGCTGGCACGCTTGGACCAGGCCGTCGCACCCTACTTGGCGTCGCTGTCTCGCCAGGAGGCCGCAGAGCCCACACGCTATGAGGTCGCTCGCGAACAGGGGGACGTAGTCACCGTTGAAGTGGAACATGGAGAGCTGTCGTTGACCGTTGACATGAAGCAGGTCGAGGGGCGCTGGACGTTTGCTGCCCTTGCCGATCAGCTGCCGGAGTTTGTCGAGGAGTCCCAGCAGGCGCTCGACGAGATGCCAGAGGGATCGATTGAGCTCGGGAGCATGGTCTCGATGCTGACGAAGATGATTCAGACGCAGATCGAACCGCTGCGCAACGCATCGGATGCAGCCGAGTTTCACGCCGCCTTGGACGCGATCTTGGCCGACACGATGCCAGACCCAGAAATGGTCGCCGGCATGTTGCCAGAGTCGTTCGGGCTCCCCGGAACGCCCCCGGCGGGATATCCCGGGCCCTCCGGCGCCGACATGTACGAGGGAGACGACATGTACGAGGGAGACGACACGTACGAGGACGAGGATCCGAACTACGGTGATGGATACAATCCGGATGCCGACCTGCCATAGCACTCCCCCTGGCCGCGTGGCGATCATCGGCGGGGGGCTCTCCGGATTGGCTACCGCGGTTGAGCTGCGCCGCATTGATCCCACTCTTGGAGTGACGCTTTACGAATCGCGAGACCGCTTAGGGGGGGTGATCCATACCGAACGCTCCGGCGAGCTGTTGATCGATCACGGTGCCGACATGTTCGCCACCGAGCCTTCCGCGGCAATCGACTTGTGCCGGGACCTTGGGGTCGCCGATCGCTTGATCGAGCCCAAGGTGGCGGGGCGAGGGGCGATGATCGTTCGCCGCGGTCGTCTCGTTCCCGTCCCCGATGGATTTGTGTTGATGCGAGCCACCAAGTTGTGGCCCATCTTGACCACGCCCCTGTTGTCGGTCTGGGGAAAGCTTCGCTTGTTGGCCGAGCCGCTGATCCCGTCGCGGCAGCATGATGGTGACGAGAGTGTCGGTTCGTTCGTGCGACGCCGATTGGGCCGGGAGGTCCTTGACCGCATCGTCGCACCGCTGGTTGCCGGCATCTACACCGCCGACGTGGAGCGTCTCAGTATGCAGGCGACGATGCGGCCCTTGTATGAGATGGAATCTCGTTACGGCTCGCTCACCAAAGCGACTCTGGCGCGCCGGCTTTCGGGGGAGGATCATGTCGAGCGGACCAGTAGCGGTGCAAGATATGGTCGGTTCCGCGCGTTTCGGGGAGGCATGATCGAATTGATCCGAACCCTCGCCGGGGCGCTTCCCGAGGGATCCGTCAAAACGGGTCAGCCGGTCACGTCGTTGCGGCCCGGTGGCGAGGGGTGGGTGGTCGTTTCCGCCGCGGGGACGCCGGAAACCTTCGATCACGTTGTCGTCGCAACCCCGGCGGCAGCCGCGGCCTCCCTGATCCGTCCGACCGCGCCGGCGGCCGCTGGGGAACTGGAAACGATCGAATCGGCCTCGACCGCCATCGTGGTTTTGGCCGTTCCCCGCAGTGGGATCGGTCGTGGTCCAAACACGTTTGGCTTCGTCGTCCCCCCCGGGGAAAACCGAAGGATCTTGGCCGCCAGCTTCACGAGTGAGAAGTTCGACGGCCGGGCGCCTCCCGACCAAGTGATCATCCGCGTCTTCATCGGCGGAGTACTGCAACCGACGTTGTTGAGTCTCACCGATGACCAGCTGATCGCGGTAGCCCGGGAGGAACTCGCCGATCTGATTGGGCTCTCTGGCCAGCCGCGGCTGAGCCGCGTGGTGCGGTGGGACCGAGCGATGCCGCAATACCAAGTGGGGCACCTGGAGAAAGTTCGCCGGATCCGCCAGGAGATCGACGCGATACCGGGGCTGTCGCTGACCGGCAACGCGCTGGAGGGGGTCGGGATCGCGGCGGTTGTGGCAGCCGCCAAGCGGGTTGCCGCGCAGATCGTCGTCCAGGAACCGGCCGGTGGCTGAGTCCCGTCAGTTGCTGAGCAGTTGGCGATACATGCTGATCGCTGCCGGGCCGACAAGCACGACGAAGATCCCCGGAAAGATGAACAGGACGAGGGGGAAGATCATCTTGACCGCCGTCTTGGCGGCTTTCTCTTCCGCGATCTGGCGTCGTTTGGTTCGCATCGCGTCACTTTGGACGCGCAGGGCCTGCGCGATACTGGAGCCAAACTTGTCGGCCTGGATCAAGATCGACGCAAGTTGCTTCAAGTCGTCCACCCCGCTCCGTTTACCGAGCGCCGTCAGGACTTCGCTCCGGGTGCGCCCGAACTGGAGTTGTTGATTGGCGATTCCGAACTCTTCGCCGATTTCCTTATGGCTCTTGTTCATTTCATCGGCAACCTTCCGTAGGGCCTGGTCCATCCCCAGACCGGCCTCCACACAGACCACCATCAAGTCAAGGGCATCGGGCAGGCCGAGAAACACCGCCTGCATTCGCCGTTTGGCAAGGAACCCGAGGATGAGCTTGGGCAGTATGTACCCGACGATCAAACCGCCCCCCAACTTCATCAGCATCTCACGGGTCAGTCCATCGAGGGCCACACCGGTGGCGCCTCCGAGGAGCAGCCCGATCGCAGCGATGCCCAGCTGGATTGTTTTGAACACCAGGGGTGCCGATTCACGGCGAAAACCGGCGTGCATCAGCTGTTCGCGAAGCCTTCCGATCTCCGCTTCGCTCCCGCCTATCTTGTCCGCCAGCGGCGTTGCGGCGCGTTCCAACGCCGCGGTCAGAGCGGCGTTTTTGGTTTGCGGTCTTTCGGCCTCCGCGATCTCACTGACCCGCTTGCGGGGATCTTTCAACACGTCCAGTCGTGATTCGGCTCGCGGGCGGTCTTCCCCGCTGACGCGACCGATCGCGACCCAGGTCACCGCCGTGACGGCGAAAAAGATGGCGATCGACGTCAGCAGCACTGGCGCGGGGATCGCAAGCTCGGCGAGCAACAGTGGAATCATCATCGAGATCTCCTCACGGGGCGGCCGGTCGCCACGGGGCCGTGGAGGGTTAGGGAGGAAACGGGTATGAAAACAGGTTTAGACCTTGATGGTGATGATTTTTTTGATCATCAGGGCACCGAGCAGTTGGCTGACCAGGGCAGCGCCCAGCAGATACCGGCCGATCGGGTCGGTGAACAACATCATCACGTAGTCGAAGTTGATCTTGAGCATCACTAGGAACAGCACTGGCGGCAGGGCAAGCAGCACAGCCCCACTCATCCGGCCTTCGCCAGTGAGCGCCTGGATCTGCCCCAGAATCTGCAAACGCTCCCGGATCAGGCGTCCGATCTTGTCCAAAATCTCGCCCAAGTCGCCGCCGGTTTGTCGCTGCAGGATGACCGCGGTGGCGAAAAAGCGGAGATCCATGTTCGGGATCCGCTGCGCCATATCCTCAATCGCTTCGTCGAGCGGGACACCGAACTTTTGTTCCTCATAGCAACGGCCGAACTCCGTGGCCAGCGGCTGTTCCATTTCGGTGGAAACCAGCCCGAAGCCGGCGTTCAGGGAGTGGCCGGCCCGCAGGGAGCGGCCGAGCAGTTCCAGCGCTTCGGGCATCTGACGCCCGAAGCGGGCCAGACGCCGCTTGCGTTTCATCGACAGCCATCCGATCGGCAAGCCGGTCAGGGCACCGCCGACCACCGGTGACAGCACCGCGGGAACCGGCGTCAAAAAGCAGATTCCGAATCCGCTGGCAAAGAACATGACGCAGATGAACACGAACTGGCCCGGGGTCAACTTGATGTCGGCATGCTCGAGATACGCCCCCAACGCCGGCATCCCCTTGAACATATGATCGAACTTTCCCTTCGATTCATCCAGGCTACCGCTGAGCAACAGGGAACCTTGCTGGCCCTCGGTGGGCCCGCCTCCCCGCCGACGCGCCATGTCAGCCAGTCGCTCCTCGGTGGTTGTTGTGTCGCCACCGGGCAGCAGGATCGACGCCGCCAAGGCAACCAAAGAGGCGACGAAGACACCGACCGCAATGATGATGAGCATGGATGACATGATCGATTCGATTCATGGGAAAGGGGGAACTGAATTCAAAACCGGGGTGCGAAACTGGCGACGACCAAGCAAGCCAACCTCGCTGATGTGACCGCGCCGGGGTCAAGCTTGCATCATCACCCGCTCGCGGAACGCGCTGGCGGGCAAGCGAACGCCGGCGGATTCCAGCCGCTCCATAAAACTGGGACGGACGCCCGTGCACTCGAAGTGACCGTACGCTTTGCCGTCTTCGTTGACCCCCATTTGCCGATAGCGATAGACGTCTTGCAGCACGATCGTGTCCTGCTCCATCCCCACGACTTCGGTGATCGCGGTCACCCGCCGCGGTCCCCCTTGCAGCCGATTGGCTTGAATCAATACGTCCACGGCCCCCGAAATCTGCTGCCGAATCGCCTTCACCGGTAATTCGAAGCCGGCCATCATCACCAGCGTCTCCAGGCGGGCCACGGCGTCGCGCGGTGTATTGGCGTGGATCGTCGTCAGCGATCCGTCGTGGCCCGTGTTCATTGCCTGCAACATGTCCAGCGTTTCCCCGCCACGACATTCGCCGATGATGATTCGTTCGGGACGCATCCGTAGTGCGTTTTTGACCAGATCGGTCGCCGAGACTGCGCCGTTCCCCTCGATATTGGCGGGACGGGTCTCCAGTCGCACCACGTGGTCTTGTTGAAGTTGAAGTTCAGCCGCGTCTTCGATCGTCACGATCCGGTCGTCGTGGCCAATGAACGAGGAGAGCGTGTTGAGCAGCGTCGTTTTCCCCGAACCGGTTCCCCCGGCGATGATCATGTTCAGTCGGGCCTTGATGCAGCCCTCCAACAACATGACCATCTCCGGCGTAAAGGCACGGTAATTCAGCAGGTCTTCCAGCTTCAGCGGGTTGCTACCAAACCGCCGGATACTGACCGCCGCCCCATCGAGCGCCAGCGGCGGGATGATCGCGTTGACACGCGAGCCATCTTCCAGCCGGGCATCGACCATCGGACAGGTTTCATCAACGCGCCGTCCCACCTTGCTGACGATACGGTCGATGATCTGAAGCAGATGCTTGCCGTCGCGAAACTCGACCTCCGACTTCTGCAGCACCCCGTCTTTTTCGATGTAGACGTTTTTGGGCCCGTTGATCAGGATGTCGCTCACCCCGGGGTCCTTGAGGATCAATTCCAGCGGCCCCAGACCGAACGTTTCGTCTAACACCTCGTCGACGATCCGTTCCCGCTCCTGGCGGTTCAGCAGGGTCTCTTCAGCATCACACAGATGCTCGACGACCATCCGAATTTCGCGGCGGAGCTTGTCCCCTTGCAGATCACTAACGCGGGAAAGGTCGAGCTTATCGACGAGTTTGCTGTGAATTCGCCGCTTGATTTCTTCGAATTGTTCCTGGCGGCTCGTTTCGGGACGGAGCGGCTGGGTGGTTTGACGCATCGCTGTTGAGTCCTGGTCGCGCTGGGGCCACGAATCCGCACACGTTCCGGATTCACGCAAACATAGAGCGCAATTGATGCGTCGGGACTTCAACATCCAGGATTGCGGCGAGGGGGGCGGGACCAATGCGTTGACCGGGCCGCCCTCCTGAACCTCGGCGCCGGGGTTTCTGACGGCGCCTCAAAATCCGGCGTCGGCCGATTGCAGGGGTAACCGCGATCCGATCGATCGTCTCGGATCAATCGTTCACGCGACTTTCAGAGGCAACGACGTTGCCCCTCACCCTGCCTACCTTTTTCTGACCGATTGCGTGCGAGGTGAGGTGCGTTGGACTAAGATGCTGGGTTGCCGGGTGGGGAGGATGACGTCGTCGATCGATTTTGGGGGCAATCGGTCGCTTCATGTTTGGACTTCGGACGGGAACACACAATGTTGGCGGAATGCGACGCGGATGTATCGCTGGCGATTCGGGGGAATCTCGATGAAGCGGAACAGCTGTTTCGTGCCTGTGCCCCCGGGCTGCGGCGGTTGATTGCGTATCGGCTGCCGAGATCGATGCAGGCCGCGGTGGATGCCGACGACGTGCTTCAGGAATCATTGGCGGAGGCGTTTCAGGAGCTCAGCCGCTGCCGCGCGACGTGCACGGAGAGCTTTTTCGCTTGGCTCCGCACGATCGCCGAGCACAATATGATCGACCTGCAACGAGGGCTGTTTGCACTTCGGCGGGACGTGCGACGGAACCGTGCGACGGAGGTCACCGATTCCTCGCTGGAGCAGCTTGCGTTGGATTTGGCTCCGGCTGGGGAGACCCCCTCGCGGATGGCGCGGACGCATGAGTTGTCGGATAAACTCCGTGCTGCGCTTGACGGGTTACCGGAGGCTTACCGCACGGTGATTGTCCATTACGACCTACGGCAGCTACCGATCGACGCCGTGGCAGAAGTACTCGGGTGCTCGGTTGGTGCGGTGTACATGCGGCGCCAGCGGGCCCATCGAATGTTGCGCCGTGTGCTGGCGTCCTTTTCCCGTTACCTTTAACCGCACGACGCCCCTGATGGAGTTGAAACGCGCGGTGGAGCCGACAATACGAACTTGCCGGTGAGAGCAGGATGGAAGAATCCGGTCCCAGCGACAGCGAACGCACCAAGATCGATGAGGTCGTCTCTTCGGCGCGAAAGCAGGCCTCGGAGGGGGCGCCGGGAGCCATCGACGGTCCAGCTGCGGAACCCGAGATCCTTGTGCGCCGGCATGGTCTCCCGCAGTGGATCGGGGCGTATCAGGTCCAAGGTTTAATTGCGCATGGAGGCGGGGCGTGGGTCTTTGACGCCTCGCAGCTACAGCCGTTGAGGCGCGTTGCGGTGAAGGTGCTCCGTAATGTTCTGTCGCCAGAAGCCGTTCGGCGGTTCGTTCATGAAGGGCGATTGTTGGCGAGATTGGAACATCCGAACATCGTGCGGGTTTACGAGGTCGGCCGGTGGCGTGACGACGACATCGATCGCCCTTATCTCGCAATGGAGTACATCGGCCCCCAAGATCTCGTCCGCTACGCCCGGGAGCAGAAACTCGATGCTCGCCAGCGACTGCGGCTGTTGATCCAGGTTTGCCAGGGCGTTCAGCACGCGCATGCTCGTGGGATCATTCACCGCGACTTGAAGCCGGGGAATGTCGTCGTCGATGCGGAGGGGTGTCCCAAGGTGCTTGACTTCGGCGTGGCCAAGGCGGTTTCCGACAATACCACCATGCATACAGCGACCGGTCAGTGGTTGGGGACGCCCCCATATATGAGTCCGGAGCAGTTCACTCATGACCCGGATGACATCGACGTTCGCTGTGATGTGTATGCCCTCGGTGCGATTGGATACGAATTGCTAAGCGGCGAAGCGCCGTTTCGCCATGAGGGTCGGAGCACGGCGCAGATCATACGTCAGGTTTGTGAACACGATCCGCCGCGACTTGGATTGGTCAACACCGAGTTCGCCGGGGATGTCGAAACGATCTTTACCAAGGTACTTCAGAAGCGGCCGGAGGACCGGTATGACTCGGTTGCCGCGCTGGAGGCGGATCTGCAGGCTTACCTCGATCATCGCCCGATCACGGCGCGCCGGATCGGCTGGGGCGGGGTGGCGCTACGTTGGGCTCACCGGCAACCGGCAGCCGCCGCTTCGACGGCGGCCGCGGTGATTTTGGCCGTCCTGTTGCTGGCATTGCTGGTGAACGAGTACACGGCGACGCGACGCCTTGCCGAGCAACAGCGGCAAGAGCTGTACGTCAACAAACTTCACGCTTCGGTCCGAGCATTCCATCGCGAGGACATGGAGACGGCATCCCGGCGGATGGAAAATCGCGGAGCATCGGCGGAGACACGCGACCTGCGCGGCTTCGCCTGGCACCACCTTTGGAAGCGATTGCACTCAGAGGAACGAGAGCTTCGCGTCCACGAGGACAGCGTCTATGATCTTGCGTTTTCGCCTGATGGCAGCCGCATGGTCAGCTGTGGGAAAGGGGAATGGTGTCTTTGGGACACGCATTCGTGGGACGTGATCCACCGGCGCGCGCGTCCCGGCCACACGTTTTCCACCGCCGCGTTTCTTCCTGACGGCGCCTCGTTCATCACCGCCAGTCACTTTCGCGGGAGGCCCGCCCCGATTGACTACCTGAGCCACCGGCTGCGTCGATGGGATTCACGCCAGGGCGAGCTAATCGTAACGTCACCGCCCCTTCGTCAACCAGTAAACGAGATCGCGATCTCTTCGGATGGAAGGCAAGTCATTTGCGGTGGAGGCACGCTGGATGAACGAGTGCGGCACCCCTACGTGGGCCAACTCAGCGTCCTGGCGGCGGACACTCTGAGACCCATTCCGGTCCCGTATGAACGGCATCCGCAGTCGGGACACGTGGTGGAGAATGTACGGGAGTTCCCGACGGTCGCCGGTTTGGCGATCACGCCGGATCAGCAACAGATCGCGCTCGCCCAAGTCAACAAGCCGGTGCGGCTCATGGACACGCAATCGGGAGCATCGCAGCCGATTGCCGCCGAGCTGGCGTCCCACGCGGCATCGGTCGATGTCTCACCGGACGGACGGTGGCTCGCCATTGGTAATTGGGATGATGAGGTCGTGCTCTGGGATTTGAAGCAACAACAGATCGGGGGAACCCTGCCGCATGCCCGTGCGCACCTGGTGCGTTTCAGCCCCGATGGGAAGTTGTTGGCGACCACCGGTATCAAGAATGATACCTCGATCGTGCTATGGCGCGTTGAAGATCAGACAATGGTGGACCGATTGCAGGGACACTCGAAGAACGTTTGGTCTCTGGGGTTCACACCGAGCGGGTCACACCTGCTCAGCGGCGCCGCGGATCGCACGATTCGGGTTTGGAATCTCGAGGAGCAGCATAAACCACCTGCATTGGTTCATGGCAGCGGCGAGATCGATTGTTTGGACCTCTCTTCCAACGGCCGCTGGGTTGCTTGGGGCGCCCGTAACGGGGATGCCGTTCTTTGCGATCTGGAAACGTCCGAGCCTCGATTTCGCCACCATCTCGACCGCGTACAGGTGCGGGGTGTCGGCTTTCACCCCAATCAATCTCAGGTTGCGTTTGGGTTCCGGGAGTTGCCGCCGGGGCGTGAGGAGGCGGCGCGGATCGGAATCTTTCAGGTGCCGAGCGGTGCTCTGATTCGGAACTTGCCTGACGTCCGAGGCCAGTGTTTGGACGTCGGTTTTTCGCCCGACGGGAATTGGATAGCGACGACGTACATGAGGCATGAAAACCCGGCGCTGCTGGACCGCCTGCAGGTCTGGAACACAAGCACATGGAACTCGTGGACGTTCGCTTCTCGCGATTTGGACGCCTTCAACGCTCTCGCTTTCTCACCCGACTCGGCCCAAATCGCGTGTGTCGGAGACGATCGGCGCCTTCGGATCTGGGAGACGGCCACAGGAGATCTTCAGAGGGAGAGCCAGCCGTTCCCGGCGCCGCTCGTTTCGGTTGCTTATTCGCCCCAGGGCGACCGGCTGGCGATTGGCAATTGGCCGCGCGACGAGTTCGGGGAGCATCCGACGGAGATCCGGGTGCTGGATGCGGAAAGCCTGCAAACAGAGCAGACGCTGTTGGGTCACCGCAGTGGGGCATATGGGCTAGCGTTTTCACCCGATGCCTCGACGCTGGCTAGCGGTGCCGGAGGCGGCCTGGTGAAACTGTGGGACATGCGCACCGGCAGCGAACTGGCAACCTTGCCAACCCCTGGCGAAGGATGGGTCTTCGCGGTGAAGTTCTCCCCCGACGGTCGGTCGCTATTGGCGACCTATGGATCGGAGGACGAAGATTGCGGCGTGATCCGGTTCGATGCGGCTACCGAGGACGAGGTCCGGACGCACCGCCGCCGCTCGCGAGGTCACCAGGGCCCGCGGACGTAGTAGAAGCCGAACTGGTCGGTGTGACTCGGCCAAGCGGGGGTGGGCCGGAAGTTGCCGGTCGGCCGGGCACCCGGCGAACTGGCACTGCGACCGTACTGGTGATGAATCGGCATCATCTTGTTCTGGCTGACGCCCCACGAATAGGTTTGCCGCATGTGGGCGGTCGGGGGGACGACCAAAGCCGTCGGGTGGCCGTACTGGACATTGTAGTAGGGTCCGTGCCACGGCCGGTCTGCCGCGAAGTTGCGATTCCATACGTCGGTCACCGCATAGGGATCCACGGCGGCGACGTCCGTTGTGGTGGCGGACAAGATCGCGACCAACCCGGTCGCAAGAACGATGGTACGGAACATGACGGGTTTCCGATCGTTGAGGGGGTGCAGACTTCCCTAGCGGGGCAGCCGCAGGTAGTTCCAGTAAACGTTGCTCACGGTTTGGCGAACCGGTGGGCCGTAATAGGACACTCGCGTCCGATTCATGCCCCGGCCGTTATCATAGTAGTTATGAAAACGATTCTTGTGCCAATACAGGTACTCATGGGGATACAGCGGCTGGTACGTGGAAAACGTGTGGCCGACGTTGGGCGGCACCGGCTGCGGCGAGACATACATCTGGGCGTTGGTCTGGTTCGCGTAGCCCTGGGTGTAGTAGTTGTAGAACAGGTCGGGTTGGCCGTAGCCGCGACCGACGCTGCTGGCCACGGGCCCGCCACCGTAGGCAACCGCGCCGCCAACCACCTCGCCCTCGGCAGCTACCTCCCCCGAGGACTCCACCACCACGTCGCTGATCACCCGCGACCCGACAACGACTTCACCACTTCCCAAACCTTGGGCCGATGAAACGCCAGCTGTCGCCAACATCGCGACCACCGCCGACCAATTGGCTACCCTTCGTACCGTAAATCGCTTCATCGATCGGTTCCTCCGTGAACCGGGCCCTGCTGTGAATCCTCGCCGGAGACCTTGCCGGGAGACGATTCCTCCGGCCCGACGTACAGTCCTGTTTCGGATCTGGGGGAGGACTCGGATGACCTTTTGGGGAACCCACCGGCGCCGTTGCCACAACCAGCGGTTCCGCTTCAACGGGTCCGACCGGTATAACCCGCAGGAACGGTCAGCAAACAGGAACTCCCTCTAGGAACCCGATCGCGTGGCAAAACGTCGCTCGAAACGAGATACCAACCGATCCGACTCCAACGGTAGCCCTCAGCGATCAGGCGGTTCCGCGTCGCCGACGCGGCTGCCGGAGGACGCCGACGCCTCCTTGTTTGACGACCCCGCCCTGCTGGGACGGGTGCCGTTGCGGCAGGCGGCCCAGGAGCGGTATCTGAACTACTCGCTGTCGGTAATCACGAGCCGAGCGCTCCCCGATGTCCGGGATGGCTTGAAGCCGGTTCAACGACGGATTTTGTATACGATGAACCAGCAGCGGCTGGATGCCACGGCCAAGCACCGTAAGTGTGCCAAGGTCGTGGGGGACGTGATGGGGAACTACCACCCCCATGGTGATTCGTCGATCTACGACGCGCTGGTCCGCATGGCGCAGCCCTTTTCGATGCGGATCCCACTGATCGACGGCAGCGGCAACTTCGGCAGCATCGACGGGGACAACGCCGCGGCGATGCGGTACACCGAATGCCGCCTGGCGCCGATCGCCTCGGCGATCCTGGCTGATTTGACGACCCCCACCGTGGCGATGCGGCCCAACTACGACGGTAGCCGCGACGAGCCGGTCGTCTTGCCCAGCCGAGTCCCCAACTTGTTGGTCAACGGTGCCACCGGGATCGCGGTCGGGATGGCGACGAGCATCCCGCCCCACAATTTGAAGGAGGTCTGCCAGGCGCTGTTGAAGCTGCTCCGCGACCCGGAAATCAAGGACTATCAACTCGTCTCTAACGACGCGATCCAAGGGCCCGACTTTCCGACCGGCGGGCAGCTCACCAACTCCCGGGAAGAACTCCGGGAAATCTACCAAACCGGCCATGGGACCCTCCGCACCCGGGGCGTTGCCGAGACAGTGGGGAGTGGCAAGTCAGACCGGGTGCTGCGGATTATCGAAATTCCCTACGGCGTCAATAAGGCGGCGTTGGTGGAACGGATGAGCGAGCTGGTCTACACCAGCAAACTGCCGCTGGTCGAGGAGGTTCGCGACCTGTCGACCGACGAGATCCGAATCGACTTATTGCTCAAGAAAGGCGCGGACGAGCAAAAAGTGCTGGCGTATCTCTACAAACACACGCCCCTGCAGACAAACTTCCATGTCAACCTGACCTGCTTGGTACCACTGGAAAATCCGGAGGTCGCCGCCCCCAACCGGCTGAGTCTCAAAGAAATCCTGTGGCACTTCCTGCACTTCCGCTTTGATGTGCTCACCCAGCGGCTGTCGAACGAGTTATCAGCGTTGGAAAAGCGGATTCATATTCTGGAAGGCTTCGCGCTGATCTTCGATGCCCTCGACACGATCATCGAGATCATCCGCCGCAGCGACGGCAAGGCCGACGCGGCCGTGAAGATCATGAAGCGGTTCCCCGCCTCCAATGGTGGACTCGACGCCGAACAGACCGACGCGATCCTGGAGCTGAAGCTGTACCGGCTCGCGAAGCTCGAAATCAACCTGATACTGGACGAGTTGAAGGAGAAGAGAAAGCGAGCTCGGCAGATCCGCAAGCTGCTTGCGGACGACGCCCAGGATTACCAGGCGTCGGGGCGCTGGAACATCGTTCGCGAGGAACTCGACGAGGTCGTCACGTCCTACGGATCTGGCCCGGCCGGCAAACGCCGGACGACGATCGGCGGGGAGGAAGAAGAGGTCGAGTACACCGAAGAGGACTTCATCGTCGCCGAGGACTGCCACGTGTTGGTCACCACCGACGGCTGGGTCAAACGCCAAAAGCAGATCGCCGACCCGTCCAAGAGCCGTGTTCGCCAGGGCGACCAGGTGTTGGCCTGCGTCGCCGGCAGCACGCGTGCGACGATCGGATTCTTCTCCTCGCTCGGCGTCTGCTACACCGCCCGAATGATCGACGTTCCCGCCTCGACCGGGTTCGGGGAGCCGATCCAGAAGCTGTTCAAAATGAAAGACGGCGAGCGGATCGTCTCGGTGGCCAGCTTCGACTCCCGTGTTCTCGGTGATGTTCACGAGGACCCACGCTACCCAGAGCACTGTCCCGAAACCCATGCCTTGGCCGTGACCAGCAACGGCTTCGCTCTGCGGTTTGGACTCGAGGGGTTCCTGGAGCCTTCAACCCGCAGCGGGCGTCGATTTGCACGGCTCAGTGGCGAGGCGTCGGTGATCGGTGTCGAGCCGGTGCACGGGAGCGAAACGATTCTCGCGGTCTCGGCCCAGTGTCGGGCGATGGTTTGTTCGGCCGAGGAGGTGAATTACCTTTCTGGTCCCGGTAAAGGAGTCACGCTGATCCGCCTGGCCCAAGGCGACCGACTGCTCGGCTTCAAAGCCTCCACCGGCGACCGCGACCTGCTCACCGTACGGACCAATCGCGGAGCTCAAAAAACGATCTCGACCGCCAAGTATCGCGTCACCTCTCGCGGTGGCCGGGGGACGGAAATTCAGAAACACGGCAAGATTGACGAAATCGTCACGCCTCCGCTGGCCGCACCCCAACCATTGGAAGGGACCCCCCAAGGATGAGCACCGCGACGAGTATGAACAACCCGACGAAGAGTTACAGCGCCAAGGATATCACCGCCCTGGAGGGACTCGATCCGGTCCGCAAGCGACCGGGGATGTACATCGGCGGCGTCAGTATGGCGGGGCTGCATCACCTGATTTGGGAAGTGGTCGACAACTCCGTCGACGAGGCGATGAACGGGCACGCCTCGGAGATCACCGTCACGCTCCACCGCGACAGGCGGACCGTCACCGTCTCGGACAACGGTCGCGGCATCCCTGTGGACAAGCACCCCAAAACAAAAAAGCCGGCGCTGGAGATGGTGCTCACCGTTCTGCATTCCGGTGGAAAGTTCGACGGGAACAATTACAAGACCGCAGGGGGACTGCATGGCGTCGGGGCGTCGGTCGTCAATGCCCTCTCCAAAGAGCTGACCGCGGTCGTTCGACGCGATGGGTCTCAGTACCGCATGACCTTCGCCCAGGGCCGACCCACCAGCAAGCTGCAGAAACTGAAGGGGGCCGTTCGTGGTTCGGGAACGACGATCACCTTCACCCCCGATCCGACGATCTTCCCGAAAACCGAATTCGATGCCGATACGATCCGCCAGCGTTTGGAAACAGCGAGCTTCCTCCATCGTGGCCTGAAGGTCGCCTTCGTCGATGAGGCGGCGGGAGACAAAGTAACGTTCCTGCATGAAGAAGGGATCGTTGACTACCTGAGAAAGGTTTTGAAGGAACGCAACGCCCGCCCCATCCACGACACCCCCTTCACGCTCCGCAAAGATGACAACGACCGGATGGAGGTAACCCTGCAGTGGACCGAGTCGACCGACGAGCACTTGCGGAGCTACGTCAATGGGATTCCGACCGCCAGCGGCGGTAGCCACGAAAACGGCTACCGCAGCGGTTTGAACAAAGCCGTGCGCAACTATATCGAGACGCACAATTTGACGCCGCGAGGCGTCAAGATCTCCCATGAGGACATCCGTGAAGGCCTGGTCGCCATCGCCTCGATCTTCATCACCGACCCCCAGTTCCAGGGCCAAACCAAGGACCGGCTGAACAACCCGGAAGTCCAAGCGATGATGGAAGGGGCAATCCGCCCGGCGCTTGAACAGTGGATGAACAACAACCGTTCGGCCGGTGACACGATCGTCGCCCGCGTCATCGCCTCGGCCCGCGCCCGCGCGGCCTCCCGAGCCGCCAGCGAGGCGGTGTCGCGCAAGGGGGGAGCCAAACGTACCCTGCTGCCGGGAAAACTCAGCGATTGCGTCTCCAGCGGCAAAGGCGACTCGGAGCTGTTCATTGTCGAAGGTGACTCGGCCGGTGGCAGCGCCAAACAGGGACGCGACCGCAATTTCCAAGCCATCCTCCCGCTCCGAGGCAAGGTTCTCAATACCGAAAGCGCGTCGCTGAAGAAAATCGTGGAGAACAAAGAGATCCAAGATCTGATCTCGGCGCTGGGCTGCGGTATCGGCCCGAATTTCAACCTCGCCAATCTCCGCTACGACCGCATCATCCTGCTGGCCGACGCCGATTCCGACGGGCATCATATCACAACCCTGCTGCTGACCTTCTTCTTCCGACATATGCCTGGGTTGATCACCGATGGGCGGCTGTACATCGCCGTCCCGCCACTGTACCGAATCGACATCGGCAAACAGACCTTCTGGGCGGCTGACGACGAAGACCGCGACCGCCTCCTTGACGAGCATCACGGCCGAAGCAAAGCGGAGATCACCCGCTTCAAAGGACTCGGTGAAATGATGCCCAAGACCCTCTGGAGCACCACGCTCGACCCCGCGAGTCGACGCCTGCTGCGGGTCGATGTCGATGACCAACTCGAAACCGATCGCGTGATCAGCGACTTGATGGGGCGCGACGCCTCCGCCCGCTTCCGGTTCATCATGGAGCGTGCGGAAGACGCCGAAGAAATAGACGTCTGACTCGCCCCCCCCCTCCCCGCTCACGACCACACGAGGGACATCCCACGCTGTCGCGTTGATGACACGGCTGTCGTCATCGTGACAGCCGACGGTGACAAAGCACGAAACTCTGACCGAACCGAAAGCTCGATGTGGTCGTATTTGCTTTCTCCAGTCATGCGGCGTTTCGACGTGCGCAAATCTGAACATCAAGGTTGTGACACTGATTGGCACCGGGGATGCATCCGATGGTGTCCGGCTGTGAAACTCCACAGGAACGTACCTCGGAGGTAGGACCCATGGCCGGATCATTCCGTCCCCGCAGGACTCCAATCACCATGATTTCGATCAAAAACATGATTTCGATCAAAACATTGTTCCTTGGCGGTGCGTTGCTCGCCGCACCACTGCTGGTTTCCGCGACCGCACAGGCGGAGCATGGAAAGACATTACGGTACCGCCCGAGCTACCAAAGCTTTCCGCATCGGTATATTCCGTCCTACCGCAGTGGCAGCTTCCATCGATATGTTCCGAGTTACCAGCGGGGAACGCTCGGTTCCTCGAGCAGGGTCCACGGCAGATCCCACCTGCGCCACGACAAGTCTCACCTGCGCCACGGCAGACCCCATGGCCACCGTGCGGTTCACCGGCACCACGGGTTCCGAGCATCCCAGCGGTTCAGCCATGGTCGTCGGGGATCGGCCATCGGTGCCCGCGGTTTCTCCCTCTACAACGGCCGCTAGGCTGCCGTGCCTAGCGCTGGAATCGGGGGGCGAGCGGCTCAACGGGGGCTTCGAATTCCGTTTCCGCGATGAATAGCCGTCCAGCATTCGGACAGGCTTTTCGCTTGTCCGAATCCATGTGTTCCGCCGCTGTGGTGATGACCAGCTGCAGTTTCCCATCGTGACGGACCAAGGCGGGACAGGTGTTTTGCGGAGAACCGGCGGTTTGCCAAATCATCTGACACTCGCCCGATGCCAAGTCATAGAGCCGCGTTTCACCACACGAGGCCGCTTCAGGGAGAAAGATGGAGACGAGCAGGCCGTTGCCGTCGGGAGCCAGGATCGCCCCGTCGGGAACGCCGGGGTCGTCCGTCAGATCGAGCAACACCTCAGGATCACCGAGCTGGCCCCGCTCAATGTCAATCGGATACCCAACGACTTGGCGGGTCGGAGAATCGATGTCCACCAGTTGCAATTGCCCATTGCCGGTCGTTCGCATCGCCTTGCCGTTGCTGCAGATCTGGTCGTCACGTAACTGGATCAGCCGCTGGTCACGGCCACGCCACAGGTAAAGTCCAGCCTTCTTCGTTTGGAATTCCAGATCCTTGGTACCGAAGATCAAATTGTCTTGGTACACCATCCCATCGTTGATAATCGTGTTTTCAACGTCCTGATCGACGCTATCGCAGAACGGGTTCCAATCGTTGTTCTCGACATCGAAGCAGCCGAGCGATCGTTCGCATCCGACAACGAACGTCGCTTCGTCGGTGCAGGGAAACGCGAATCCAGGTCGGCCCGGCAGTTCAAATGAACGATTGGACTTCGTTTCAAGGTCGTACAGATTGAGCGAGCCGACCCTCGCCGCAGGGCCATGCTGGATCCCGACCCAGGAAAATCGGCTGTCCGACAGCGGATAGGGGCCCTCGGGAAGGTAGCGAAGTGCGTCCGTGTCAGGAAAATCTAACGAAGCGGCCTGTCGTATCTCGGTCATGACACTGGGGGGATTGAGAGCAGCGAAAATGGATTTTTCGCAGTCTGGCAGCTCGCGGTCGGAGAAGAAAGCGGGGGCGGAGGGATACGCCGTCATCGTTCGGGTGATGCGCCGGGAGCATGGGGGGCAAGGTTGATTGACGGACTCGCAGCGGTTCGTCAATCTTGTGACCGAACGATGGACAAGGTACCAACCGATTCGAACCGGGAGCGACGGGCGTGAATTCATTGGCGGGAAAAGTGGTGGCGATCACCGGAGGCGGCACGGGGATTGGAGCCGGCATAGCGCGGGGGCTGGCAGAAAATGGATGCCGCGTTGTCGTCGGTGGCCGCCGCCCCGATCCGCTGCGAGAACTGGCTGAATCAATCAAAGCAGAGATACCGGTCCGCTATCACACCATCGATGTGGCCGATCCGGCCAGCATCGAGGCGTACTTCGGGTTCATCCGAGACCAGCTCGGCGAGGTCGACATCTTGGTCAACAGCGCCGGCATCAACATCCAAAACCGGTCGATGGCTGAGATGGCTCCGGAGGATTGGGAACGCGTGATGCAGATCAACGCCACCGGCGCCTACCGCTGCATGCACCAGGTGCTCCCCTCGATGCGGCAGCGCCGCGACGGGCTGGTCGTCAACATTTCGTCAGTCGCTGGGAAGCGAGCGATTGCGCTTGGAGGCATCGTGTACTGCGCGAGCAAATTCGCCATGACCGCCCTTGGGACGGCGGTGTCCAACGAGGTCCGCAACGAGGGGGTCCGGATCACCAACGTCTATCCGGGGGAAGTCAACACACCGATTTTAGAGAACCGTCCGGTGCCGGTGACCGAAGAACACAAGGAGTCGATTCTCCAGCCCGAAGATGTTGCTGCGGTCGTCGTCACGATCTGTGCCCTGCCGCCGCGAGCCAATGTCCCCGAAGTTGTGGTCAAACCGACCAAGCAGGAGTGGGTTTGAGACCGATGTCGGATGCAGCCGAGCCGGAGGAAGAGGGGACCGATGATGGCGACGCGTTGTCGTTCGAGGATCTCGGTGCTGCCTTCGCCAGGGCCGCTGCAGAAATCGATCCTGACGCCGCCCCGGAGCAAACCAATCCCGATGCATCCCGTGCCGATGCAACACCGACCGGTTCCGAGACCGCCGGGGCCAGGGAGCAGTCGGAAGCCGAGCTCAACCCCGCCGACTCCGCGGTCACCCCCGAAGCAATCATCGAAGCGGCCCTGTTCGTCGGTCACCCCGAAAATCATTCCTTTTCCGAACAGCGTTTGGCCTCACTGATGCGGGACGTGACCGCCGAAGAGGTGGTCAAGCTGATCGGAGAACTCAACGCCTCCTATCGGGAAGCGGGCCAGGCGCTGCGGATTGTCCAGGACGACCAGGGGTATCGGATGTCAACGGCACCAGAACTCGATTCCCTTCGCCAACAATTTCTCGGCAAGGTGCGTGAAACGAGGCTCAGCCAGTTGGCGGTGGAGGTCCTCTCGTTGGTCGCTTATCAGCCCGGCATCACGGCCCAGACGGTTCGGGATCAGCGCGGACGGGACTGCGGATCTGTCTTGAACCAATTGGTCCGACGACGCTTGCTCGAGATCAAACGGGAACCACCGCCGGAGGGTGGGCGCGCGGTCCAGACCTATTATCCGACCGAACGGTTCCTGGCCCTGTTTCAGTTGGAATCGCTCGATGATCTACCCCAGGTGGATCCCTTCGATCAACCGACGCATTAGGCTCGGCGAGCCGGATGTACGCCATCCATTTCAACTCGGAATTGCAATGACCCGAAAACAAATGAATTCCCGTTTCGACACTCCCCAGCAACCCGTGAATACGGCGCGCATTCGCGGGATCGCGCTCGACATGGACGGCCTGCTTTTCGACACCGAGCGGCTCTATTGGCAGGTCGGCGACACGGTTCTTCAACGACGGGGCCATCGCTTCTCCGCCGAACTTCAACAGCGGATGATGGGACGCGTCGGTACCTGTGCCATGCAGCAGATGATCGACTTTCACGCGCTCGACGCGACGCCCGAGGAACTGTTGGCCGAGTCGGAGGTATTGTACGGCGAGTTGCTCTCCGGCGGGCTTCGGCCGATGCCCGGTTTGGCCGAGTGGATCGAACTGCTCCGCCATTCCGATCGCCCGTTCGGGCTGGCGACCAGCAGCCGACGCAAGTTTGTCGACGTCATCATGGATACCGTCGATTGGCGGGATTCGCTGACCTTTGTGCTCACCGGCGACGACGTCACCCGCGGCAAGCCCGATCCCCAAATGTATCAGTTGGCGGCCGAAGCGATGGGGATCGCGGCTTCGGAAATGTTGGTGCTCGAGGACAGCAGCAACGGGTGCGCCGCGGCGGTGGCAGCCGGTGCGGTCACCGTGGCGGTGCCGAGTGAGCACACGCGGGGGCAGGACTTCAGCGGTGCGAGCTTGATCGCGGAATCGCTTACCGATCCCCGGCTTTGGGCGTGGATGGACAAGGACGACGGTGAGCTTAGACAGCAGCCGTAGCTGAACGCCGCTTTCCTACTGGGGCCCCCGTTGCTCGTGCGGTGCTCGTCCTTCCTGGGATCCCCAAATGCTCGTTCGGCTCCTCCGCCTGACGCCGGCTCGCGGCGAGCGATGCCGCGCCGGCGACCATCAGGAGAACGCCAGCCCAAAGACGGTGGCACGGTGATTCCGCGTCGCCCAAGGTGCCGATCGCAATTGCTTCACCGGTTGGTTCATGCATGGGGATCGCGACCAGCACCGGCGTCCCTGGGACAAAGCACTTCATCAGCAACACGCTGGCCAGATCGGTTGTGGTGCTGGTTACCGCCGCGATCTCGAAACTGTCGGCCCAGCTCCGATTCGAGAGCCGACCATAGGCGAGCCCCGCCACCGCCCCGCCGGCCCCGGGCAGCATCGTCTGGACCGCGAACCCGAAATTGCTGCGGTGTTGATAGGCGGCGACGCCGGTGAGCGCCATCCCGCCGGCGATGTTGCCTAAAGCGGTGCCGATCCGATTCCCCGTCACGTAGGCTTCCAACATCCCCGCCTGATCGGCGCCCGACACTTGGGCACCAATCAACCCCCCGAGCAGTCCGAAGGAGGCGCCGAGGGGATTGCTGATTCCGTTGACCACGCCTGCGAAAAGACCGTCGAACGTCTGCCCCTGGTCGCTCAGCTCCGTCCGGTAATAGGCGTCGGCACCACCCGCCACCGCCCCGATCGCCAGCAGGTAGACACCGGCGCCGCCAAAGGTCGCGGCGGTGGCCAATCCCGTGACCCCCGCCATCGCCCCCGTGGTTGCAGACACCCCGAACAGCGTGTCGTTCCGCACTCCGTCGAGTCCGCTGCCAACCAGCCACTGGCCAACCTCCGTCGCCCCCAAACCTTCAGCAATCAGGCCGGTACCGACGATGGCATAGTTGGCGACGTCCGATACGGCGTTCACCACCCCGACCCCAGCGTCGATCACGCCAGCCCCCAAGCCGTACATGGCGGAACCGAAGTCGTGGACGAACGAAAGGTTCTCCTGAACCCACTGGAGCATCTGGTCCGTCTGGTCCTGCTGCGCCACCCACCACTCCTCGACCGCCCCGCCCAGCACCGGCAGCAACGCATCGCCGTAGGTATAGACGCCGAAACTTTCGTTGTGGACCAAAACAAAGTCGCCCGTACCGGTCAAACGAACAAAGTAGGTGTGAAGTTCATCAACACAGAAGTTGTACACCGGCTGCGTTCGGCCGGACTCAGGTGTGACGGCAACTACCTCGATCGATTTCCCCTGCGATGTGGTCAAGCAGTCACCCGGAGAAACGTCTCGGGCCAAAACCCAGCCGCGTTGATTGACATGGAACAAGTGACCTGCGGTCGTTGCAAGTTGGCCGTCTGCCGTCCGTAGTCGAAACAACTTGGCTGGCGCACTTTGATACAGCTCGCCGACCCGTCCCGCCCGCCGATCGAGTCCACCGTCCAGCCATGGTGCATTGTGAGCAACAGAGGCCACCCGATCCCCGACTTCGATCCGTTCAATCGGTTTCACCGAGCCATCAGCAAGCAACACCTCCGTACCGGCAGGGAAACAGTACTGCTGGACCAGATCGGTGCCCTGCAAAGCGTACTCCCGTTGACCGGTGCTGCCGGAGAGTCGACTGCCCGGAACGATCGCTGGGACGGCCGCTGCCTCGATCGAGCGAAACGGAGCCATCGCGGAGGCGCCGTTTCCAGAAGCTGCCAATGCCATGATCTCTGGCACCCCAGCGACTGAAAACGCCTCCGCGCCTCCCGCCGTTGGCAGGGCTGGCGGCGCGCCCATCACCAGTGGCACACCGGTAGGCGACTGATCGAGCATCCCCGGGGTACCGGTCGCCGCGTCACTGCTGTCGAAGTGGTCGACCAAAGCGTCGTAACGGCCATTGCCATCCACGCTCATTTCAACAGCGCCCTTGAGGTAGTTGCCGGTCTGCGTCACGACCTGATCAATTGCCTGAGTAAAAGACTCGCCAGCTCCATCCCAAACGCGGCTCCCCTCGGTCAGTCCCGTCACGCTCGTCGCTCGAGTGAACGTTCCCGTTTTTCCATTGCGTTCCGCCGTTTCGGTGAAACCGTCCTCGCCAACCACGTCAATTTCAAAGACGCCGGAATCGTTGCTGCCCGCCTGCAAAAGCTGATACGCGTCGCTGCCCGTGACCACGCGGGAGGCGTTACCGGTAAGTCGGTTTTCATCGACAGTTCGGGTGTACGACCGCACGCCCGTTCCCGACAAACTGGCCGAGCCCGATGCACCCCGATCGACCATTTGCGTGAAGGCATAGTTGTCGACCCCGACCGACTGATGCTGAAACTCGCCCGTAACACGATTTCCGTCGCTCTGCGTTTCCACGGTGTCATCCACCGTCGATTCGAACTCGACTGAGACTCCGCCAACGATGCCAACTTGAGTAAGTTCGGTTGTCGTCGACAAATCGGTGGTATGACTTGCCGTGCCGAGAAGCTGATTTCCTTGCCCGAGTGACTCACGCTCGCCGGTCACCATCTCAATGGCACGGTAATCGTACTGCCCCTCAGGACTGACGACCGTCTGCGTTGTGGTCTCTTCCGTTCGCGCGGATCCCGAATCTTCGTAGACCCCCGTGATCAGGCTGCCTTGTTGACGACTCGATGACTCCCCGCCGTGCTGCTCGGCAACAAACCACTGAGTGCCGTCGAGGTCGGTTCGCTCGCGGCTCGTCGTTGTGTTGACCGTCTCTGCTCTATGCTGATCGAAGGCACCGGTCACCGAGTTCCCCTCATCAGTGATGTTGGATACCGATTCGACTCGCGAAACGGCGGCGTAGGTTTCAGAACGGGCGCCCGACTCTTCGATGTCGGTGGCATCAGTCGCCGCCATGGTCACGTTGTACGATCCAGTGACCTCGTTGAAATTCATGGAACTGACAGATTCCGCGGTCCGCACGACATGCTTGTCATCCTGGCCGTCGGGATAGGTGGTGGATTTCCGATAGTCATCGCGGACAGCGGACGATTCGGTCGATGTGACTTTCGAGGTGATTTCGTTTCCAACCGCCGCTCGTTCTCGGGTCACCGCCGACGACTCATCGAGCGTGAACGAGCGATCTCCGATTGTTCCCGATTGGACGCGACTCCGACTGACCTGCGACAGACCATCGTCCTCAAAGTCACCCGTGATCGAATTACCGGCCCGTGACGATGTCGTGATACTTTCTTGGGAATCGAATCCAATGACCGAACGCTCGGTATTCTCTTCCGCCAAATCTTCTGACGCGGTAACGCTGGTAGTCGTGTTGAGCGAGTAAATTCCGCTGAATTCATTGCCGATCTGCCGAAACACCTCGGTCAGCGCCTGCTCCTGGCTCGACGTATTCGATCGAGTTTGATTGCTCGACTCTTGGTGGGTCTGGGTGTCGCTTTCACGCTCCACCTCTTCCACGAAATCGCCCCTGGTTCGGTTGCCGCTTCGCTGCCGACGTGTCTCGTTTGCCGACGTCTGCTCCATGGAGGTGACCAGCGATTGATTGAGCGACGCACCGGTTGTGGTCACCGATGACGCGACGTCGGTAGTGGTCAGGTAGTCGCCGCTGACGGAATTGCCAGAACGCGTCACTGTTGACGACAAATCGGTGATGCTGTGCAAACTCTGCGTCGAGTTCTGATTCACGACGGTCTCGGTTCGCGTCGAAGCCAGCGAAGTCGACTCGGCGGACTGAAAGTCTCCAGTGACTTCATTGGCGGTACCCTCCGTCATTGTCGTTTCGCTCGTCTCCTCCTCCACCTCGACAGACCGCGTTTGGTTAATATCCGACTGTTCGATCTGTGACGCTCGCTCCGACGCCGACTCAAACGCTGACTCTCCTGCTATTGCGTTGCCGGAGGAACTCGATTCCGCAGTCCCGCTCGAGGTGGTACCGACCAACGACGACAACGTTTGATTCTCGCTCGTTTCCTGATTCGCCTCGTGAAAGGTCGTCTGCACAGATTCACTGAATGCGCCCGTGACCGAATTTCCAGTCCGCGTTTCGACTGCGTCGACCGTGTCTTCGAACGTCGTTTCGACGGTCAACGTCTGATTGAAGCTCGATTCGGTCCCGGACCGTTCGGACTGCCTGTCTATGGATTCACTGTACGCCCCTGTCACACGGTTGTCTGTCCGCGTGAAATTCGTGTAAGCGACTTCCGTGAAATCCAGCTCCACCATCAAGCCTTGGTTCGTTTCGGTCGACGTTCTCTGCACCTTGGATTCCGACGCGCGAGTCGATTCCGAGGTGCCAGCGAGTGCGTTGCCACTCTCCTGAATCGTCTCCGTGGTCGACGTACTCGAGTCTCGGACCGCCGTGAGTTCGAGATAGGCAAATGTTTCCGTGAGCGCGGAGGTGACCATACGATCGACACTGCTGGAATACGCGCCGGTCAAATGATTCCCTTCCGTGACTGAGGTCGACTCGACTCGCTCCGTGCTGCCACTGGTGGATTGTGATTCGTTCTGGTTCGATTCTGTTGCGGCCGACTCCTCGACCGCCGTTGTTTCCGCGTGATAGAGGCCGCTGACGTCGTTTCCGCTCTCCTCCGTTCGCGTTGTGATGTCGGCTTCGGATGTCGCGTCGACAATCCGCATCCCATTCTCACTACGAGTGGAGTCCGCATGTTTTGCCGTTGTGCGCGAACCGGACACATAACGCCCTTCGATCGAATTGCCCGATCGCTGTTCAACCGTCGATGTCTCGGAGGCTGAGTTTGCGGTGATGGAAAGGGATTGATTTTGCAAACTTGACGATGACGTCACTGAGACGGTTGATTCGGAGTCTGTGAGCGATTCTCCTGTGATCGCATTCGAGACGCTCGTCGACTGAAAGACCGATAACGCCTCCTCGGACTGTTCGACCGACTCGGTATGGACGGAGGAGGTCGCCGATCGAGTGGACTCGGATGAGCCCGATTCTGTAACGGTTGCTTCTCCCGAGACGGTGTTCCCGGACCGACTGGACAAAACATGCTCGCGAGTCACGTCCCTGACTGTGGAGCTGAATTCCTGGTTCGACATGATTTCGGTGCGGGTCGTATCAGTCGACGCGACTTGTTCATTCGTGAACGTTCCGGTGTAATCGTCACGCTCCGATTCTGATTCGACTTGTGTGTGGGTCGATTCCGAAATGGCAACAGTTAGGGTTTGATTGGTGTCGGTTTGCGCCAACTCACGTTGACTCGTTTCCAAAGAAGTGGATGCAGTCGTACCAGCGATCAAGTTGCCGACAATGGATTCTGCCGCTTCCGTGACGGTCGTCTCCTCAGCCACGACCGTCAGGGCGCCATTGTTCTCGGTCGATGTACGAGACTCGGTCGCTTCCGTCTCCGAGTCAGCCGAATACTCGCCGGTAATGTCGTTACCCGTCGCGTGTTTTTGATAGTCGTTTGCGGCGTGAAGAGCGTATTGCACCGAAAGTGTCTGGTTGATGTCATTGCCATCCAGCTGTGACGTTTGCCCACCGGCAATCGTTTCTATATAAACGCCGGTGTGTGCATTCTCGTTCCGGTTGGACTCCGAGTCGAAGGTGGTGGCCTCGGCGACGGCTGCCGTGAGTGTTGCGTTGGTGATCGTTTCTGAGCGACTGCGTGTTCCGGTGGTATGGGTTTTCGATGTGGACTGTCCGCTAACCATGTTGGCTTCGAAGTTCTGGGTTCGCGACAGCGATTCTTCGATCGTCGCATTCACCGTGCGTCCCTGATTGGTCACGCTCTGAGTCATCGTTCCAGCACTGGTCACGGTACGCACGCCCATCCGATCGCCGGTGATCGAGTTGCCGGACGAAGTCGATTCCGCTGCCTCCGACTGCTGGGCCACGATCGTCTCACGGCGGGGTTGATTGAGCTCCGATTCCTGGGATGCGGTTTCGCTGACGCTTTGTTCACTCGCTGAGAAATCGCCACGAATTCGGTTGCTGGTACGGGTCGCCGTGATCTCCGCGGAGGAGTCGGTAATGTTCTCTGACATGCGTCCCTGGTTGACCGCCTCGGTTTCCCTGCTGGAGTCAATCGTGGTGACGGATTCATCGACAAAGTCTCCGAGTACTCGATTGCCATTCTTCGTCGAGCTAATTTCTGTCCGGTCGTGAATCTGGAGCGTCGTCTTCTCAGCGCCAAGGTTGGAGGTCTCTGTCTGAATCACATCTTCGATCGTGTGGCCAAGTGTTCGAACCTCACCACTGACGACGTTGCCCGACGACTCTGTCACATTGTCCGCCGTCGTGACGAAGCTGCTTGACGATGAAAGTCGGCCGTTCACCACGGACTCAGTGCGTTCTCCCGTCGACTGACTTGACTCATGTCGTAAGAATACTCCCTCGAGATGGTTCCCGGACACGCTTCCTTCGGCCGTTGTGGTGGTCAGAATCTCAACAAGATTGGTGAGCGTCTGGTTAGTGATTGTTTGCTCAGAGGTCGACGAAGCAACGGTTTCCCAGGTATCGACGTAGGAGCCCGTTATCGAATTCCCGGATCGCTCCGTGGTCGAGTCGAACGTTGCGTTTTCAAGGGTCAATTCGGCATAAGTCTGGTTGACTCGTTCCGTGCTCGACACGCTATTGCGGGTCACCGATTCGCTCCCTTGGAACTCGCCGGTCACACGATTGCCCGCTTGGTGACTCGATGAGTTGGCTTCGGACTCTTCGTGCAAAAGCACCGATTCGGTGCCGTTGACAGAACTTTGCGTGGTAATGGCGGTGGTCGTTCCAGACCTCAATTCTGTGAACTCGCCGGTGAGCACGTTCGATGCCGTCGCGATGATGGTGACGCCGACCGAGTCGGTCTCACTTTCAGTCGAAAAAGACTGGTTAGCGGTGACGGTTTGCACCTTCCGTTCGACGGTGGTGGATACTTCGGTAGACTGCTCCCCCGTAATGCGGTTCAGCGATCCGCTTCCCGTCGATGTGGATACGGTTTCGCTGGACTCTGTCCGGGTCAGGGTCTGGTTTGTCTGGTGTGTCTCCGAAGTCGTTTCCGATGCGGTGGACGAACTGACGCTGAATTTGCCCGAAATCTCATTTCCCGTTTCGACTTCGGATGATTCGGAGTTCGTGATTGTTTCGGTGGTCTCGGTCAAGCTCTGATTGGTCGTGATCGAAGTGGATTCGGATCGCGTCGATTCGTCGGCTTGCCGGTTGACCACTCCGCGGATTCGGTTACCCGAGGTGCTCACGCTTGCGGTGGTATCGCTTTCGCTGTGGGTCCGCGTTCGACTTTCGCGATTGTTACGTATTGAATCCGAACGCTGGTGCTCGGAAGAGTTCACTGACCGGGTGAACGCACCAAGGATCAGATTGGACGATTCATGACGGCTCGTCTCGCTGTTCCTCAAAGTCAACACGGCGAGCTGGTCATCGCTACGAATAGCGCTTCCCTGCTCCTCGGCGAGCATGCCTCCTGCGGGTTGATCTTCGAAGTAGACAAGATCTTCGGTCAGCGTGTCGGTGTTTGGTCCGTTGAAGGTGGCGACGAATGTCGTCGACTGCGAGTCGATCGAATCGACGACTTCCCGTTCTCCAGAAATCGTATTGCCTCCGGTGTCGGAGATCGACTCAGTTCGACGGGTGACGATCTGTTTTGACGCTTGCGACTGATTGGTGTTGGATTCTTGCTTCGAGGATTCAGTGATCGATGAGGCCGATTCTTGATAATCCCCAGAAATCGTGTTTTCAGTTCGTCGCGACTCGGAACGGATACGGGAGTTCGTCTGACTGCGAACTAATTGTGTATGGAACGAAACCAGCTCAGTTACCGACTGCTCGACGAGGCTCGATGACTGATGGGTCGTTTCTTCCCAAATCAAGTTTCCTTGGGTTTGAGTCTCCGTCGTAGCCGTCGTGGCACTTTCGCGAACCGACGAACGATCGCCGTTGGACTCAGTTACCGTCTGCGTCGTGAAGGAGGTGGCGTTGGCATTGCTGTCGATTTGGCCAGTGAAGCTGTTGGAGAGCGACTCTTTGTCGCGCCTTTGCTCGTGGAAACGCTCGGTCGAAATCGATTCGGTTTGATTGTTGCGTTGCTCCTGGCTGGCGGTGGTGGATCGAGAGGTTTCCGATGTTTCGGTTCGACCTGAGCGGGCGTTTCCCGATCCTGTCCAAATCGATTCGACGTTCGCCTGTTCCTCAGCTTCGATACGAAGTTCACCGTTGGTTGTGATCCGTTCGACCTCCGTCGTGCCAGAGCTGTATCCAGCGAACTCGAACGAACCCTGGCGGGCATTTCCCGATTTTTCTGATTCCTCTGTCGTATTTGTGGTCACGGTGGAGGTGACCAGAACCGTTTGGTTTGACTCAATCGATTCAGTAACCGAAATGCCGGACGACTGCTGCTGAATTTCGAACACACCCGTCTTTTTATTGCCTTGCGTCACCGTTTGACTCGTTCTCGCCTCCGTACTGGTGCGTTCCGTGATCAAGCTCTGGTTCACGGATTGTTCGCTAAACTCCAGCGAATCGTCGCGGCTTTCGACGTAGCGGTACGTTCCGTCGTACAGGTTGCCCGCTTGATTGATCGTCGCGACACTCACCGACATCTCCGTTGACGTCGATTCGAGCGTGCCGTAAGTCGTGCTAGACTCGATCAACGCACTGGTCGTGAGTTGTTGATCGAACTCGAAATCGCCGGATTTTGCGGATCCTGCGCCGGCCAGTTCGGACATGCTTTGCGTAGTGGAGGTGGATTGAACGGATTGGCCCTGGTTCGCCATGGAGCGGTACGTTTCCGCGTCCGCCGAAGTCGTCGTTGTCAATAGAAAGCGGGCCTGTCCTTCGGTCGACCCTGATTTCTCCGTTACCGCCAATGATGTGCTGGACCCGGAGGTAGACGTGACCTTCGGCCCGTTGAGTTCTTGTTGCTCGAGGATCTCCGAGTTGATTTTTGTTGTCATGGCGAGCGAGTACTCACCGTCCGAAATGGTCCCTTCCGAGCGAAACGAGGTGTCTGTCTCGGTGACCTGAAGGAACTCAAAAGACTGTCGGCCCCCGCGATGGTCGATTTGTGAAATGGTGTCAATCGTAAAGTCGCGTGCGACACTTCCCGCCACCGAGCCGAACTCTCGCAGAATTTCTGTGGTTTGCTCTTCGCCGAGCATGACAAAGTTGCCGACCAGCGATGCGCCGCTTCCACCGATCAGCCCGTCGAGTTTTCCTTTCAAATCCGCATCCAGGAACCGCTCTCCAGTTTTTTTGAAGTCCGATGACTTCTGTGACGTTGAATTCCAATCAAAGACCCCGCCGTCGTAGACCTTTTCGTCGACGATGTGACTTAGGATCGCAACATCGGTGGTCGATGTCTCCGCGAATGAACTGGAGTCGAATGTGGTGGCCAGTTCGATCTGGCCGTCGAAGGCCGTTTCGTATCCGGCGACTGAGAATGCATCCGGTGCAAAGTTGATCGGGTCGAGCTGGCCGCGGGCGATCACTTTCCGAATATCGACAGAGGAGCCGTCGCCTTGTTGCGACGCGTTCGGTTCGCCCTGGCCGTCGCTACCGACCGTTTCCAACCCGAAACTGTAGGAGAAGGCAGCAGTCCCGGTCGAAACGACTTCGAACGTCCCCGAGCCCCGGTCGAGCGTGAGGAACGTCGACAATCCAATCGACTGCAGCGGTTGTTCCGATGCCGCCGTGTCACCCTCCGCGCTGCTGTTGTCGACATGGGAACGTTCGGACGTTCGCGGCGAGCTAAAACTTTGAATGTTCGGCGGGAGCGAGTTACCGTCGTCATCTTGTAACACCAGTCGTTCGATATCTTCCTCATTGACGACGTTGACGACATTCGCCAATGAAACGGCGACACCGCCAGTTTCGTTTTTCACGTCAGTGATGTGGGTCGTGATCGCGTAGGGACCTTCCCGATCGTACTGATGGTCGGCGATGACTTCGAACATGAGCGGTTGTGAGTTCCCGTCGAAATCAAGTTTCGGAACGACGACTCCGGTACTGCTGCGTCCGTCGCCGAAATCGATCGACGCGATGAACTGGTCAGCCGTTGCTTTCGGGTCCCCGGCGACGAACGAGGCCACCGCCGCGCCCTCCTCTCGACGGAATGTCTTGTTTTCACTCAAATCACGTTTCTCGAAGGCGTAGATGACGTCACCAGTTGCATGCAACGGTGGTGTCGCCCGCACGACTTTCTCACCCCCGGAACCGCTGGCCCAGAACACGATTTGGCCAGCATTGTTGATCGTGTCGGCTGCTTGCACTTCGTTGATCACGCCAATGCCGGGGAGGATCTCACCGATGTCGACAACTTTGTTGTGGCCAAGAAACAGTTCGGCTTCGAGGGGACCGTTGTGGAGTTCGGAGAGATAGAATCTCGCTGAATGGAGCCCTTCGTTGCCGTCGGCGTCGGCGGCCATGAATGTGACAGTGAAGTACGGTGATCCTGGCGCATCGGTTGTGCTCGGGCCGTTAATGCCGATCGGTCCGTCGATCAGTTGGGAGACACCGCCGACGTCGATGCCGTCGATTTCAACTTCATTTGGGTCGACGAAACCGTCACCCGCTTCACCCACGACTTTGACCCAGCTTTCATCGGCGGGGTCGATGATGTAAACGCCTCGCCCCGCCGGCCCGTTGGCCGCAGCCGCGATGACACCCGAATCGCTGATTGCAGCGGTCGAGGCGATGCTGTTGAATCCCAAGTCCCGGACGTCCCCATCGAAGGTCATCGACTTCACTGCGCCGTTTTGGACGAATACACCGTCGCCGGAATCCGCGAGCCGAATACCGGGAACCGGTTGGTCGATCGGGGCATGCTTGTACGGCTTGTCGTGGTGGCCGTAGGTCACCAAGTTCATCCCAGCTTCGACCTCGGCATTGTTGGTTTGAGAGGTGAATAGTGCCTGTCCAGCGTTGTTTAGAGACAGAGCTGGTAGTACCGACGTGAACGGTGTCACGTAAAGCTGTGGCAGGTAGATCGGTGCCAGCGACGTTGCCAGAGCGACGGAGTTGAGAGCGTCGAGATCGATGCTGCCAGGTTCCTGAAAGACGTTCCATACCGGATTGACGGGCGTGAAGTAGACGCTCGCCCACGTTGGATTCGTGACCCAGACGCGGGGGACCATCGTGAATGGCAATGTCGTGCTGACGCCGACCACGCCCCGCATGACTCCACTCAGGGCAGCCAATTGCATGTCCAGGAACATCGGGTGCCCCCATCGCAACCCGGCGGCGGCCAAGCCCGAGTCTCCGTTTGCGATCTGTTGGGGCAAGCGGTACCCGTCACCTTCCAACAGTGCGGCGCCATCCCAAAGCTCCGCGTAGGAAAGCAGTAGATCGACCTCAGTGAGTACCGGAGCGCCCATCGGCAAAACGCCCAAAAGCCCTTGAGCGTTGAGCTGACGTTGGGCAAGCACCTGTCCCGCGTCGTTGATTTGGACCTGGTCATCAAAGCGGGCCATGGGGACCGCGTCGACGCCGCCGCGGGCCGGCAGAATGTCGCCCACCATGTCGGGGCTGAGCAATGACTGCGGCCCCTCTCCTTCTCGCCAGACGTAGAGACTGTCGACACCGCCATCGGTTGCTTGAAATGCGACCTCACCAAGGTTGTTGATCGAGGGTCCACGGCCAATCCTTTCGAATCCATCCGCAACCAGGTCAAAGGAATAGGAGGAGGGGCCAGACCGCAGAACGATTTCGACCACTCCGGTCGCTTTGGCTGCGGCGACACCACCGCCGCTGTCGTCATCGCCATCTTCCAGCTCCTCCCTGTTCTGCACCGTGTATTCAAATCGATCGACGACGTCGATTCCTTCAGCAGCGATCTGCTGCAGCGAATCCGATTCCGTCGGGTCGTAACTGAAGCTGCCATCGGCGGCAACAACGACTCTGGCTCCGAACTGGGAGAACCCGTCGAAGGACGCTTCCAACGCCGCGCCTTCGCCCGAGTCGAATTCGAGTTGGTTGCTCAAAATGCCATTTTCGGCGGAGACGTCGAGCGACTGCGAAGCCACGGTCCAGTATCCCTGCTCGATGCCAACATCATCCGCGACCGGCACCGTTGCGACTCCGACGATTGTCAGCTCGACCTCTGCGAGCGAGACTTCACCGAATTGATCGAGCACGGCATATTGAAACCGGTCGCTTGAGAATTCGCCGTCCGCCAGATCGTCGAAGGCGCCGTTGGGATCGTAATCAAAAGTTCCATCCGGGCGGAGTAACAGCGAGGCCCCACCCAGGCTAACAGAGTCCGAAAGCGACGGATCAACCAACAACGTATCGCCGTTGTCGATGTCACGATCATTGTGCAGCACGCCCGAGGTGGCATCGATCACCAACGGGTCATCCGCATTGACCGGACCATAGTGGTCGTCGGCCGCAACAGGAGGATCATTGGCACCGGCAACGGTAAGGAACACCGTCGCAATCGCACTGCCCCCAAATCCATTTTCGACGCGATACTGAAATTGATCCGATCCGAGTTCGCCTTCCGCCAATGCTTGTAT
>CAYWXT010000021.1:0-35632 GCA_964462125.1 uncultured Pirellulaceae bacterium | reverse complement strand
GGGGGAGCATCAAACTGGCGGTTCCCGATGAGGAATCCGGTTTGCGCTACATTGATGAGAGTGAGCCGAGCGGGGATGTTGATGCAAAGTAGCGGAGGCCGCTGCCAACCTCAATGGCTGCATCGGCAAGGACAAGCACGGCATTTCTCTTTAGGTTGTCTGCTGCCGTCATTGGTTTTCCTGTTTCGTCTGGAAGGCCCGAGGAAATGTGACGGTAGCCAACGAAATGGTCGAGTTCCTCGCCGCGATTGCCTTGCCGGAGAGGAACGGCGGTGGCTCGATCGATCCCGATACTCGCGGCGCGACGACGATCCGCGAGCAACTGACCACGCACCGCCAGGCTGAATCGTGCGCCTCGTGCCACGTGCACATCGATCCGATCCTCCCGGCATCGCTCTGGAAAGCTTTGTTGTGATGAGCAAGTGGCGTCAGCGGTGCCGCAGCTTTGAGGCCGGCGAAGAGGTGTCGGTTCAGATAGCCGACCGCGATGTTCGGTACAAACGGGGCCCGCCGGTCGACTCGTCCTGCTCAAGGTTTCCGACAGTTCGCGAACGCCCCACCCCGGATCCTCATTTGCTGCGGCAAGCTCAACATTCTCCCAGAACCGAGCCACAAAACTCACGCAAGTGCCTGCCCAGCACAACTTTTGGAACGCAAAAGACTACCTCGCCGCCCTCTCGCTGCGGATCTGCCGATGTCAGCAGATCCGCAGCGCAAAGCGATCACTCTTCTTGGGCCTCGATGGCAAATAGATGTGACTTCGTAGCGATATACAAAACATCATTCGCAACAATGGGCGTTTGGTAGACGGAGGTGCCCATGTTGATCTCGTGAAGTGGAAACAACCCACCCCAGTCGGGAGCTGATTTTGGATCCACAAAAGGACTGGGATCAGCCGACAGGCCCAACACAGCTACATCTCCATCTTCGTCACCAACGTAGATTTTATTTTCGACAACCAGCGGAGTGCCCCAGCATTGGGCAAACATGTCGCAGGTCCAGTAAGGGATACCTGTCTTGGCGTTCATGCAGTGCAGCAGACCGCTAAAGTCGCTAATCACCAACAAATCCTCCTTAATCACAGGACTGCCTATCGTTCGGTGGAACTCCTCTTCAAAATCGATTCTGCCATCGCCGTTGATGTCGAATTTGTCGTAGTGCCAAACGACCGCTGAATTCGGGTTAGCGATGACACGCTCGGCATTGGTCTCTCTTTCGGCAGTCACGGTTCTCCCGGCGTTGAGTGTGAACTGGTGCTCTCTGTCGCCGATGCGGGCCGTCAAAAGCCATTCCTCGCCAATGTCCAAGGACTGGATCTTCGTCGATTTCGGGAGCGGATAGCCCGACTGCTCAAAAGCCTGCGCTATCGGCTTGGGCAGTTGGCCTTTTTCCAAAACGTCCAGTTCCAAGTCTTCGGATCTCGGTGAGAGGCGGAAAATCGTCTCTATCGGTTCTTTAACAATGGCCTTGACTCGCCGGTGGGGCATCACATCACCATTTGCATCCACTACGAGTTCCGCACTTACGTCGCCTTGCTTCGTCGGATCGATGCACCACAGGTGGCCATCGCCTTCGCCATGCTCAGGATCTTGCCCGACCGCAGCGTAAACGAGCCCGTCGTAGATCACCGGAACGGCAATCAAGTTGTTACGAGTACCCCTACCTCCCAAAAACCACTCTGATTCCTTCGGGTTTGCGTCAAACTTCCAGATAAGTTCAGGCTTGCCGTCTTTCCATCGGTCCGCTCGGAAGCTGTACAGCCAGCCATCTCCACCGGGAAAGATCACCTGCGGCACGCCGTTGAATACACCGGCAACCGGGCAGGACCACTGGCCGTGCAGGATGTGTCTTCCGGGCGAATTATCTGTCCAAAGCACCTCGCCGGTGTGCTTGTCCATCGCCATGAAGCTTGGTGCGTCAGGTGCCGGGATGTTGAGATGCGACTCGTCGACGCCATTTGAGGTGCAGATAAACAACGTGTCGCCCCAGATCGTTGGGCTGCACGTGGCCATGTTGTGCTGTGACACGCCGAGCTGGTTCATCATATCGAACGTCCACACAACATCGGCCTCATCCCGTGAAGCCGGAGTCGTTTGTTCTTCACAGGTGACCACTCCCCGGCTACTGCTGAGTCGGAATCTTCTTTGTTGATCTTGCTCACTGAACGTAACGTCCCAAGCCCGTCCGGGATCGGAAGCCCGAACAGTGATCTCGCCCGACATCTCGACACCTTTCCCGCTGAACTGTGCTCGCAACGCAGGCGAGAGACTTCCCTGCTCCAGCCCGGCGAGCAAGTCGTAGTTGACGTTTAGGAGCGGCTCATCTTGGTCTAACCGTAAGACGGTGAGGCCATCGGCAGTGCATCGGACACGGCACAGCGGAGGTTCATTGCTGAAGCCCCCGATGGTTAGCACGCCCGAGTCGTCTACAGCGCGGATTTTGAGATACCCATGGATCTGCAAGCCCGCCGCCCGCAGGACGTTGGCAAGCGTGTCACGCAGTCGCGAGGGGATCGAGCCACGAGCAGACAGGTCACGGGTTGCGCTGAAGTCGGCCACCGCATCGAACAGTTGGTTCCATACACCCGTAACGGGTCCATCGTCCTCGCCGTCGTAGAAACCTTCCGTATCCAGACATCGGACCTCACCACGATTGGTCACGAACCACAACCGATCCCCTTGCACGACAGGCGAGGAGCAGATGCCTTGAAGCGGCCAGTCGTGAACCCGGCCCGTGGACAGTTTTTCACTGGAGTGCTGCCAGAGGAAGGCACCGTCCGATTCTCGAAAGCAAAGCAGGCAACCAAGGTCGATCTCCGGCGGATAACGCTTCAGGTAGCCTGCCCCATTGTTTGTTCCCACATAGATCCTGCCGTTGGCGACGACCGGATTGCCGTAGCTTTGTGAACCGAGCTTGGCCACCCACTTGATGTTGACTGCCTCGGAAAAATCCCACTCGTCCGTTCTGCGATCAAATTCGCCCACGTTCCACATCGTCGGAATGTTGTTGCCTGCGGGAGTATTGTTGCGCAATCTCGACCCGTGAAGCTGCGGCCAGTCGTGCTTGCCCACACCAAAGTCCTCGATATCGTCGCGTTGGGCTTGCACGGCATCAAAGGGCTTTCCAAGAAGTTCCACGGCTCGATCCGGGACGATCCGGCGCAAAGCATTTCGGGCGAATGCACGCACCACGCGGTCTTCGCTCTCGGTCAATTCTGTGATTGAACCGACGGCATCGTCTGCCTGCGGCCCAAGGTCCGCCAAAGCCGAGAGAGCCGTTTGCACGACCATCTGCTCTTCATCCTTTAGTAATTCGATGAGCCTCGAAGCGACTCGCTCGCTCGACACTTGAGCAACTCTCAGAGCACTAGCAGCATTGCGGCGCACGTGGGGGAGCGGATTTTGGGTTGCTTCGAGAAGTGAAGCAGCGGTGTCGTTGCTGACGACTCCGACACGTCGCAGTGCAAGAGCAGCAAGGCCGCTCACCTCGGAGTCATTGTCACGTATCTTTTTCAGTAACTGGGGAGTCGCTTCGACTGCAACGGAACCAAGGTTGGCGACTGCTTCCAGTGCTGTCTTCTGTACCTTCCTTTGCTCGTCGTCCATCGCTCGTGAAAGTGCGGCAACGGCTGGCTTGGCATCCTTCCCAAACGCAGCAATCGCATATGCCGCTGCTTGCCGGACACCAGCGTTGTCGTCTGACAGCGCCGAACCGAGGCAAGGCACAGACACACTGGCTCTCCGGCGTAAATGTCCGAGGACCCTCACGGCAGTTTCACGCACTTGCGCTTCCGGATCTTGGAGAGCAACCGCCGTCGTTTCCGAAATGGCTGCATCGGCAGACTCGCCAAACCGCTGAAGAGAAGTAAGGGCACTCTGGCGAATGGCCGGTACATCGTCCGACAATGCGTGAATCAGGCAAGGGACCGATGATTTCGGTTCCGCACGAATGGTGCCCAGAGCCATAACCGCTCCCAATCGCACGCTTGCCTCTTGGTTTTGCGTGGCTGCATCTGCCAGATCGGGAACGGCTGCGGGGCCGATCTGAGTCAGCGCAGTGACAAGAGATCTTCTAGTGCCGGCATCGGTCGTCTCAAACGCCTTCACGATCAGCGGCACACCCGCTTTATCGTCCGGCCCGATCTGACGAAGCGTGGTGTAGCTTGCTCGCCGTCGCTCATTGCGGTCGCCACTTTGAAGTTGCTCGAGGAACCGCTCAACGGTGCTTGTTCCGGGAAGGGTTGCCTGTTGTCCATGAAGACGCTGGAAGGCACAAAGCGTCAAAGCCGCACTCAGAAACAGAACGACTGCGTGTCGCAATCGGGGGTGATTGACGCTCATCGAGTTACTCCAACGTTCGCAGATGGAAATATGGACGAGACACTGCCTTCCGCCCACCGCTGGACGATTTTACCTTTTGCGATCCGCAAAATCTCGGTCCGGTTGCAGATTATGTGCAACTAAAATCTTCGGCGACGATACCGTCGGCGACCGCCATGTCTCCTCGCCCTTGAAGATCTCAGTGGGAGAGAATAAAGGGGACCAAACAGATAGGATGAACCATACCGACGAATGGATGGACGGGGGGAGGGACGTGGGTCTGGACGGTCGCCGGCATCTGGTGGTCGTCCTGCTGGCCGGTCATTTTCTACAAGTTGTACAATAAATGGTCGTCGATTCAGGACCCGGCTATGGCGCGGACTGTTTAGAGTGAAGGGCAATCTAACCGATGGCGAAACTGCAGCTGCTTTGGGAGTCCTTGCGTTCCAGCCTCTGGTTTGTGCCCACGGTACCATCCCCGCGCCGCGGGAGCGCGACGGCATCGAAGCCGCCCTGGAACGCCTCGCCCAGATTACCAAGAAGGGAACCTAACCATGAACGACTCGACAAGTGACCGAGGGAGTTCTTGGTTCAGCGGGCCGGAGCGGTCGACCGCTCCCACTCCTCCAGCTTTTCCGCCAGTCGGTCCCGCTCCTCTGGCCGCCTTGAATGCAGGTTGTCCGTTTCGGTCGGGTCACTTCCCAGATCGAAAAGCCACCGCTCGACCTCGTCGCCGTCTTGCCGAATCACCAGCTTGGAGGTGGCATCACGAACCGCCCGCCACGTCAGCGTGCCGCGGCGATAGCGCCAAAACAGCGTGCGTGCGACGTCGGACTTTCGATCGCGGACGTGCCCCAAGATGTCGATCCCATCGAGCGCCCGGCCATCGGGCGGTTCGACGCCGGCGGCGTTCAGAAAGCTGTGTGTCAGGTCCATCAACGTCGCGACTTGAGTCGATGTTTTGCCCGCTTGGAGAACGCCCGGCCAGCGAACGAGGCAGGGGACACGAATGCCGCCTTCGAACAATGTGCTCTTGTAGTCGCGCCACGGCGTGTTCTGCCCCGGAGGCATCGCGCCATGATCGCTCGCGAAGACAAATATCGTGTTCTCCGCCTGGCCATTCGCCTCGAGCGTTTCCAACAATTGGCCCACCCCGCCGTCAAGCGCCTCAAGCATTGCGACGTAGCTGTCGCGCGTCCCCTCCATCCAATTCTCCGCTGTCGGTTCCGGCTCCCGGTCTTCCGGTCCCTGAAATGGGAAATGCGGCGCCGCATGCGATACAAACAGGAAAAACGGACGATCAGGCGACTCGGCGCGGCGTTTGAGAAAGTCGACCGCATCCTCCGTGATCAGGTCCGTCAGGTATCCCTCGCGATCGACCGGCTCGCGGCCGCGAAGATAAACGCCCAAGTCGGAGAGTTCATGATGGCGAAAATACTCGACGTTCCCGCCGAGGAATCCCGTGAACTCGTCAAAGCCTTGCTCGAGCGGGTGAAACTTCGGCTCGTACCCAAGGTGCCACTTGCCGAAGATTGCATTCGTGTATCCGGCCGACTGGAACGCCGGGGCGAGCACCGCCATCTCAGGCGGTAACCCCAATTCGCCTCGGCGTGCCAATTCGATCGCGTCGTCATACCGCCCCACGTTTCCCGTCCCGATCGCGCACTCCATCCCGCCTACCCGCTGCGGATAGCGTCCGGTCAGAAATGCGGTCCGTGACGGCGTGCATTGCGGCCCGACCGCGTAACAGTTCAAAAACTTGATCCCCTCGCGAGACAACCGGTCAATGTGTGGCGTGCGGGCGTCCGGAGCTCCATAGCAGCCGACGTCGGCGTAGCCCAAATCATCCGCCAAAACAAAGACAACATTGGGCGGCGTCTCGGCGGCAAGCCCCGAGCCCCCCAGCGTCGTGACGACGGTGAGCATGACAAGGCCGAGGCCGAACCACCGGTGGCGACAAGGAGTTGTGTATGTATTCATGGCGATTACGGTACCCGGCCCACTGGCCGACGGCAAGCAACTTGAGACGGAGGCCGAGCTTCAGCAATGAGATTGGGGTTGTCAGCGATGGTCGAATTGACGACGGTCACTTTCAGCGAACTCCGGCCCGTGGGTATCTGGCAATTTGTTCACCCAAGTCGTGGCAGAATGGCCGTTTTCGGTCGCCCAGATTTCCTGGTTTTCCAAAATAATTTGGCGGTCCGATTCTATACCCCACACAGGAGGTGTGTACACTGCATCGTCGCTGACCAGGGATTGCATTGGGGGGGCTGAGGTCGGGCCGCGTCCGCATACGAAGAATTCAGGAAACTCCTAATACCGAGGAATTAGCAGCGACAATCTCGCCCGCCCGAACACAGCGCATCGACGATGGCGGGCCTGCTCGAATCGAATGACTCGTACGAAAGACTCGTACGAAAGACTCGTACGAAAGACTCGTAGCTCATGAGGAGCCTTGATGAGCGACCAAACCCTAGCGCGTGTCGTGGAATCCATCGCCCGGACGACTCGATACCCCATCGACCTGTTAACCGCCGACGCCGATCTCGAAAATGAACTCGGGATCGACTCGGTAAAGCGGCTGGAAATCGTTGTTGCGTTGGGGGACGCATTTGGTCTCCCGTTGGACCGAGAGACTCGCGATCCTTCGATTCGGACCGTTCAAGACGTTGCCGATTGGATCGACGGTTTCATCGTTCGGGAGCCGTCCCAGGAAAGCACGGCGACCATTCTGGAACGAAGGACAACTCCGCCTGCCAAGGAGGATCCGGTGCCGATCGTTCACGCCGCTGAGCCGCAAACGGTCCCACCCCCTCGATTCATCAAGGCTTCCCAAGGTGATTTAGGGGCAGCTGCGAAACCCCTTGCCGGCAAGGTGGCCTTCATTAGCGGATCAGGGCGCGGAGTCGGTCGAACCATCGCACGGGTGCTGGCGTCGCGGGGCGCAACGGTGATCGTCAATTCCTTTCACTCCCGAGAACAAGGGGAGCAAACAACCACTGAAATCCGCGCCGAAGGAGGGGCTGCGTCTCACCTTTGGGGTTCCGTTGCGAATCCACGTCACGTGGATGAAATGTTTGCCCAGATTGAGGAGCATTTTGGACAGCTTGACATACTCATCTGCAACGCATCCGATGGTCGAATTGGTCCGTTCATGGATTTAACGCATGACGACTGGGATCGCGCATTTCGCACGAACGTGACGGGGCACCATCAATGCGCCGTCAAAGCGGCTCCTTTGATGCGCTCCGGCGGTGGTGGATCAATCATCACGATGTCTGCGGTCGGCGCGCACGGATATATCGAAGGGTTGGGCAGTCAGGGCGTCGTGAAGGCAGCCGTTGAATCGCTCACGCGCTATCTGGCCTGCGAGCTGGGACCGTTCGGAATCCGCGTGAATTGCGTGGCGGGGGGTCCCATCTATGGTGATTTGCTTTCCAAATTTCCCAATTCACGATCGACTCAAGCTCATTGGGAGTCAATGACACCGGACGGGGAACTCTGCAGTCCTCTGGACTTGGCGAATTCAATCGCATTTTTGGTCAGTGACGAAGCGCGGGGAATCAACGGGTCGGTCTGGATGGTCGACCACGGCTTTTCCGCGACGTCCGATGGGCGCCCTGTTCGAATTGCTGCGAGAGATGCCATGACTGAAAAATTCCAAGCAACGATCGGGAAATAACTGCACGCTGCCCCCCTCTCCCTCGCCGCGCAGCAGATAGCGTGTGAGAGGAAACAGGTGAGGGGGACAAGAACTCGTCAGTCATTTCCCGACCGTTGCTAACTTTACTATTTCGCTGGGATCCTGGGGTGAGGGAAACCGTGGCTTTTTTCGCGTGCAGTTACACCATTCATTTCGACGATACGATGGCGTACGGAAGCCATCATTTTTTGACGTCGTTCAAGTTTCAATGCGCATCGCGGGAAACGTTTCTGTTCGGTGACCGCATCTTTGATTTTCCCGGGGTGAAGGAGACGCTCCATCAGGTCCACCTACTGACGTCCGACGCATACGCCAGAAACCTGCATGCGACAAAGCTAGGTGACCGGGTGGCTATCCTGCTGACCCTGGAAGAATGGGGTCAGGCGAGTGCTCGATTCTGCTACCGCGTGATCGACGAAAGCGGACAGCCTGTCTGCGCGGGTTTCCAAACACTGATCTGCGCCGATGCCGAGACTGAGAATCCGATGCCGCTTCCACCACCGCTGAGGGAAGCGATGGACGCGATGCGCGAGATCGAAGAGCTTCCCTCCGGTGAGTCATTTCGAGACCGTGTATTAGCGGGCGGAAGCAAGTTGGACTCGTTGTTCGGTGATGTCGAGCGAGACACCGCGATACGTTTCCTTTCACAGCGTTACCCCAGCCCCAAGGTGGTCACTGCATCAGTGGACCGGAGTGGCTCGGGACCCAAGGGTGATGTTCAGGATGCGATCGACAGCCCCGGTTTCGACGCGTCGGAACTGGAAGCCTGGGTATTTGCCGGTCAAGGCGCGTTTGACGCGCAGCTTCTAAGCCAACGGTTAAGAGCGTATTGGCAATTGGGGTCATCGGTTCGCGACGAACTCGATCAATGTGCTGCGATTGCCGGCGAACTGATCGGTGGAGACTCCGCGGCGCTGATCGGCGGCTCGGCCGAAGCAATCGAGCAAGCCGTGCGGGACACACCTGAGCTGTCGCAGGTCGCGATTCACTTACAAAACGTGCTCGGCGCGCGATTGTGGAGGGACCGCGGCCATCGGCCAACCATGCTGATGGGGCACAGTTTCGGCGAGATCGCTGCCTTCGGTGAAGCGGGCTGCTTTGATCTGCCCACCGGCGTCCAGATCGTCTGTCTGCGAGGACGCTGCATTCAAGAGCACGCGCCGCCCGACGGTGGGCTCTTCGCTGTTTTCTGCGAACGGCATCGGGTCGAGACCGAAGCAAGTTTGCTCCGGTTGGATCAGGTGGTTGTGGCCGGTCGAAACCATGACAAGCAAACCATCGCGTCAGGGCCTCTCGATCAACTTCATCGGCTCGAAGCATACTTCCGGAGCGTCGGGATAGGCACCCACCAGGTCCGAAGTCCCAGCTCGTTTCATCACCCTCGATTGCGATGGGCTGCCGCGAATTGGCTTGAACAGCTTCGTCCACTTGCGTTTCACGAACCTATCGACGTGATTTACTCCCCGGTCGGTCGTCGATTCGTAAACCCAGGCGACGACATCGCGTCCGTGTTGGCAAGTCAGCTTGTCCGGCCTTTCGATCTTCAGGGTAGCGTCTGGGACGCAGCCGCCACTGGTGTCACGACGTTTGTGGATTGTGGTTCGACAGGCGCGCTGACGAATTTGATTTCCGAATGTTGTCCTGATGACCTGCGTGTTTCCCGGGCCGACATTCGTGGTCCCTCGCAACCCTCGCCGATGTTTGCGGGAAAAGACGCGACATCAGCCACCGATTCCGCCTCTCCAACGTCGGTAAACGACACATGTTCCGGCGAGTCTCAGGTGCTTGAACAGCACGGGAGCCAGGCGCTGGAGGGACCGAAGGTGGCTCCGGCGGCGGCTATCGTTGCACGCGGCTGCATATTGCCGGGGGGAGTTCACTCGCCGGAACAGCTGCTGACTTGTCTTATCGAACAGCGAACGGGGATCGTGGACCAGCGTGAATTCGATCCCCATTGGTCGGAGGACTTCTATTCGGAAACGTTGGTTCCCGACCGCTCAACATCGCATTTGACCGGTCGAATCAGTGATGTCGATATCGCTGTCCCGCCTGGTGTCGACCCTCACGTTTTCGAAAAGTTCACGCGCGCTCAGCGACTGCTTTGTATTGCATTGGCCCCGTGTGCTGCATCGCTTGAAGGCGCCGAACGTGTGATCTGCGTGATCGGCGCCACGGCGGATGGATTTGAGGACCAGGACGAAGCTTGGTCGCTGGTGTACGCCGGCATCGACCCCACCGACCCGGACGTGGATCAGCGGATGAATTCGGCGCATTCCGCGTTTCGGATGCCTCACGAGGCAATCCAGGAGGTTTTTGACCAGATCGTTCGACCGGGGTTGCGGGTTATGTTGGTCGACGCGGCATGCGCTTCTTCGCTCTATTCCGTAGCACTGGGCATGCAGTTCCTGGAAACTGGTGAAGCCGATGCAGTGATAGCCGGTGGTAGTTTCTGTCCGGGCCCCGGAAACAGTTGCCTATTTTCTCAATTCCGTGGCACCACGTCGACGGGATGCCGGCCTTTCGATGCAAGCGCCGACGGCGTCGTATTTTCCGAAGGTGCGGCATTGGTGACGCTGCGACGAGTTACAGACGCGGAGCACTTCGGTTTGAACATCACAGCAACCGTGCGAGGAGCCGGCTTGTCGAGTGATGGTCGCAGTTCGTCCGCGAACGTCCCGCAGTCCGACGGCCAAATTCTTTCGCTGCAGCGGTGTTACGCCCATTACGAAATCGATCCCACGTCAATTCACGCGATCGAGGCACACGGCACGTCCACACCCGTCGGAGATTCGACCGAACTGGAAACCCTACGACGATTCTTCGCTGATCATTCGGCGAAGCCCCTTCCGGTCCATAGCTTGAAGGGGAGACTTGGACATGCCGGGTGGGCAGCCGGCACGGCGTCGGTCATTGCGGCATGTGAGTACTTGCGAAGCGGAATCTTTCCTGCGCAAGCGAGTCGCATGATACCGTCCGACGCATTGAAGAAATCGAGTGCCACCTTATCGGTTCCGACGCGCCCGATTTCACTTTCACCCTCAACACGGCGAATTGCAATCGACGGATTTGGATTTGGTGGCGCGAATGCTCATTTGGTGATCGAACGGTATGATCCGCCAAGTTCAAGTCATGTCAACGAATCGGTCCCCCGATCGAACACCAAAACCGACGACGACGAACTTGTCGTTGTGGCTTGCCACCAACTGCAGCCCACACAGCCCACGGCCACGGGTTTGCGCTTTGATCGCGACCAGATCAAGGTTCCCCCAAAATTTGTTGTTCTGCCGGACCTTGCTGACGATATGGACATCAGCCAAACGCTAGCGGTGCTCCTCACCGACGGACTCCTCGCTCAGTTACCCAACTTTGACGATGAGTTGCGGCGCGATACGAGCGTGGTACTGGCAATGAGCGGGAAGACCGAACGGGGGATCGAGGCCACGACGCGGATCATGACCAACCGTTTGCGACGCAGATTGCGAGGCCATGATCGGCTGATCGACCGGTTGAATGCGGCATACGATCGAGCGCGACCGTCCAAGTCCTACACGCTTCAATGCATGATGCCCAACGTCGCCGCGGGACGGGCGGCACTGTTACTTAATCTGAACGGGCCAAATCTCGTCATTGATTCGGGATCGAGCTCACTGCATTCAGCTCTTGACTCAGCCTCATTGTTGCTACGAAGCGGTGATGACGCCGGGACGAAACTTGCCGTTGTCGCAGCGATTAGCGCCAACTCGTTCAGCGTGCATCAGAACGGATCGAGCACTGCGTCGAGTGAGTGCGCCGTCGCCTTTGGAGTCACCACACGGCGGTTGGCGAGGGAGTATGGCTGGAAGGAACTGAGGGATGTTAGCGAGGTGTCGCGGGATCTCTGGGAGCAACCGAAAGAACCGAACGCCGAGTTATCGAGCATTGACGAGGTTCAGACCCTGGTCGACTTGCTCCGTCGCGATGCGCGTGTCGAGAACCGGACAACGGACAGGGAAGCATCACCTACGAGTTCATCTTCGGATTCCGGTTGTCGGATCCATACGCCCATGTGGGTCGAGCGGCAAGCGAAAAACGAAGCGATATTCCCAACCAACGCCGATCAGACTCCGCTGGTTGCCATCGTGCCAGCGGACGCCGGCCTGGTAACGGAACTCGTCTCGGTCCTACCCACCTACTCTTCGCGGTCCCTCGTGGCCGTGGTCGGGAACCGTTCGAACGAGGTCGTCAAAGACCTAGGGTTTTCAAATCTGATCGCAGTTGATCCTGACGATGCGCAATCGACATCGGAGGCCGTCCAGCAGCTTGATGATTTTAAAGCTCACATTGTTGCTGTCATTCAGACGCCCGTCTCATGGGAAGTTTCGAAATCGCTGTCCGTCGTGGCTCACGAAAATTGCCTCAGCGAATTCCTTTTTTTACTCGCCCAGCGTAGCGTCGAACGTTTGAAACAAGGGGCTGTGGAGCTGTGGAGTCTCGTTGTGAACGGATGGGCGGGGGTCGTCCATCCACAATCGGGGTCGCTTGCGGGCTTACTGAAATCCATTCATCGGGAAATTCCGGCAATGCGAACGGGTTCCATCTGCACCCGCGGGGGTGGCTTGGTCGGCGCACTGCGATCGCTGGCCATGGAACGCTCGCAACAGGATTTTGAACAGGAGGTTGTTTACGACGGGACCACACGATTGGTGAGACGACTCTCTCCGACACCATCCCTGTCGGATCCGTCGCCGCAGGTAGCGCTAGATTCTAGCTCGGTCGTGATCGCAACCGGTGGCGCGAGAGGCGTGACTTCGGTCGTGTTGGAGGCTTTGCTGTGCGATTACCGTTGCACGGTGATTGTTCTGGGACGGAGCCGGCCCGAACCGGGGCCGACGAACCCCGATGATCCTGCGATCGAGCAGCAGTTCTATCGCCAATACATGAGCGACAACGCTGGAGCATCCCCGCTGGAAATGAAGCGGAGTTTCGAACAGTCTCGGGCGCGTTGGGAAGCTCACAAGACGATCCAGCAGTTGAAGTCACTCGGCGGCCACGTCGAGTACAAAATTGTCGACGTAACGAATCGCGATCAAGTTACCCAGGTGCTCAATGAAGTAGCGGCGCGGCACGGCAAAGTCGACCTGCTGATTCACGGAGCGGGCATCCAGGTTTCGAAACAGTTGGGCGATCGCACATTAGCAGAATTCCGTCGCACCTATGCCGTCAAGGTCGGCGGGTTAGACCACCTTGTGCAATGTTGCCAGGCACAGTTCGGCCGGCTGGTAAGCACCCACGTACTCACATCCGCATACAGTATCTTTGGCAATGACGGCCAGCATGACTATGGTGCCGCCAATGAGACAATGGATCGCATCTGCGCGCTGCAAGGGAAGGGGGACACCCAATGGTCCAGTATCGCCTGGTTGGCCTGGGATGGCATCGGAATGACGCGCGGAAGCGAGTACCGCGTTCTGTCACGACAACGCGGGTTGTCGACAGTCAATCCGCCGCTGGGCAAGCAGCTGTTTCGCGAGGTACTTCAAGGCCGAACCGACTCGGCGATCAACGTGCCACTTTCTGACTCTGAGCACCTCGAGTATCAGTTGAAGACTGTTCCGCCGGTCCATCAGGGAAGCGACAGTAGGGTGCTTGAGGTCGTCGTTGATTTGTCAGCTGTGGAATGCCTGCGGTTTCATAAAGTGCGCGATACGCCGACGTTGCCCGGGGCCTGGGTGCTCGACTACCTCGTTCAGGCCGCCATGCAGCTCTATCCCGACTCAGACCACATTGTCGATGTGACGGTGCGGGATCTATCGTTCACACGATTCGTTCGAATGACCCATGACCAGGATCCCAATGTGCGGGCGGTCGTGGAACAACATGACCAAGGCGCCTGTGCCTGGATGTTGGCGGACGTGATTCATCCCACTGGGCGCATCCTTGCAAAAGATGTCATTTGCGCCCAGGCAAACCTGTCGTTCGGTCAGGACGCACGCACTCTTCGTGCGCTCGTCGCCGGATCCCATCAGGACAAACGTTTTGACGCCGATCATTACCGAAGCGATCCCTATTGCGAGAGAAAATTCCAGGGAGTCGACCTGTCGGGGCCTTTCAACTGCCTGAGCAACATCCAGATCGGAAGGGACGGTCGGCGGGCAACGTTTACGCCCGACGGCCACTGTCACGGGTCTGGCCAATTGCCTGCCATGCTGCTCGATGCGGCGTGGCGTGTCGGCGCTATGTACACCTCGTGCGAAGATGACCGGCTGTTTGTACCCGTCAGAATCGGTCGCATGGTGATTCCCGTGGTCTCCCACGAAGGTCTCACAGCGGCACGCGATTGGGAGATTCATTCGACTCCGCCAAGGCTACAGGACGGAGGCGTCCATTGGGACCGCACGGAAGTGCTCGATCGAGACGGTGTGCCGCGACTGGTCGTTGAGAACGCGTATGCCAAGCGTATTGGGTAGCGCGAGTACGCTCCAGGCCAGAGGAAGAAAGCTATTGAGGGGCGATTCAGTCTTCGATCAACTGAATTGACAGTTGATTCTCGGCGAGCTCGAAATAGGCAGAGACCTCGTCGGCGGGAAGCGGTCGGCTGAGGTAGTACCCCTGGTACTCATCGCAGTCATGCCATCGGAGGAACTGAATCTGTTCTTCCGTCTCAACGCCTTCGGCCAGCACCGTCAGGCCCAATGACTTGGCAAGGCCGACGATGCTTGAAGCGATCACACCGTCATCGGTATGGGGAATGTCTTTCACAAACGCTCGATCGATTTTTAGGCGATCGACGGGAAACTGCCGCAGGTAGGAAAGCGAAGAAAATCCGGTCCCGAAGTCGTCGATGCTGATGCTTGCCCCGAGTTTTTTGATCTGCTTCAGCTTTGCAACGGCCTCCGGGATATCATCGATCAGTAAGCCTTCGGTAATTTCAAAATCGAGATGGCGCGGGTCCACGGAAAACTCACGGATCGACCTGAGGATGCATTTGATGAAATTGGGGTCATTGAATTGCAGGGCACTGACGTTCACCGACACCGTCACGGAAAAGCCTTGGTCGTTCCAGTCAGCAAGCTGGCGACAAGATTCACGAATGACCCAATTACTCACCGGCAAGATCTCACGACTTCTCTCCAACAGATGAATGAAGCGAATCGGCGGGATCACCTCACCATCGCTCCGCCATCGCAACAACGCTTCGACGCCGGTAACGTCACCGGTGTTCAAGTCGGCCTTTGGCTGGTAAACAATGAAGAACTCGTCTCGCTCGAGCGCCACCGCCAGCTTTTCTTGAACGGTTCGATATTCGATCAATCGATCGGTCATGCTCCTTTCGTAGCACGCATAGCCGAGACGCTGATCCTTGGCGTGAAACATTGCCGTGTCGGCGTACGCTAAAACGTCTTCGGCCGTTGTCGCATGGAGGGGAGCAATGCAATAGCCGACACTCGCTCCCAGCGGAAACTCCGTGTCACCAAGGTCGTATCGGTGTGTCAGTAGTCGGCAAACTCTGTCCGCCATGCCGTCGGCTTCAGCGATGCTCTCGAGATTGGCGGTGATAATGCAGAACTCGTCCCCTCCCAAACGGGCGATCTCGGATCGGCCGCCAAATTCCTCCATCAGACGCGCGCCGATCACAACGAGCGCCTCATCGCCCACCGGATGCCCCAACGTGTCATTGATCTCCTTGAATCCGTCCATGTCGATCAGGAACAGGGCCATCCAAGTTGATTTCCTGTTCGCTTCATCAACCGCTGCCCTGAGCCGCTCTTGAAATTGAAATCGATTCACCAACCCCGTCAGGGCGTCGGTGGTCGCGAGAATCTCAAGCGATTTGCTTTGCTTGCGAAGATCCTGGCTGAGTTGGATCAACGATTCGGTGCGCTGTCGGTAGTACTCCTCTCCTTGTTGGCAGCAAAAGTAAATACAGGAGGCGACGCCCCACAGCAGCACCAGCTCATCGAACTTTGCCGTGTAAACCGACTGGTCCAACCCGTACACGCAGAGGAAGAAGGCCGTGAACGCGATCAAATTGATCACAAACCATAAAAGGGCGGCTCGGACGCCGAGCAGTTGGGAGGCAACAAGAATCGAGATGGGATAGAACAGCATCGTTTTGTGCATCGCCGCATCGCTGATTGAAACTGCGAACAGGCCGACGGCGCTTGCAGCGAGGTTCAGATTCATAATTCTGCGAAAATTACGATCCTTCCAATGGGAAACATTGATCAGCAGAATCACGATGGACGCGGTGATGCAAACGCGAGCGGCGTCGGAATACTCGCGGTACCACAAGAAGACGGCGAAGAATGCCCATGTCAACCAGAGGACGACCATGAACCGCCACACTCGCTGCGCACGGAGTTCCTCGGCGCTTGTCGTTTCGACAAACATCCGCTCGCAGTCGGTGGGCTTGCCCCAGTCTCTCATCACTGATTGCCGTACGGATCATTGCAAGCAAGGCGTGTGGACAAGAGTAGGTTGAATTTCGTGGCCGCGAGGATAGGCAGCGGTGAAGCCGCCCTTGGCCGCCTGGAACATTCGCCCCAATCGAGGCATTTCCCCCAATCGGAACAATCCGAACAATCCGAACAATCATTGATCCCGATATGATCCCTTGGCCGCGGCCGAAGTTCGTGTAATGAACCACATTCGCATCTGCCGATGGCGGGGGTTGTACTGGCCCATCCTTGTCCACCGGAAAAGAGTCATGTTGCGAATTGCAATGTTGGCGTGGATCGCCGCACTGACGGTCGCTTTAACCCCCGCGTCGAGCTCCGGGCAGGGGGCAATTGTCTCTGCGGGGGGGCCTGTTCATCGCTCCATGGGGGGCGCATCGACGGCGGCGCCGGTCAGTGCCATCGGCGCATTGTACTGGAACCCCGCCACCATCAGCGGTTTGGAGCGGAGCGAGCTTGAGGTAAGTCTCGGTCTGTTGTGGACCGATCACGAAGTAGAATCAACATTTGGGCCACTCACCGGTTCAACGGAGGCGGATCCTGGCTCTTTTCCCATCCCCAATTTCGGGTGGGTGCATCAAAAACGTGGATCCAACTTGACGCTGGGACTCGGGGTCAACTCCGTCGCAGGATTCAAGACCAATGTGCCGGCGGATCCATCGAACCCTGTCCTGTCACCGCAACCGGCCGGCCTGGGAGGCGTGAGTTCGGAGGCATCCTTCCTGCAAATCACTCCGGTGCTATCTTACGCCGCGACGGAGCGACTGTCATTTGCCGCCAGCCCGCTCATCACCACGGGGCAGATCGGACTTGAACCGTTCATATTCGACTCAGCCAACGGTGACGGCACCTATCCGTCGGGTCGCGCCACTCACTACCACTGGGGCGGCGGGGTTCAAGCTGGGATCTTCTATGTCGGTCGCAACGGATGGAACTTTGGCACGTCGATCAAGAGCCCGACGTGGATGGAGACGTTTGAGTTTCAGGGCCAGGATGAAAACGGCCTTCCGCGAACCATGACTGCGGAGATCGACTTACCACTGACCCTTTCGATCGGAGCGGCGCTCACCTCGTACGAGGACTATACGTTTGCCATCGACGCAAGGCTCATCGATTATGCCAACGCAGACGGCTTTGGCGATCCGAACCAGTTCGCTCCGGACGGGACTCTGCAGGGGCTTGACTGGAGCAGTGTGTTTTCGCTGGCGCTCGGTGTTCAACGCCGCTTGGGCGAGCGAATTCACGTGCGATCCGGCTACACATACAACGAAAGTCCGATTCAAGACGAAGAGTCGTTTCACAACATCGGTTCGCCACTGTTTTACGAACACATGCTCAGCGTCGGCGGTTCGTACTCCTTGTGCCGCGACGTGGCGATCAACCTCGCCTATTCCCATTACTTCGAGAATTCCCGTCAGGGAGCGATCGTCTCGCCGGCGGATGGCCCTGTCCCTGGCACATCGGTCACCAATCGATTGAGTGCAAATCTCTTCAGCTTCGGCGTCTTGATGCGGCACTAGCCCTCGTTCGGTTCGACGCCAACGTAGGCCTGCATCCGCGCGACATAGCCGCCGTGGCTGAAATCACACGCTTCCATCGCTTCCCGGTAGGGTTCAAACCCATCCCCGATCCAATCGATGACGTTGAAAATCTTCAATGACGCATAGGAATCGTTTTCCAACATCTCATTCCAGCAGTCTTGGGCCGTTTTCGTGTCGCCGGCCCGATAGAGAATCCATGCCGCCATGCACCGGACGTGATGGCAATCATCTTCGAGCGCTGCTCGAATCGGGGCCATATCCAGCGATGCGGCCTCCTGCAGATGGAAACATCCCACCACGGCCCAGTAGCGGATCCCCGCGTCGTCCGATTCCAAATCTTGATAAAACGCCGGCAGATTCACTGGATCTTGCTCCATCGCCCGCGCCGACGCTGCTTGATAAGCTTCCACATCATACAGATCGGAATCGCGCACCATGTCATAGATCGTCACCTGGCGCTCTTCGGCCCGCTTGACCACTTCGCTCTCGGGCAACAGCCCTGAATCGAAATGCTCAAGTTGCCATTGATCCAGGGCCTTGCTCAACCGCTCCGCTTCGGCGGCATACTTGGGATCATCGATCAAGTTGTCGACGTTGTCTGGATCCTCCGTCGTGTCATACAATTCTTCCATCGCCTTGGTGCGAAAGAAACGGCCGGTGACTTCATCCGTTTTCCCCGCCAGGTGATGCTCTTCCCACGCTTGTGTGGCTTTCATATTCCACAAGTACGTCAAGTGCTGGCCGGTCGGTGCGTAGGGCATGTAGTTGCGGATGTAAAGAAATTTTCGGTCGCGAATCGCCCGTACGTTATCGCATCGCTCGTCCATCCGCGATCGAAAGCTGACGTGGTAATCCCGCGTCTCGGCATCCGGCCCCAGGAACACCTTGCCTTGCAAATAGTCCGGCGTTTCGGCTCCACAGATGTTAAGCCACGTTTTGGTCATGTCGATAAAGCTGACAAGCGAATCCATTTTCGTTCCTGGCTGAGCAGGACGCAAATCACGATATTTTTCGGGGATTCGAATGATCAGCGGGCAGTGCGTGCCGCTGTCGTATAAAAAACGCTTGCTCCGTGCGATCACGCCGCCGTGGTCCGAGTTGTGAATCACGATCGTGTTTTCCGCCAGCCCTCGCTCTTCCAACTCCGCCAGCGCCGCGCCGATGTCAGCGTCCATCTTCTTCATCTGATCGTGATAGTGAGCGTAGTTCTTGCGGATGTCAGGGATGTCTGGATGGTATTTCGCCAATCGCACGTTGTCGGGATCGTGGGTGGTGTTGTCGATGTCGCCAAACGCCTTCGACTCATGCGACTTGGTATTGTTGATGACCATGAAGAACGGTTCGTTCTGGGAAAGCTGTTCCCAGTCAACCTTGGCCGTATCCCAAGCGTCTCGGTCGTTGCGGCCTCCGATGTTGTAATCGGTCTTCCGGGCGTTCCCGACAAAGTAGCCGGCTTGCTTTAACAAGTCGGGGTAGTATTGAATCCGGTCATGAGGAATCTCGTACCGGCTGCGCATCGGATGTGTGCCCATGGACAAGGCGTGAATGCCGGTGATCCAAGTGCTGCGCGAGGGAGCACACACCGGAGCGTTGGCGTAGCAGTGCATGTACTGAAAACCTTCGCTGGCCAGGCGATCGATGTTGGGCGTATCGGCCGACGGGTTTCCGTAGCAGCCGACCCAGTTCACGTTGTTATCTTCGCAGGTCAGCCAGAGGATATTGGGTCGGTCATCGGCCACCGCGATATCATGGCTGGCAAAGGATACGGCGACGATCAGCACTGCCAGGGAGAGCTTGCAACATTGAATGGGGAGCGTTGGATTCATAGCAAGACAGTTCATCAAGGAGGAAATTGGGGTGTCGAGAGCGAGGCAGGATGGCCGCGGAATCGGCACATTGTACCGGCCCGCTTGGAAGCCGACAAACTGCGTCCGGGCCGGGATGGAGAAGCGGGGGCGGCGGGGCATCGCTTGCGCCACCCGCCCTCGGCCCACCGCGTTCAGCGGCGTCGGACCATCCGAAAATTGCCCCAGTCATCGCGACTGCGGAATCGTGCGTCGAATCGCCCGGAACTGATCGCCGCGGTCATTTGATAGGTGCCCATCAGCGGCAGCCGCTGGCGAGATCGAAAGCAGTTGCAGCTCCCGGGGACGCGTTCCAATGTCGTGGGGTAGGCGAACGGCACGATGCCGGCAAATCGCCCAGCGAACCAGGCGCGGTAGGTGTTTTCATCGAGCTGGCGGATCCGAGCCCGCATCGGCCCCTGGTGGCCAGTTGATTGGCTGGTCCAGCGCCCCTTCCAAACGCCCGCCGGTGACGCAGCATCGGCGGGGAGAGAGGAATCGGACAGGGTGGCCAACAGTGTTAAGCAGGCAATCGAGATGGTGCGATGCATGATTCGATGGTCGGTCGGGTTTGGAGTTGCAAAGGGACGGCGTCCCGGTGGACGGCGCCCTGGTGAATGGCGCCCTGGTGAATGGCGCCCTGGTGGTCGGGCGTCCAAGTATGGAACATGCAACCACTCGGCTCCGGTCCCACCACTTTCGCGTACGCTGTTTTCATAGGCACATTCGGCGCAACCGTTACAGTTGGTATCGGTTGTCCGTCCGGCAACTTCTTCGCGACCAATCGGAAGATAAGATCCGGGCTGAATTCGCCCACGGCCGAAACCTACTGTTGCCGGCATGGTGCGGCCGTGTGGTCGCCCGACGCTCGGATCTGAAAGGACCTTGCGCGGCGCGTCGTGGTGTGGGATTGCGGCGTATTCGCGGAAGGAACTCTCGCGGATTGAATCAAAACGGCGGGGTGGCAGTTGGGCCTGTCACTCCGCCGTTTTACTCCCGTTCCCCCTCGCCGATCGTCGGGGAAACGGGTTCTGATACCCCGGGGTATCCCCCAAGCTGATACTGAGCGCTCGGGCGGTGACCACCGCGGAGCCGCAGGGATCGACCGTGCGAAGTTCACCAACCGCAGCGGCAATCGGGACGTCCAGAATGTCCGGTGGGGCGCTGCAGACCATCCGTCCAAACTTTCGCTCGACGATCAACCGCACGGCGTGGGCGCCGTATTGGGTCGCCAACACCCGGTCAAACATGGTCGGGCCACCGCCGCGCTGCAGGTGACCGAGCACAACGCACCGCACGTCCTGCTCCAGCCGGCGGTCCAACTCAGCGGTGACCTGTTGGCCAATGCCTCCGAGCTTGGACTGCAGATTTCCCCCATGCCCCGGATCGGTCACCAGGGATCCATCGGGCAGGTGCGCCCCTTCGGCAACACAGATCAGCGTGAATCGCTTTCCCAAGTGCCGGCGTTCTTCCACCTTCGCCAGGATGTTCTCGTAAGTCCAGCGGATCTCGGGGACCAGGATGACGTCGGCACCCCCGGCGATTCCCCCGTGCAGGGCGATCCAGCCTGTGTGACGCCCCATCACCTCCAACACCATCACCCGCTCGTGGCTGTCCGCAGTCGAATGCAATCGATCGAGGGCATCGGCACAGCACAGCACCGCACTGTCGAAGCCGAACGTGAACGCGGTGGCGGAAATGTCGTTGTCAATCGTCTTGGGGACCCCGACCACCGGCAATCCGGCTTCATGAAATTGAAGTGCGGTCATGAGCGAACCGTCGCCGCCGACGACGATCAAACCTTCCAGCCGAAGTTGTTCAAACGTCGCCGCCACCTTCTGTAACAACGCCGGGTCAATTTCGGCACGGCCATCCACACCGATCCGGGCACCGAATCGCCCCTTGTTCGTCGAGCCGAGGATCGTGCCGCCTTGGTTCAGGATTCCGGCCGTGTTCTGAACCGTCAGCTGCTCGAAGCGGATCGGATCGGCCAGTCCTTCAAAGCCTCGTTTGAACCCCAGCACTTCGTAGCCCAGCCAGTACCCGGTCTTCGCCGCCGCTCGCAAGACGGCGTTCAACCCAGGGCAATCACCGCCGGAGGTCAAGATCCCGATCCGCGGCCGATCGGTACCGACAAAGGAACCGGGCTCATAGAATTCGGTTGGCCTGCCGTCCATCAGAACACCCTGAATCGTTCGGGGGAGCCGCTATGCGGTGAATTGGTGGTTGACCCAAGGCGTCCAGTGTCCCGAAAAAGTGGGTGGCGAAAAGGAGGGCGAGTGTGAATCCGGCTCCTGTGGCCCAAATCGACGATCCCGACGACCTTCGGCTCGAACTCTACGCGGACATCCGTCATCGGGCTGCGATGCCGGAGTCACGTTACTTCATTGCCGAGGGACGGCTCGTCGTGGGGCGACTGATCGACAGCGACTACGAGCTGCATTCGCTGTTGGTGGAGAGGGGGCGCGAATCGGAGTTCGCGGCGATGTTGCCCCCTGCGGTGCCCATTTACTCCGTTTCCAAGACGCACATCCGGGAACTTGTGGGATTCGACTTCCACCGCGGCGTGATCGGCTGTGGCTATCGAAAGCCGATTCGGCCGTTCTCTGAATTCGTCGCGGGCGGCGCGAACTTCGTGTCGGATAGCGCGGATAGCGCGGGGAGCAGCGATCGCGCGACGGTCGCCCTGGCAGCGATCTGCGTCACCGAGCCGTCCAACTTGGGCGGCATGCTCCGTACCGCCGCCGCCTTTGGGATCAACCAGGTCCTGCTCAGCCCCAGCACGCACGACCCATTGGCACGCCGCTTGATCCGTACCAGCATGGCGGCAACGTTCAAGCACAACTTCTACCGGCTCGACGATCCCACCAACCAACTGCCAACGCTGGCAGAGCAATACAATTGCCGCACGATTGCCACGACCCTCGCCGCCGACGCCACCCCGATCGATTCCTTCGACGCCCACGACCAGAAGCTGGTGCTGTTGATGGGAAGCTCGGAGGCATTCAAGAGGGAGCTATATTTCTGCGAGCAGGAGAGTGATCGCCCCAGCGGCGATGTGTCAATAATCGGTGCCGGTTGGGGGGATAGCGATGTTGCGATTGGGGTCAGTGCAGGATCTGGTCGTGGGAGCTGGCGAGCTTCGCCGTTGGCGGTGCGGGCGGATCGTGATGGCCGGTGGGAAATTGATCGAGGTTCAACACCGCCCCTGGCCCGCCTCCGCGTCGATCGCCCAGGTCTGGTGCCAGGCACGCTTCGGCCGCTGGGAGGAGGACCGCTGCTTGCTGGACTACCACCAGCCGCTGGGGATGCCACGATTCCTGACGCTCGACTACATTCGCTCGGGAGCACGGACCCGCTACAAGACCTTCCTGGGCGCTGCCCATCTGCTCGACGAGATCGCACGGCTCCGGGGGGCGCAGGGGATCGTGGCGCACATTACCAATGACGCCATCAGCGACCGGCTGCTGCAGCGGCTCGGTTGGGAACGCCACCTCGATCATTGGCACGGGCGGCACTGGATCAAACGGTTCTACGAGGGTTACCCCGATCGATCCCTGGGGCGGTACCTCATCAATCCTCCTCGTCTCGCAACTTCGCGAGCGCGTTGAGGTCTTCCAAGGTCGAGGTGTCTCCGGCCACCTCGCGGCCGGCGGCGACATCACGGAGCAACCGCCGCATGATCTTGCCGCTGCGGGTCTTCGGCAGCGTTGTGGCGAAGCGAATATCGTCGGGTTGTGCGAGCGCCCCGATCTGCGTTCGCACATGTTGCCGCAGCTCTTGTCGCAATTCGTCCGTCGGCTCTCGATCCCGGATCGTGATGAAGGCGGCGATGGCTTGGCCTTTCAGCTCATCGGGCCGGCCGACCACCGCGGCTTCGCAAACGACCTCGTGACTGACCAGCGCGCTCTCGACCTCGATCGTGCTGAGCCGGTGCCCCGAAACGTTGATCACGTCATCGATCCGCCCCATGATCCAAAAATAGCCGTCCTTGTCCTGACGAGCGTTGTCACCGGTCAAGTAGATCCCGGGGACGGTGGACCAATATTGTTCAACGAAGCGTTCGTCATCGCCCCAGATCCCCCGCAACATTCCCGGCCATGGCTGGGCGATGCAAAGCATTCCGCCATGATTCGGTTCGACGTCGCGCCCCGATTCGTCCACGATTTTCGGCACCACGCCGGGAAGCGGCCGCGTGCACGATCCCGGTTTCGTCGCGGTGATCCCCGGCAGCGGGCTCATCATGATCCCCCCCGTTTCGGTCTGCCACCAAGTATCGACGATCGGGCAGCGCTCCCGTCCGATCTTGCGGTGGTACCACATCCAGGCTTCCGGGTTGATCCCTTCCCCAACACTGCCGAGCAACCGCAGGCTCGACAAGTCGTGTTTGTCGACATGCTCGTCGCCCCATTTGATGAACGCCCGAATCGCGGTGGGCGCGGTGTACATCACCGTGACCTTGTACTTTTCGACCAGATCCCAGAAGCGATCTTCGGCGGGAAAGTTGGGAGCGCCTTCATACATCAAGCAGGTCGCTCCGGCGGCCAACGGGCCGTAGACCACGTAGCTGTGCCCGGTGATCCAGCCGCAGTCGGCGGTGCACCAGTAAACGTCCCCCTCGCGATGATCGAACACCCACTCAAAGGTCCGCTTGACCCACAAGTTGTATCCGGCGGTGGTATGCAGTATCCCCTTCGGCTTGCCGGTGCTGCCGGAGGTGTACAAGATGAACAGCGGTGTTTCACTGTCGAGTGGTTCGGCGGGGAGATCACCGATCTGGACATCGACCACGTCGTGCCACCAGAGGTCCCGCCCTTGGGTCATCGGCGCGTCGTTGCCGAGCCGGCGGAGCACCAGGCATTTTTCAACGGTCGGTGACTTTTCAAGCGCCTCATCGACCGTCTCCTTCAGCGCAAGCGGCTTGCCCCGACGCTGCACGCCGTCGGCGGTGATCATCAGTTTGGCTTGGGCATCGTTGTTCCGGTCGGCAATCGATGCGGCACTGAAACCGGCGAAGATCACCGAGTGAACCGCTCCGATGCGGGCGCAGGCCAACATGGCGACCGCCAGCTCCGGCGTCATCGGCATGTAGATGCTGACCACATCCCCTTGTTTGACGCCGAGTTCCCGCAGGGCCGCGGCACACTTGCAGACCTCGGTCCGCAGTTCGGTGTAGCTGAGCGTCCGCGTGTCCCCCGGTTCGCCCTCCCAAATGATCGCGGTGCGGTCGCCGTCGCCCGCCTCGATGTGTCGATCGAGACAGTTGTAACTGGCGTTGGTTTTTCCGCCGACGAACCACTCCGCATTGGGAGCGTTCCAGCGACAGACTTCGGTGAACGGCTCGAACCAGTGCAGATGTTCCAGCGCCTCATCGCGCCAAAAGCCATCGCGATCATCCCGAGCACGGGCGTACAGTTCCTCGTACTGTTGCATCGACGAGATAACCGCCTGGCGGGTGAACTCCTCCGGCGGCGGAAAGAGTCGCTCTTCATCAAGGACGTGGTCGATCGAGCTGGATGCGGTATCGGACATGGGGAAGAATACTTCGAGGAACGGGAGGGAAGCGTGGAGAGACGTCACAGGAGGAGCCAGTTTACCGCACCACAGCACCTGCATGGAACACGCTCTCAGCCAAACTCACCCCGGTGCTCCTCTGAAGTTTCCCCCTGCGCGGCGGTTCATGGGAAACGGGATGGAATCCGAGTCAAAAATCAATCGGGCGTCCGGAACTGGCCCATGAATTGCTTCGTGACAGCTGGCGTGCGGTATTGCGTTTTCTGCATCGAACCATCGTCTTGCATGGGACAATTTGGACAAGACTGCAACGAAGGAGACCATTGATGACGGTACAAATGGAAGAGCGCGAGGCGGGCAAAGTCCTCGAGGTCGATGTGACCGGCCGGCTGGACAAGCAGGACTACGAGGAGTTCTCGCCGAAGGTGGAGCAGTTGATTGAGAAACACGGTAAGATCCGTGTGCTGTTGGAAACGCACGACTTCCACGGCTGGAACGCTGGGGCGCTATGGGAGGACATCAAGTTCAACGTCAAGCACTTTAGCGATATCGAGCGGTTGGCCGTGGTCGGGGAGAAAAAGTGGGAAAAGGGGATGGCGACGTTCTGCAAGCCGTTTACCACTGCCAAGGTGCGTTATTTCGCAACAGACCAGGCCGACGAGGCGCGGCAGTGGATCGAAGCGGACTGATCAAAGAGCCGACGTGCGCCGCCGCTGAACGTCGTGAAGGATTTCGAGCAGCTGGGGATCACGGGCGAATTGTCCGAACGTCCGCGCCGCTTTCCGTGTCCAATTGGGCTGCTCCGATCCGGTTCCCGGGACGTTCTGTGGTTTGGTTTCAAGCCACAGATCCTCCAGGTTGATCAGCACGGCGTCGGCGTCACTGGCCGCAACGAACCGCAAGAACGCCTGCAGGACGTCCAGTTCTTGCGGAGCCGACCCCTGGAGCCATCCAGTCTCTTGTAGCCACGTTGTCAGGCTTGCCTTGGTTGCTTCCAGGTTGTCCCGTTCCGTTACGGCGTCTTGGTCATTCACCAACCCCAACTGTTGCCGGAGTCCGATGTCGGTACCCCGCCACCAAGCGGCAAAGGTGGGCATGTCATGGGTATTCAAGCAGGCGAGCGCGCGGTCGGGGACCTCGCGCAGCGCCGCCGCACCTTGTCCCGACGCCTTCGATGACGGCTCTTCCGATGCGATTTCGTACTGCGCGACGTACATCCGTTTCAAATCGTGCCGCGCCATCGAATCGTTCACCTCGGGGGGAACCGTGCCGAGATTCTCGCCCACCAGTGCCGCCTGACTGCGATGCGACTCAAGATTCAATATCGCATAGAGTTCGTCGGCGCGGTACCGCACGTACGTCCCTCGGTCCTTCGGCGTCCCGTGCGGAATCCAATAGAGTCGATGCAGTTGCATCACATGGTCGATGCGGAGCATCCGCGAGAGGCGCAGATGGTGGGCCAGGTAATCGCGAACATGGCGATAGCCTTGCTCACGAATTTTGATCGGATGCAGTGGCGGAAAGCCCCAGTCCTGGCCGCTCGTCCACATGATTTCCGGTGGCGAACCGGCCGAGGCAGTGTCGGCATAGACATCATTCCATCTCCACACGTCATAGCCATCAGGACGCACCCCGAGCGGCAGGTCGAGATAGAGTCCGCCGCCCGCGGCGGCGGCGAGGTCATCGAGTTGGGCCGTCGTGACCCACTGGGCATAGAGGTGATATTGCTTGCTGCGGAGATCGTAGTCGCTGTCCGCCAAGGGGCGCTGGCGCATGCGTGCCGGCCAATGCTTCCAGGCTTCTCGCCGTCGCTCGTGGGCGGCCCGAAATTCGGCGTAGTCTTCGACATGGGGGTGTTCGCGCAGAAACTGTGCGAACTCGGCGTGGCGAGTTGGATTCTGGTTCTGAAAGAATTCATCCGCCAGGACTTCCAGGACACTTCGTTTGCTTCTCATCAGTCCGCGGTAGTCGACATGCGGCTGCTGGCGCCTCTCTCGCAGCTGCGAGGCGAAGGCGGGGGATTGGACCACGGCGTTGGCATCGCGGGAGCCGGCAAATTCGGGAACCTTGGTCACGTCCAGGTAGAACTCGTTCCAAGCGACGCGACTGACCGGCGAATAAGGGCTCGGATCACAGGGCTCGTCCAGGAAACCTGCCAACAGCGGCAAGGTGCCGACCAGCTGTGCCCCGATTGACGCGTTCCATTCCATCAGCTGCTTGAGGTCGGTCAGGTCACCGGCGCCCCAGTTCCGCTCGCTGCGAACGGCATACAGTGGCAGGAAGGATCCCCATTGCCGGCCTGATGCCGCGTCACCCGAATAGGCACGAAGGGGGGCGGCGATCAGCAGCGATTGGGAAGCCGACCCGGCGACCTCGATCCAAAGCTGGTGGTAGCCCCAAGGAAGCCGGTGTTGAAACCGTGCACCGCGGGTGGCGAACCGACCACAGCGACTGGGACGTGGTACCCCCACGTCGAGTTCGAGCAGACGCGGAGCTTGGTCATCATGCTCCAATGCCACCGTTGCCCGCACTGCGGCTTCCGCCTCGGCCGCCGGCAGCGTTAGCTCGAATGCAACGGGCTCGCCATCCCAAGCGACGAGGACCGGTTCGATCCGGCGCTGCAACCGACCGAGACGTTCGGCTTCCAGCGCCTCCGGCACAGCGGCCAGTGAGGGCACGTCGACACCAAGACTGCTGAGGACACTTAATACGGTTTCAACCGGCGTTTCTCGACGTCGCTTGAACGCATCCTCAAAAACCGTCATCACGCCATAGGTGGCCGCCAGTTCTTCAAGCTCAGGTGGTATTGCGGAGCCCATGCAGGGGTGTCATTCGACGCGAGCGTACGCGGTTCCGGCAAGCCACTGATTTGCCCGCTGCAGCGCGGCGTGGACCGAGGCATCGCGACGACTGGAGGGGGAAGGGGAGTCAGCGGCAATCATTCGATGGCCGCAGTGCCGACAGGCAATCTGTCGCCCAAGATACTCGATTCGGACCCGCAGGTGCCGACCACAGACGGGGCACTCCTGCTGAAAAAAAGTTGTCACCGCCGCTTTCCTCTCCCGTGGGGCTTGGTCATCCCGTTGCGCTGAATACTCGCCCTTGCAGTGTGACATTTGCGACTCCTTTGTCTAATTATGCGACGGTCGCCGCGTGAATCTGTCCGAGATGGGTCGTATCCCTCCGCCCGCGTTGTGGATGCTTCCCTCCTGCATCCGCCGATTTTCTGTCCTTGACGATTCTGTCATCGCCCAGTGGCCGTCGCCGGAGGTTGCCTTCTGCACCGCTTGTACCAATTTGTCCTTGTCCTCTCCTTTCACGAGAAAATCGTCCGCACCGAGTTGGTAGCATCGCGCCACGAGCCGCGGGTTGTCATAGTACGAGTGAATCAATACCGGCAGGGACGGATCCCATGCCTTGATCACCTGCAGGGCGTCCAATCCATTGCGCTGGCTCAGGAAGGGGTCGAGCAGCACCGCATCGAACGTCCGCTCGCGAACGGCCTGGCAAGCTGCTCCGCCCGTGGTGACTTCTTCAATCTGCTTGACGCCCACAGACGCAAACACAAACCGCAGCGCTTCCCGGACCGTCGGGTGTTCATCCACGATCAGCAGTCGAGCATCCATCTCAGTCCAACCTTGTGAATTGGCAGGCCATTCCAGTCGACAATGCCGTGTCCGGAGGAGAACGCCGCCTCGCTCATTTGGAACAAGAGAAAGCGGATCCCATCGAGCATTCGCCTGTCTTCTCAGTGACTTCCAGCTTGTTAACGACGGCCACCACCCCCTCGGTGTTCCGCACCACTTCTTGGGCGAAGTGTGTCTGTGGCACATGTTCGGCGTCGATCGCGCGGATCTCACCAGGACGGGTCATCATCGGTTCCATGAACCTTCTGTTGAAAACGTGAACTCGGGATACGAAACGTCAGGCTTCAGTGGGGCTAGGCATCGGTGCTGGTCGGGGCATCGGCGGTTGCCAGGGCATCGAGGGAGCATTCCGCTTCGGCCAACGCCAACTTGGTGCTCGTTCGACCGCTCGCCGGAAGGACCGAGTGCAGGGCAGATGCAAGGGTTTCGAGATCGAAGGGCTTTTCAACGTAACCGTCGGGCCGAAGGCCGCCGCGGAAGTCGGCGACCATCTCCGAACGGGTGCAGCCTGAGGTGACGATGACGGGGAGATCGAAGCCGCCGGCACGGATGCGCCGAAACGCATCGACCCCATCGGTGCCAGTGAGATGCAGGTCCAGCAAAATCGCTGAGTAGGACGGGTCCTGCACCAACAGCATCAAGGCCTCCTCCGCCATCTTCACGCTGGTCACCTGAAATCCCTTCTTTGCCAACAAGCGTTCCCCCAGGACGCGGTAAGTTTGTTGGTCGTCGACCAACAGCACATGCGGTTGGCCCGTCGAAGGCGACTCCGCCGTCCCCTCCCCTCCATCGCGCGTCCCCGCCCCTCCGGGTTTGCCAGAATCACGGTCTACGCAAGCGGCGTTAGCGAGTTCGCGTGTGGCGCAGAGATCCGCCGCTGGCAACACTTCGGCCGATGCGGGGAGCCGCACACGGACCGTCGTTCCCTGCCCCAGCTCGCTTTCGATTTCGACCCCACCCCCGTGCTGGCTAACGATCTCGTGAACCGATGCTAATCCCAACCCATACCCGGTCATTTTTGTCGTGAAGGTGGGTTCGAACGCCCTTCGCCGCGTTGCCTCATCCATCCCGCATCCGTTATCCGATACCTCGATGCAGATGGACGCGCCGGAACGCGGGTGGCCGAATTCGATCACACTTCCCCAGACGGTCACCTCACCTCGATCCCCCTCCACCGCTTCGGTCGCATTACGAACGAGGTTCATCACCACGCGTTTGAGCTGCCCGCGATTGCCAACGACCGACCGACCCTGGAAGTCGATCTGCCAGCGAACCGTCGGCCGCGTGGGACGGGCCGAATCGAGAAAATCGCGGACTTCCCCGAATAATCCATCGACATCGATAAGCATCCGCGGTGCTCCGGATGCTGGTTTCAGGCCATCGGCAAGAAGTTCCTGGCACAGTTCCATCGCTTCCCCGGCGGTGCTCCGGATCTGGGCCAACACCTGGGACGTCTCCGGTGTCTGCAATTCGTCGTCCGGCAGTTGACCGGCTAGCATCTCGATTCCCCCCAGCCAATTCTTCAAGTCGTGAGCGATTTTGCGCAACCGCAGTCGCTCTTTCGGGGAGTAGGCGGACCCGCGTTCATCGCCGCTCGTCATCAGAGGCGGCGGAAGGAGTCGGCTGTCACTCGCGGAAATCATTTTGGCTGCTCCTGTAGATCCCGGTCTCTGGAAAGCATCCAACTGGTTTCCAGCAAGCCTAGTTCGACTCGTTTACCGTTGAGGTGATTCTCGGAATGACCGCCGGCTTCGGGAATCAGGCGGGCGACCAATCTGCTGTGGTAGTTTCCACCATGCTGCTCCCGGGTCGGCGACAGGATCCCGGCGATCGGGTCGATCCTTCCCAAATCGGCACATTGGCGATTCCGTGATCGCCGGCTCCGGGGGTATAACGGTCGGCTCAGGTGTTGCCTTCTCCCAACGAGAGCTTGTCGGCCGATGCCGAAGCAGCCAGAGAATCACACGTCGCGGAGCGTTCAGCGCAACGACTCCACCAGCGACCGCCAGCGTGACGGCAGAGTCTCCGCCGGCAGCCGGCTCGATTTTTTCGTCGTTGCCATTGGGGCTTCTGCCGGCGGGCTGGAGGCGCTGAAGGAGCTGTTCGACCACACGCCGGCCGACACGGGGATGGCCTTTGTCGTGCTCACCCACCAACACCCGGACCACACCAGTCTGTTGCCCGAGTTGCTGGGACGGGAAACGGAGATGCCGGTCGTCGAGGCGGTCGACGAGACCAAACTGCAACCCAACCGCGTGTACGTGGCTCCCCCCGGGGAGCATCTAGCCATCCTCGGCGGCACGTTGCACTTGAAGCACCGAACCTGGGAGGAATCTCCGAAGTTGCCGGTCGATTCCTTCTTTCGTTCGCTAGCCGAAGACCAAAAGGACCGGGCGATCGGTATCGTCCTCTCAGGGACGGGGACCGACGGCACGATCGGACTGAAAGCGATCAAGGCCGAATCGGGCATGGCGATGGCCCAGAAGCCGCGGTCGGCCAGCTTTGCCGGGATGCCGTCCAGCGCCATTGCGACCGGATTGGTCGACTATGTGTTGCCCCCTGCGGAGATGCCGGATCATTTGGTCGCCTACGCTCGCGGCCCCTATTGGCAACACGCCCAACGGGCCGAGCGAGCGCCGTCGGTTCCGGAACCGCCCTTGCAAAAAGTTTTTCGGCTGTTGCGGCGACGGACCGGCCACGACTTTTCAGGCTACAAGACCAGCACAATCCGGCGCCGCATTCACCGCCGCATGAACGTGCATCAAATCGACGACCCGGCGGTGTATGCCCGCTACCTGGAAGGAAACGACCAGGAAATCGACATTCTTCTCAAGGAACTGCTGATCAGCGTCACGAGTTTCTTTCGTGACCCGGAGGCCTGGGACACCTTGGCGGCCGGACCGCTGCCGGAGTTGCTCCAATCACGCTCGGAAGGAGACACCCTGCGAGCGTGGATTCCCGGTTGCGCGACGGGCGAGGAGGCGTACAGCTTGGCGATCCTGCTTCACGAATGCATGGATCAAATCGACCGTCACCTGGACGTGCAGATCTTCGCCACCGACCTGGACAGCGCTGCGATCGAAACGGCGCGCCAGGGCCGGTACGCCCACGGAATCGCAGCGGACCTCACCCCGCGACGCTTGGAACGTTTCCTCCACTGTGAGGACGAGTGCTTTCGCGTCTGTACCGAGATACGCGAGATGGTCATCTTCGCGACGCAGAATCTGATCAAGGATCCGCCATTCACCAAACTCGACCTGCTCTGCTGCCGTAACGTGCTGATCTATCTTGATGCCGAATTGCAGCAGCGGCTGTTGCCGATCCTGCACTACTCCCTCCGCCCCGGCGGACTGTTGTTTCTCGGCCCGTCGGAAACGATCGGCAGCTTCAACGACATCTTCAAGACGCTCTGCAAGCGGTGGAAGATTTTCCGCCGCCAAGAAACCGCCACGCCCCGTCCGCTGGAAATCCCCATCGCTCCGCTGATCGCCGGTGGGGAGGCAGAGGAGCAAACGGGCGAAACGTCCGCCTCCCATCACAACCGACCGAGTTCAAAAGGTTCGACGCGGCGGTCGGTCGAACGGTTGATCGAACGATTGATGCTGGCACGATTCTGTCCCCCCACGATCGCCATCAACGATCGCGGCGACATCATCCATGTCCACGGCCGCACCGGGCAATACCTGGAACCGGCCGAGGGTCAGCCGCGGATGAACGCTTTCGATATGGCCCGCGAGGGGCTGAGAACCGCCCTGGCGTCGGCCGTCCGCCAAGCGGTCACCGAGGACCAGGATGTCGTGCGGGAAAATGTGCGTGTGAAGGTCAACGGGGGACAAGCCCACGTGGACCTGACGGTGACCAAGCTTCACGATCCCGAGACGATTCGCGGGCTGCTGTTGGTCAGCTTTCGCCCCGTCCCGGCGTCGGCCACAGCGGAATCGCCCGAAAAACCGTCTCCCCAGGGTCCCGAGAAACCGTCTCGCCAGAATGACGAGCAAGACGATCGCGTCGCCGAATTGGAGCGGGAAATTCAATACCTCCAAGAATCGCATCACACCACGCAGGAAGAGCTGAAAACCGCCAACGAGGAGCTCAAGTCGACCAACGAGGAACTGCAAAGCACCAACGAGGAGTTGCAAAGCACCAACGAGGAACTGGAAACGTCGAAGGAGGAACTGCAATCCCTGAACGAAGAGCTGACGACAGTCAACACGGAGCTGCAAAGCAAAGTCGAGGAGTTGGCCCATGCCAACGACGACATGCAGAATCTACTCAACAGCACCGACGTGGCGACGCTGTTCCTGGATACCGAACTGAAAATCAAACGCTACACCGAGCAAGCCAAAAACCTGATCAAGTTGCGGCCGTCCGATGTCGGGCGACCGATCCAGGAACTGGCCACCAACCTGCAAAGCGATCACTGGGTGAACGATTGCCGGGACGTCCTCAAAACGCTTGTCTCCAAGCAACAAGAAGTCGTCTCGACCGAGGGCGTGTGGTACATGATGCGGATCATGCCCTATCGGACCGCCCACAACGTGATCGATGGACTGGTGGTCACCTTGGTCAATATCGACGAACTGAAACGGGCCAAGCAGTTGGCCGAATTGCGGACCTACTTTGAGAACATTTTCGATACGGTGCGACACCCCCTGCTGGTGCTTGATGAACAACTGCATGTCGTTTCAGTAAACCGCCGCTTTTGCGAGACCTTTCGGGTGCGATCCGAGACAGTCCAAGGCAAGCTGATCTACGAAACGGGTGAACAGCAATGGGATCTCCCGGAGCTCCGAGAACTCTTGGAGGAGGTCATGGCGCGGGATGCGAAGTTCGAGGACTTTGGGGTGGAAGATGAATTTCCCAACCTGGGACGACGCCGCTTCGCGCTCAACGCCCGCCGCGTGCAGCAAGCGTCGGGCCTGCCCGGAATGATCCTGCTGGGAATGCAAGAGATCACGGACCAGCGGTCGGAGGATGTCCGTTAAACTGGAACCCACCATGGCCAACGACCCTTCTTCCGATCCAGCTTCCGCCGACAAATCGCACCCGCCCCAAACGCTCCGCCAACGGGCCGAGGCAATGCTCCGAACCTCGCGGGCGGAGATCGCGGGCATGCCCCCCGAAGATGTGCAGTCGCTGGTGCATGAGCTGCAGGTCCATCAGATCGAGTTGGAACTCCAGAACGAGGAGTTACAACAGGCGCAGCTCGAACTCGCTGAATCCCGCGACCGCTATTCCGATCTCTATGAATTTGCCCCCGTCGGTTACCTGACCCTGAGCTACGAGGGGGTCATTTTGGAAGCGAATCTGCGTGCCGCCGAACTCCTGGGCGTCGCCCGCCAAGAACTGGTCAGGACCAAGTTCTCGGAGTTCGTCCAGAGGGATGGCCAGGATCAATGGTACTTGCTCTGGCAATCAGTGTTCCACGAACCGGAGCGACAAATCGATGAACTGCCGTTGGGCCGACGCGATGAAGATCGGTTTTGGGGACGCCTGGAGTGCACGGTCTACCGGAACGATTCCGACGCCGGCAGCCGCTGTCACCTTACCTTGACCGATGTCACCGACCGGCGGCAAGCGGAAGCGGCACTCCGGGAGAGCGAGCACCGATTTCGAATCATGGCCGACGAGGTCCCGGTGATGATCTGGGTCCACGATGCCGAAGGGCGGCGAGAGTTCGTCAACCGAACCTACATGGATTTTTTCGACGTCAGCCAAGATGCCGTGCGCGGCGATCGCTGGCAATCCCTGATGCACCCGGACGATATCGACGCCTACGCCGATGAAATTCGTGACTGCATCCGCGATCGCAAACCGTTGCACGCCGAGGTACGTGCTCGCGCGGCCGACGGGCGATGGGTTTGGCTCGAGTCGCGGGGCAATCCCTGCGTATCGTCCCAGGGTGAGTTGATGAGGTTTGTCGGAAGCAGCGCGGACATCTCCCTGCGGAAACAGGCCGAAGAGGAAGTCCGGCGGCTCACCGACACGCTCGAACATCAGGTGACCGAACGTACCTCAGCGCTGCTGATGCTCAACGACATCGCTTCCATGGCCAGTCGTGAGACGGACGTCGAGGCCGCCATGGTCTACGCGTTGAAGCGGGTCAGTGAGCACGACGGCTGGAAGTTCGGGCACGTTTGGGTTCCTTCTCGGACCGAGCCCGACGAACTGCTGCCCCATCACACATGGTACGAGCAAGCCGCGCCGCAGTTCGAGCCGTTTCGACAGCAGGTGATCCGCCAACGCATCAGGCGGGACGAGGAATTGGTGGCGCAGGTTTATCATCGCGGGAAAGCTGAATTCAGTACCGATGTCGGTTCCGCCCTGTCAAGCAATCGAGCTTCGCTCGCAAAAAAGCTGGGAATCGAGGTCGTCGCAGCATTTCCGATCATCGCCGAAAGGCAAACCGTCGGGGTGTTGGAGTTTTTTTCCGATACGAGGGTGGAGGAGACCGGACAGTTGTTGGACGCGATGGCGAGTGTCGGCATGCTGCTGGGACGGGTGGTCGAACGCGAAAAATCTGCCCGCGTGCTCCGCGAACAAAAGGAGGAGCTGCGGGCCATTCTGGACGCCGCGCCCGACGCAATCATTTCCATCAACACGCGGGGGTTGATCACGCGGGTGAACCC